>JBAZPK010000108.1:0-7860 GCA_041648235.1 Thermoleophilia bacterium
ATGCCGACCGAGATCCCCGACGGGCTGGCCATCGTGGCGTTCACGGAGCGCGAGGACGTGCGCGACGTGTTCGTGGGGCCGGCCGGCGAGGAGCCGGCCGGGGAACCGGCGCCGGCCGCGCCCCCCCCGGCGCCGCGCACGTTCGACGAGCTGCCGCGAGGCGCGGTGGTGGGCAGCTCCAGCCTGCGGCGCCGCTCGCAGCTGCTGGCGCTGCGCCCCGACCTCCGGCTCGTGGACATCCGCGGCAACGTGCAGACGCGCCTGCGGAAGGTGGAAGAAGAGGCGATGGCCGGCACGATCCTCGCCGCCGCCGGCCTGGCGCGGCTCGGCCGTTCCGAGCTGGCGGCCTTCGCCTTCACCTTCGAGGAGATGCTGCCGGCCGTCGGCCAAGGCGCGCTGGCCCTCGAGGCGCGAGCCGACGACGCCCGCGTGGCCGCCCTGGTGGCTCCGCTGGGGCACGGCCCGAGCGCCCTGGCGGTGCGCGCCGAGCGCAGCCTCATGCGCACCCTGGAGGGCGGCTGCCAGGTGCCGATCGCCGCTCTGGCGGAGCTGGCCGCCGGGCCGCGCGCCGGCGCTGAAGATGGCGCCCGGACGCTGCGCCTCCGCGCCTTCGTCGGCTCGGTGGACGGCCGCGAGGCGGTGCGCGCCGAGCTCAGCGGGCTCTCCGACGAGCCCGAGGCACTCGGCCGGGAGCTCGCCGAGCGCTTGCGCGCCGGCGGCGCTGACCGCATCCTCGCCGAGGTCCGCGGGGCGCTCTGACATGACCAGCGGGCGGCCCCTCGAGGGGATGACCGTGGTCGTCACGCGCCCCCGCGAGCAGGCCGCCACCCTGGCGGAGCCGCTCGAGCACTTCGGCGCCGAGGTGCTTCTGGCTCCCACCATCCGGATCGTGCCGCGGGCGCTTGATGACGAAGTCGTCCGCATCGTCCTGAACGAGCTCCCCGAGTACGCCCTGGTGGCGTTCACGAGCGCCAACGCGGTCGACGTCTTCCTCGGCTACCTGAGCGAGCTCGGCCTCCGGGCCTCGGCCCTCGCCGGGATGACCCTGGCGGCCGTCGGCCCCCGGACGGCGGCGGCGCTCGAAGAGCGGGGCCTGACCTGCGACGTGATGGCCGACGATTTCGTCGCCGAGGGCCTGGTGGAGGCGCTGGCGCGCCGCGGCGTGGCGCCGGCGGGCGCGCGAGTGCTCCTCCCGAGCGCCAGGCTGGCACGCCCGGTGCTGCCCGACGCTCTGCGCGCCGGGGGTGCCCGGGTGGACGTGCTGGTCGTCTACGACACGGTGCCGGCCGTGCGCCTCGAGCTGCCGGCCGTGCGCCTCGAGGCCGCCGACTTCATCACCTTCACCTCGAGCAGCACCGCGAGCCAGTTCGTGGCGCTCATGGAGGCGGCTGAGAGCGCAGTGGGCAAGGGAGGCGCCGGCCGGCCGCTCGCCGAGCGGCTCTCCGGCGCCCGCCTGTGCTCCATCGGGCCGGTGACCAGTGAGACGCTACGCGAGCTGGGCCTGCCGGTGGCGATAGAGGCCAGCGAGCACACGGCTGCCGGCCTCGTGGCGGCGATCGTCACGGCCGCCTGCGGCCTGGCCTGAGCCTCGCCGCCCGAGCGTACGTTCCCGCCGGCGTGCAGGCACACCGAGGGTGCGCCGCCGCCCCGCCCGCGCGCGTCAGACCCCGGCCAGCTCCTGGATCTCGCCCAGCGCCTGGGCGAGCGCCTCGCGCTCGACGGCGTAGAAGCTCCACTTGCCGCGCGTCTGCTCGCGCACCAGGCCGGCCTCCTTGAGCACCCGCAGATGGTACGAGGCCTTGGACTGCGCAAGGCCGAACTGCTCCTGGAACTCGCACACGCAGATGCCCTCGGGCTCGTCGGCGCCGGGGACGCCGCGGGCCGCGGGGTCCGGGAAGCCGCAGCAGGCGCGGCCCTGGGCCATGACGCTCAGCATGCCCAGGCGGATCGGGTCGCCGAGGGCTTTGGCGATGCGGGCCAGGCGCGCCGCGGTGTCGGCGACGGGGACGGCGCAGCACGGCGCCGCGTCGCCGGTCGGCGCGGGCGCGCCGCACGAGCAGGCCGCAGCCTCGATGCGGGAAGGGGCCACGTCGCTCTGAGGTGTTGGGGCCGAGGCTTCCATTGCTGCGCATCGTACCACAACTATTCTTGATTTGGTGTTGACATCAAGTTTCTTGGCTGTATGATGACAGCGAACGAAGTTGATTTGACCTTCAGCGGTCGGGTCGGTTCAGGTGATCGGACGGGAGGACGTCATGGGCGGCATCGGGAGCGACGCAGACCTCAAGGGCAAGATCCGCGACCACTACGCCGCGCGGGCCGCGGCCGCCGCCGAGGCGCGGCCATGCGGCTGCGGCTGCGGCAAGGTTGCCGCTCCGGTCCCCCAGGACGACTTCGCCCGTGGCCTCTACGCCCGGGACGAGACCGGCGACCTGCCGGCCGCGGCCGTGCTCGCCAGCCTCGGCTGCGGCAACCCGACCGCGCTCGCCGACCTGCGGCCCGGCGAAGTCGTGCTGGATCTGGGCAGCGGCGGCGGTATCGACGTGCTGCTCTCGGCGCGCCGGGTCGGCCCGGCGGGCAGGGCCTACGGCCTCGACATGACCGACGAGATGCTGGCCCTGGCGCGCGAGAACCAGCGCCGGGCCGGGGCCACCAACGTGGAGTTCCTCAAGGGTGACATCGAGGACATCCCGCTGCCCGACGCCAGCGTTGACGTGATCGTCAGCAATTGCGTCATCAACCTCGCCCCCGACAAGGACCGCGTGCTGGCTGAGGCCTTCCGCGTGCTCAGACCCGGCGGCCGTTTCGCGGTGTCGGACATCCTCTTCCAGGGCGATCTCTCGAGTGTCCCGGAGCGGCTGCTGGCCGATGTGGAGGCCTGGGCAGCCTGCGTTGCCGGGGCTCTGGAGGAGCGGGACTACCTGGCGCGGCTGCGCCACGCCGGCTTCGAGGACGCCGGCGTCCAGGTGACCCAAGTCTACGATGGCACGCCGGAGAGCTCGTGCTGCGGCGCGCCGGCGCTACCCGACGGCGTGCGGCTCGTCAGTGGGTTCGTGCGCGCGACCAAGCCCAACGGCTGACGCCGTCGCGCGCCTGACGGCGGATCATGGGGTGATCCCGGAGAGGATGGGGGAGACGATGTTCACGATGATCGGCACAGACTACACACGGCAGCGGATCGAGAACGCCGAGCGGATCGCGGGGCGCGAGGGCCGGCAGCGGCGCGCGGCGAAGGAGCGCTGCGTGCGCTCCGGGCTCCTGCGCCTCTGCCGGGCACCGGCCCGGGAGGGCCGGCGCTGAGGCCGCGCTGAGGCGGCGCGGCTGCGGCCGCCCCGTCGTGGCGCGGGGACCGCGCCAAGCTGGATCCCCGGGAGGGCGGCGGAGGCCGAAGGGCCGCCGCCGCCCTCCCGGACGTTGCGTTCCCGCGCCTCACGTCGTAGGTTGCGGGTGCCATGCGACCGATCTGCTTCTTCAGCGACTACGGCTACACGGACGACTTCGCCGGCACCTGCCGGGCGGTGATCGCGCGCGTCGCCCCCGAGGTCCGCGTGATCGACGTCACCCACGGGATGCCCGGGCGCAACATCCTGGCCGGCGCCCTGATCCTGCGCAACACGCTGCCCTACATGCCTGAGCGCGCCGTCCACCTCGCGGTCGTCGACCCGGGGGTGGGAGGGCCGCGGCGGGCGATCGCCCTGCGCAGCGCCGGCGAGGGCATCTTCGTGGGCCCGGACAACGGCCTCCTCACCTTGGCCGCGGCCGCCGACGGCGGCGTCGCCGAAGTCCACGAGCTCACCAATGAGGAGCTCTGGCTGGGCCCGCTCTCGGCGACCTTCCACGGTCGCGACATCTTCGCGCCGGTCGCGGCCCGCCTCGCCGCCGGGCTGCCGCTCGAAGTCGTCGGCCGGGCCTTCGACCCGGCCGAGCTCGTGGCACTCGAGCTGCCGGCGCCGCGCGGGCACCGCGACGGGCTCACCGCCACAGCGGTGCTCGTGGACCGCTTCGGCAACGTCGCGCTCAACCTCGACGCCGAGCGGCTCGAGAAGGCCGGGCTCGGCGAGACGGTGGAGTTGCTGCGCGGCAGCGAGCGCTTCCTGGCGCGCATCGCCCGCACCTTCTTCTCGGTGCGCCCAAGCGACATCGTCATCCTCGTGGACAGTTACGGCCAGGTGGCCGTGGCGGTCAACGCCGGCTCGGCCGCCGAGGTGCTGGGCATAGCGCCCGGCGACGAGGTGCGCCTGCGGCGCCTCAAGTAGCGCCCGCGCCCGCCCGCGCCCGATTCATCCTGCGGCCGCGCGGGCGCCTCCGTGCGTCTAGCGGATGTACTTCACGGCGGCGGCGTTCACTCCAGCCGCCGCCGTCTGGTAGGACCCGCCGGCAAACAGGCCGGTCTTGCCGAGGCAGAGCGCCTGGCAGCCGCCGCCGAGGCCCTTGAAGCCCATCCAGTCGCTGGTCCAGACGGTCGCCCCGGCCGCGCCGTAGCGGCGCACGCGGAACGTCCAGTCACCACCGCTCGTCTTGCTCGAGCCGCCCACCCAGATCGCGCCGGCCGAGGAGCAGACGACGTCGCTCCAGGAGGCCATCTTCGTGAGCGAGTTGTAGCTGAGCCGCACCCACCGGCGGGCGCCGCGGCGGTCCCACTTGACGACGAAGCCGTGTACCCACGTGACCACGCCGGGGTTGCCGGAGCCCGCCACGACCGCGTTGACCTCGCCGTCCACGGCGCGGGCCTCGGGGTACTCGATCGTCCCGGTCTTCTCGAGCCAGGTGCGCAACCAGAGGCGCGCCAGACGTCGCGTACTTGGCGAGGGCGACGCTGCGCGTGTCGCCGGCGGTGGAGAACCACTTGAAGTCGAACGCGCCGGCGGCGTAGAGCGAGCCGTCCCGGGCCTTGGCGACGTCGACCCAGCGGTCGCTGTCGGGAGCCGTTCCCAGGCCGGCCGCCCAGATGCCGTGGGGGGTGAAGGCGGCGGCGGAGGCCGGCGAGGCCGCCGCCAGCGCCGCGAGCCCAGAGCCGGCGAGCGCAAGCAGGATGGCGAGCATGAGGCGGCGGACCAGCATGGCGTTCCCTCCTGTTCGGCACCGTCGATGCGACGAGTAGAGGACGGCTCGGCGCGAGCCGGGAGGTGAGGGGTCGGACTGAGATGGGCGGGTCCCGCCTTTGCCGGCTCCCCGCCGACCGCGCAGGTGCACCGAAGGCCACTTGACTGACCCGCGTCGCGGGTGTTCCGTAGGTGGGTCCGACCACGCCGCAGCGGGCCGGCGGACCCGGCGTATCTGGAACGCCCGTCGTCACACTCAGGAGGACGCCGTGATCGACCGCAGCCAGGGGATGGCCGAGGAGGGCGAGGGCACCGCGCCCTCGGTGACTGCCGAGCCCGCACGTGAGGCCCCCCGCTGGGAAGAGCGCGACGCCTGGACGGCCATCGCCGCTCTCGACGAGTCGCCCGCGCCGGTGCGCGTCCGTGACTGGCCCGCCGGCCTCGCCTGCCTCGAGCGGCCGGGCCTCTATGCCTGGTGGGTCGACGAGGCCGGCGCCGCCGACCTTACTCGTGGGCTCGGGCTCGAGCTTCCCGCCGGGCGCGTGTCTGTCGGGCAGGCCGGAGCTACGAAGTGGCCCTCCGGCAGGCACAATGCCGACACGTTGGGCAACCGTATCGGCGAGATGCACCTCGGCGGCAAGGTGCGTACGTCGACCTTCCGCTGGGCGCTCGCCGCCATCCTCTTCGACCAGCTCGACGTCGTGGTGCAGGGGCCGATGCTCATCACGCCCGCGTCCGAGCGGGCCCTCAGCGAATGGATGCGCGAGCACCTCTCCGTCGCCGTCCACCCGCACGACGACCGTGACACGCTCGCGGGCCTCGAGCAGGAGCTCCTGCAGCTGCTCGACCCGCCGCTCGACCTGCGCCACCTGCTTTCTACGGCGCTGCGGACGCGCCTGACGGCGTTGCTGCGGCGGATCAGCCGGGAGGCGTAGGCGGCTCGCACGCCCTCGAGGTGGGCCCGGAGGGATGCCCTTTCTCGCCCGTCAGATCACCGTTGAGGTGGCGATAGAGTCGGGCCACTGCCGAAGGACGGCAGGAGGGCGGGCGCAGAGGGCGCGGCGGCGACGCAGAGCGACTCCCGGCTCGCCGCCGCGATCGCCTCCGGCAGGCTGGGAGGCGCTCCGCGGGGACCAGAGAGCTGCGTCGGACTGGGAGGGCAAGATGCGCACGAGACTACTATCGGTACTTGCGATCACGGCGCTCGCCGCCGTGGTGCTGGTCGGCCTCGCGGCCGGCGCCAGCGGGAGCGGGCCGGACGACCGGTCGCTGAGCTTCAAGATCACGATCCCCAGCGGCGTCGCCTCCGCTCCGCTGACGGGCCGCGCCTACGTCATCGTCACGCGGAGCGACGCGGACGAACCCCGCTTCCAGATCGACACCACCGGGGTCCCCTTCTTCGGCAAGGATGTCTCCGCGGTCAGGCCTGGAGTGCCGTTCACCCTCGGCTCCGGGCCCGGCGTGTACGGCTACCCGGTGACCTCGCTTCGCCAGCTCCCCGCCGGCGACTACTTCGTGCAGGCGTTCTTCAACGTCTACACGAAGTTCGATCGCTCCGACGGCTCCGTGGTGTGGCTGCACCTGCCGGGGGGCGACGGGCAGGACCCGTTCACCTCGCCCGGCAATCTCTACAGCGCGGTGAAGCGGGTGCACCTGGACCCGGCGCGCGCGGCGAACGTCAGGCTCGTCCTCGACCAGGTCATCGAGCCGGAGGACCCGGTGCCGCCGGGAGGTACCTCCCAGCAGGGCAACCCGCCCGACTCCGTACATGTGAAGCACCTCAAGATCAGGAGCGAGCTGCTCTCCGCGTTCTGGGGTAGGCCGATCTACATCGCGGCCAACGTGCTGCTCCCCGAAGGCTACGAGGCCTCTGCCGACCGCTACCCGGTGGTCTACCAGCACGGCCACTACCCGGGCCCGAGCCCGTACTCGTTCCGCGAGGACCTCGGCAACGCCTTCTCGAAATGGTGGGTGAAGCCCGACACGCCGCGGATGATCGTGGTGACCATGCGCCACGAGAACCCCTACTACGACGACTCCTACGCGGTGAACTCGGCCAACCTGGGGCCGTACGGGGACGCCATCACGCAGGAGCTGATCCCGGCCATCGACGCCACCTATCGCACGGTGGCCGAGCGTTGGGGCCGCACGCTCACGGGGGGCTCCACCGGCGGTTGGGAAGTGCTCGCCCAGATGATCTTCTATCCGCAGCTCTACCAGGGCGTGTGGGTTTTCTCACCGGACCCCGTCGACTTCCGCTTCCACCAGCTCGTGAACGTCTACGAGGACGCCAACGCCTACTTCAACCAGAGCGAGTGGGTGGGCGTCCCCCGGCCGGCGTCCCGCAGCATCTCCGGCGATACGCGGCTGACGATGGAGCAGGAGAACCACTTCGAGCTCGCCCTGGGCACCAGCGGGCGCTCGGGCTGGGGCCAGTGGGACATCTGGCAGGCGGTCTACGGGCCGCAAGGCGCCGACGGGTACCCGGCGCCGATCTGGGACAAGCAGACGGGCGCGATCGACCACGCCGTGGCTGAGGCCTGGCGGCCCATGGACCTGCGGATCCGCCTGCAGGACGACTGGGCGACCCTGGGCCCCCAGCTCGCCGGCCGCCTGCACGTCTTCGCCGGCGACGACGACAACTACTTCCTCAACAACGCCGTCGAGCTGCTGGAGCAGTACCTGCTGACGACCAGCGGCCCGGCCGCCGACGCCGACATCCAGTACGGCCCCAACGGTGGCCACAGCTGGCGCCCGTACGACACCTACACGCTGCTCACGAACATGTACGACGCGATGCACCCGTGAGCGCCTGAGC
>JBAZPK010000109.1:0-7818 GCA_041648235.1 Thermoleophilia bacterium
CTCGATCCGCACCTGGATCACGGGCTGGAACGAGAACCCGCGGCCGTTCATCTGGCACAAGACTGCCGACGAGATCCTTGAGAGCCTCGCTCAGTATTGTCAGCGGATCAACGACTCAGGACACTAGTCGATGACCGGGCTTGCTAGCTGTCAAGTCGGCGCGACAGACTGACACATGATCTTCGATTCAGACGGTGAAGAGCGGGAATTGGTAATGCGAATTGACGCGACTACGCTGCCGAGGGAGATGGTGTCGTGAGCAAGCGCACGTTGATACGAGTGGGACTGACTGGGGCAGTCGTCGTTGCTCTCCTGGTAGCCGTCTATCTGAGCGGCCTCATCAGCGACGGAGACCCGTTCACCGGCGTGTGGAATGTCGAGGGAAAGCCACCAGACACGGGCTCGCTGATCAGACGGACGGACGACGGATACGTATACATTGCTTTGGTTGCGGGTAACGCGGTTGCCTGGTGCCGGCTCGAGCGCCGTGGCCGCACGCTCGTGGGGGAGACCGGAGATGACCACAGGGTGAGCTTCGAGTATCAACCTTCGAACGGCCATCTTGTCTTGTGGCAGTGGATTCGCGGTATTCGAATAGGCCCTCTTGAGTTGAGAAAGGCCGCCGATGGCAGCTCGGTGGTGTTGCCAGGCATAGACTGATTGGTCGCAATCCCTTCCAGCATGGTGGTCAACCTGGTGGTGGACGCGTAATGGATAACCACCACCACTCCGAGCTACGACCTCCTCGGCCGCACGAGCGTGCCAGGCGCACCGCCTCAGCCCGGAACTCCGGCGTGTAGGGCGGTCTCGTCCTCCCCATGTGAACTCCTTTCGCGGGAGCTTGTCCTCCCAATCGTCAGGTGTCCACGAAACCGGGGCAACTCCAACTCCAAAGAGCCACGGCGCTGGCCTGGTACACAGTGGAGCACGGAGGTGCGACGCCGCGCGGGCGACGGGGCGCGTCGCTCGCGTCGCTGTCGCGCCGGCCCCGCTCGGCCGGCGCGTGTGTGTGCACGCTTTGGCCGCTTCCAGTGTACTCGCCGCGCCGCTGGCGCGACCATAGAACGCCCGTCGCCCCGGCCGCCGCCGGCGGCGCCCGGGCCCGGTTACGCCCCGGCGGTCGCTCTGCTAGTATCGGCCACCGGACGCGGAGGTCATGTGAACACGCACGCACGCGCAGAAGACGCCGGGAACGACCTTCCCACCTTCCAGCACATCATCGGCCGCCTGCAGGCCTACTGGGAGGGGCAGGGGTGCGTCGTGATGCAGCCCTACCACACCGAGGTCGGGGCCGGCACGTTCAACCCCGCCACCTTCCTGCGCTGCCTCGACGCGCGGCCCTGGCGGGCTGCCTACGTCGAGCCGTCGATGCGGCCCGCCGACGGCCGTTACGGCGAGAACCCGTACCGCCTGGGGCACTACTACCAGTACCAGGTGGTCATCAAGCCCTCCCCGGCCGACATCCAGGACGTCTACCTGCGCTCGCTCGAGGCCCTCGGGATCGACCTGCGCGAGCACGACGTGCGCTTCGTCGAGGACAACTGGGAGGGCCCCACGCTGGGCGCCTGGGGCCAGGGCTGGGAGGTCTGGGTCGACGGCATGGAGGCCACCCAGTTCACTTACTTCCAGCAGCTCGGCGGCGTCGACCTCGACCCCATCACGGTGGAGATCACCTACGGCCTCGAGCGCCTCGCCATGTACCTGCAGGGCGTCGACAGCGTCTTCGACCTCGTGTGGTCGCGCTGGGATGAGGGCGGCGAGACGGTCACCATCACCTACGGCGACGTCTACCGCGAGAACGAGCGCCAGTTCAGCCGCTACAACTTCGAGGTGGCCGACACGGAGATGCTCTACCGGCACTTCCGCGAGCACGAGGCCGAGGCCGAGCGCTGCCTGGCCGCCGGCCTGCCGATCCCGGCCTACGACCAGGTGCTCAAGTGCAGCCACGCCTTCAACATGCTCGACGCCCGCGGCGTGATCAGCGTCACCGACCGGACCCTGCACATCGGCCGGGTGCGCGATCTGGCGCGCAAAGTGGCCGGGCTCTACCTCGAGGTGGTCGGATGAGCACCCTGCTGATCGAGATCGGCTGCGAGGAGCTGCCGTACAAGCTCTGCGAGTCGGTCGTCCGGCAGCTCGAGGGCGCCGGGGATGCGCCGGGGCTGGCGCGGAAGCTTCTCGAGGAGGAGCGCCTGCTGGACGCCGGCGCCGCCGTGCGCGCCCTCGTCTCGCCGCGGCGCATCGCCGTGCTCGTGGCCGGCGTGCCCGAGCGGCAGCTCGCCCGCACCGACGACTTCCGCGGCCCCAAGGCCGAGATCGCCTTTGACGCCGAGGGCGGGCTGACCAAGGCCGGGCTGGGGTTCGCGCGCTCGCGCGGGGCGCAGCCCGAGGACGTGCGCCGGGAGGTCGCCGGCGGCACCGAGTTCGCCGTGGTGCGGGTGGAGGCCGAGCGCCGCGCCGCCGGCGAAGTCCTGCCGGCGCTGATCGCGCGCCTCGTCACCGGCCTGCAGATCCCGCGCGGGATGCGCTGGGGCGCCAAGCCCGAGGGCGCCGATGACTACCTGCGCTTCTCGCGGCCGCTGCGCTGGCTGGTCTGCAAGCTCGGCGCCCAGACGGTGCCGGCGAGGTTCTACGGGCTGCCGGTCGGCGACGTCACGCAGGGGCACCGCGTGCTCGGCGCCCCCGTGGCCGTCGCGGCCGCCGACACCTACGAGGCGCAGCTCGCGGCGCAACACGTGATCGTCGCCCAGCAGGAGCGCCGGCGCCTCATCCGCGCCGGGCTCGACGAGCAGGCGGCGGCCACCGGTGGGGCGTGGTCGGACCCCGGCGACGTGCTTGCCGAGGCCGTCTACTTGGCCGAGTGGCCGAGCGTCGCCCGCGGCACCTTCGACGAGCGCCACCTGCGCCTGCCCGACGAGGTGCTGGTGACGGCCATGCAGAGCCACCAGCGGTACTTCCCGGTGCGGGACGCCGGGGGCCGCCTGCTGCCGGCGTTCCTCTACGTCAGCAACGCCGGCCCCCAGGCGGCCGAGCTCGTCACGCGGGGCAACCGGCGGGTGCTCGACGGCCGCCTCGCCGACGCCGAGTTTGCCTACGACCGCGACCTCGCCGAGGGCCTCGAGGCCATGGCCGCGCGCCTCGGCGACGTGGTGTTCCACGAGAAGCTGGGCTCGCTGGCCGACAAGGCGGCGCGCCTCGGCGGGCTCGTCGCCGGCCTGGCCGCCGGGCCGGGCGCCGGAGGCGCCTCCCCCGGCGGCAACGGTTCGGAGGCGGCGCTGGCCGAGACGCTGCGCGCCGCCGCGCGGCTGGCCAAGGCCGACCTCGTGAGCCAGGTGGTGATCGAGTTCCCGGTGCTCCAGGGCACGATGGGCGGCATCTACGCCGCCTCGGGCGGCCTCGGTGAGGCGGTCGCCGCCGCCGTGGGCGAGCACTTCCGCCCGCTCTCGGCCACGGCCCCATTGCCTTCGAGCGTCGCCGGCGCGCTGCTCGCCGTGGCCGACAAGGCCGACAACATCGTCGGCGCCTGGGTGGCGGGCGAGAAGCCCTCCGGCTCCCGCGACCCGTACGGCCTGCGCCGGGCTGCCATGGGCATCGTGCGCATCGCCCTCGAGTACGCGCTGCGCTTTCCCGTCGCCGGGCTGCTCGACTCGGCGCTCGACCAGTTCGAGCTCCAGGGCGCCGGCGGCCTCGGCGACGCCCGCCGCGCGGCGATCCGCGGCGAGACCGCCGCCTTCGTGCGCGAGCGCCTGCAGGTGCTGCTGCTCGAGGAGGGCCTGCCCTTCCCGAGCGTCGAGGCGGCGCTCGCCGCCCCGGCCGCCGACCTGCCGGCCCTGGCGGCGCGGGCGCGGGCCTTCGCCGCCCTCGCCGGGCAGAGCTTCTTCGAGGACGCCGTCACGGCCTACAACCGCTGCGCGGCGCTGGCCGCCAAGGGCCCGGCGGCCGGGTCCGGCTCCGTCGACCCGGCCCTGTTCCGCGACGACGCCGAGCGCGAGCTGGCCGCGGCCTTCGAGGCGGCGCGCGGGCCGCTGCTCGACGCGCTCGGGCATCTCGAGCTGGAGAGCGCGATCAAGGCTGCGGCCGGCCTGCGGCCGGCCGTCGACCGCTACTTCGGCGCCGTCCTCGTGATGGACAGGGACGACGCGTTGCGCGCCAACCGGCTCGCACAGCTTGCCGCCGTGACGGCCCTCGTCGGCCAGATCGGCGAGTTCAGTCGCCTGCCGCTGGGGCAGGCGTAGGAGAGCGAACCACCTTCCGGGAGAAGCAGATGGCGAGCAAGTGGGTCTACGGGTTCAGCGAAGGCGACAAGGAGATGCGCGAGCTCCTCGGCGGCAAGGGCGCCAACCTCGCCGAGATGACGCGCATCGGGCTGCCGGTACCACCCGGCTTCACGATCACGACCGAGGTCTGCAACCACTACTCCGCCGGCGGCGGCTACCCCGAGGGAGTGGAAGGGCAGGTCGAGGAAGCGCTCGCCGCGCTCGAGGCCGACACCGGCAAAGCCTTTGGCGACGCCGGCGACCCGCTGCTCATCTCGGTACGCTCCGGGGCCCGCGCCTCGATGCCGGGGATGATGGACACGATCCTCAACCTGGGGCTCAACGACTCCACCGTCGAGGGCGTCATCGCCGCCACCGCCAATCCGCGCTTCGCCTACGACTGCTACCGGCGCTTCGTCTCCATGTACGGCGACGTGGTGCTGGGCTGCAAGCCCGAGCACGAGGACGAGCGCGACCCCTTCGAGGAGCTCCTCGAAGCGGCCAAGGAGGCCAAGGGCGTCCAGTTCGACACCGAGCTCGACGCCGCCGACCTCAAGGCCCTCGTGGCCAGCTTCAAGGCGGCGGTCAAGGAGCGCACCGGCAGCGACTTCCCGGACGACCCCCGGCAGCAGCTCTGGGGCGCGATCAGCGCCGTCTTCGGGAGCTGGGGCAACGACCGCGCCGTGGCCTACCGCCGCCTCTACGGCATCCCCGACAGCTGGGGCACGGCGGTCAACGTGCAGACCATGGTCTACGGCAACACCGGGGACGAGTCGGGGACGGGCGTCGCCTTCACGCGCGACCCGGCTACCGGCGAGGACGTCTTCTACGGCGAGTTCCTCGTCAACGCCCAGGGCGAGGACGTGGTCGCCGGGGTGCGCACGCCGCGCCCCGTGAGCGAGCTCGCAGAGGTCTTCCCGCCGGCCTACGAGCAGCTCCTCGAGGTGCGCCAGACGCTCGAGCGCGAGCTGCGCGATATGCAGGACTTCGAGTTCACGGTCGAGAAGGGCCGCCTCTACATGCTCCAGACGCGCAACGGCAAGCGCACCGGCCTGGCGGCGATCCGCATCGCCGTCGACCTGTGCGAGGCCGGCATGATCACGCCCGAGGAGGCGCTCATGCGGGTCGAGCCGGAGCAGCTCAACCAGCTCCTGCGGCCGATCTTCTCGCCGGCCAGCAAGCGGGCCGCGGTCGAGGAGGGCCGGGTCCTGGCCAAGGGCCTGGCCGCCGGCCCCGGCGCCGCCGCCGGGCAGGTGGCCTTCAACGCCGGCGACGCCGACGCCATGAAGACCGCCGGCAAGCAGGTCCTGCTGGTGCGCGTCGAGACGAGCCCCGACGACATCCGCGGCATGACCGTGAGCGAGGGCATCCTCACGGCGCGCGGCGGGATGACGAGCCACGCCGCGCTCGTCGCCCGGCAGATGGGCAAGGTCTGCGTGGTCGGCTGCGAGGCTCTCGACATCGACTACCGGGCGCGCACGATCACCGTGGGCGAGGCCGTGGTGCACGAGGGCGAGTGGCTCTCCATCGACGGCTTCACGGGCGAGGTCATCGTCGGCCAGCTCGAGACCCACCCGAGCGAGGTCCTCCAGGTGCTCCTCGAGGGCTCGCTGAAGCCCGAGGACTCGCAGACCTTCAAGTACTACGCCGACATGATGAAGTGGGCCGACGCCGAGCGCCGCCTCCTGGTGCGCGCCAACGCCGACCAGCCCGACCAGAGCGCCAACGCCATCGAGTTCGGCGCCCAGGGCATCGGCCTGTGCCGCACCGAGCACATGTTCTTCGGCGGCGAGCGCATCACGGCGGTACGCGAGATGATCCTCGCGGAGTCGGCCGAGAAGCGCGAGAAGGCGCTCGCCAAGCTGCTGCCCATGCAGCGGGACGACTTCGCCGGCATCTTCCGCGTGATGGGCGAGCGCCCGGTCACGATCCGCACGCTCGACCCGCCGCTGCACGAGTTCATGCCGCACACCGAGCTGGAGCAGAAGCAGGTCGCCGAGGCGATGGGGGTGAGCCCCCAGGAGATCGCCGCCAAGGTGGAGGACCTCAAGGAGGTCAACCCGATGCTCGGCCACCGCGGTTGCCGCCTCGGCGTCGCCTACCCGGAGATCACGCGCATGCAGGCGCGTGCCATCCTCGAGGCCGCCTGCATCGTCAAGAAGGAGGGCGTCGCCGTGCGCCCGGAGATCATGATCCCGCTGGTCGGGATCAAGAAGGAGCTCGAGGACCAGGCCGGGCTGGTGCGCGCCGTGGCCGCCGAGGTGTTCGCCGAGCAGGGCGTCTCGGTCGACTACCTGGTGGGCACGATGATCGAGATCCCGCGCGCGGCGCTCACGGCCGACCGCATCGCCGAAGCCGCCGACTTCTTCAGCTTCGGCACCAACGACCTCACGCAGATGACCTTCGGCGTCTCGCGCGACGACGCGGGCAAGTTCCTCCCGCTGTACGTCAGCGAGGAGAAGGACATCTGGCCGGCCGACCCCTTCGCGACGCTCGACGTCGACGGCGTCGGGCAGCTCGTGACGATCGGCATCGAGCGCGGCCGCTCCACGCGGCCCGGCCTCAAGGTGGGCATCTGCGGCGAGCAGGGCGGCGACCCGGCGACGGTCAAGTTCTGCCACCGGGCGGGGATGGACTACGTGAGCTGCTCGCCGTTCCGGCTGCCGGTGGCCCGCCTCGCCGCGGCGCAGGCCGCCATCGAGGAGCGCAGCGAGCTCAAGCTGGAGAAGTAGGCGAGGGGGCGCCGCGTGGCCAGCCTCGGCGGCGAGCTCAGCGCGGCTCTGGCCGGCGGGCGCGTGGCGCGGATCCGCTCGGCGCGGGTCCACGACGCGCGCCCGCTCACGCGCCTGCTCGACGCCGTCGCCGCCGAGCCGGAGGTCACGCTCCTCATGCTCCCCGGGCAGTTCGGGGCCGGCGTGTGGCGCCGCCGCATCGCCGACACGCTCGCCGACCCGCGGGGGCTGCTGCTGGTCGCCACCGTGGACGGCGAGCTCGCCGGCAACCTGGGCCTGCACCCCGAGGCCCACGCCAGCTCCGCCCACGTGGCCTGGCTGGGCATGAGCGTCGCCCGCGAGTGGCGCGGCCTCGGCCTCGGGGGTGCCCTTCTCGAGGCCGGTGTCTCCTGGGCGGCGGATCGGGGCATCATCAAGGTGGCGCTCGGCGTCCTGCCGGGCAACCGCCGGGCGCTGGACTTCTACACCCACCACGGCTTCGCGCGCGAGGGGCTGCGCACGGCGCAGTACGAACGCGCGGGCCGCTACTACGACGAGGTGCTCATGGCGCGTTTCCTCGGCGAAGGGCCCTGAGACGGTGCCCGCCCGCCGCCCGCTTCGCACGCTGGTCTCGGTGGCCGCCGTGGCGCTGGCCGCGCTCCCGGCGGCGCTCGTCTTCGGCCTCGGCTGGCTGCCGCTCGGGCACCCGGCGGTGCCCAGCGGCGGCGTCACGCCCCGGGACCCGTCGCGCCCCGAGTGGTGGGTGCTCTTCGCCCTCGTGTACCTGGTGTGGATGCTCGGGCTCATGGTCGCCGTGATCTGGTGCTACGACCGCCTGGGCGCGAACTGGC
>JBAZPK010000110.1:0-7780 GCA_041648235.1 Thermoleophilia bacterium
GCCGCGCGCCGCGCTGCGCGTCATCGGGACGCTGCCGCGGGCGCTGCGCGCCCGGCTCGCGGTCGTCAGGGTGACGCCCGGCGGCACCATCAGGCTGCACTTCGAGGATGGCCTCGCCGTCGCGTGGGGCGACGGCTCGCGTCCCCTCGCCAAGGCATTGGCGCTCCGCGCCGTGCTCGCCAGGTACGTCGCCGCCGGGGAGAGCTGCACCTCGATCGACGTCTCGACCCCCGAGAGCGTCCTGGCGCGCCCGATCCTCCAGTGATGCTTGAGGGCGTTCCTCAAGCTGCGCTTGAACCCCGGGGTGACGGGGCTTCGCCGGCGCCGTCGATTGACACCCCACAGGGGCCTCAGTATGTTAAGTCCACGGCTGGCTTCGGGCTGCGTCACGCCTGCGGTCAGCCTCGCAGAACCGCTGGTGACCGGCCTTCTTGGGGTTCTCGGCTCGCAGGGACGACACGTACTCTCAAGCGAGACTCGAGGGTTTCTCCAGGGCCTAGACGGCGAGTCTCGACCGCGACAGGAGGGTCAGTACCATGATGGACGCTTCAGCGAACTATCTCGCCGTGATCAAGGTGGTCGGCGTCGGCGGCGGCGGCACCAACGCCGTCAACCGGATGGTCGACGCGGGCCTCCGCGGTGTCGAGTTCATCGCCGTCAACACCGACGCCCAGGCGCTGCAGATGTGCGACGCCGACGTCAAGATCCATATCGGCAGCAAGATCACCCGCGGCCTCGGCGCCGGCGCCAACCCCACGATCGGCTATCAAGCCGCCATGGAGAGCAAGGACGAGCTCCGCGACGCCATCAAGGGCGCCGACATGGTGTTCGTGACGGCCGGCAAGGGCGGGGGTACGGGGACAGGTGCGGCGCCCGTCATCGCCGAGCTGGCGAAGGAGCTGGCGGCGCTCACCGTGGGGGTCGTCACGCGGCCGTTCGCCTTCGAGGGCAAGCGCCGCGCCCGCCAGGCCGAAGAGGGCATCCAGGAGCTGAGGGAGAAGGTCGACACGCTCATCATCATCCCCAACGACCGCCTTCTGCAGGTGGTCGAGCGCCGCACGTCCGTCATCGAGGCCTTCAAGGTCGCCGACGACGTGCTGCGTCAGGGCGTGCAGGGCATCACCGACCTCATCACCGTCCCGGGGCTCATCAACCTGGACTTCGCCGACGTACGCACGATCATGAAGGACGCCGGCTCCGCCCTCATGGGCATCGGCGTCGCCGGGGGCGAGAACCGCGCCGTCGAGGCGGCCCGCGCGGCGATCAGCTCGCCGCTCCTCGAGGCGAGCGTCGAGGGCGCGCGCGGCATCCTGCTCAACATCACCGGCGGCAGCGACCTCGGCCTCTTCGAGATCAACGAATCGGCGGAGATCATCTCGAGCGCCGCCGACACCGACTGCAACATCATCTTCGGCGCGGTCATCGACCCCGCCCTGGGCGACGAAGTCCGGGTCACGGTGATCGCCACGGGCTTCGACCGCGACGCCACGGCCGTCGCGCATCCGCAACGCGAGGCGGCCGCGCGTGAGCCCAAGGGGACGCCGCTCTTCGCCGAGGAGAGCAAGCCGAAGTTCGACGTCGACGACGACGTGCTCGACATCCCGAGCTTCCTGCGGGACCGCTGAGGGTCGCCGCACAGCCGAGCCGCCGGGCACCGCGCGCGGTCCGCGAGGCACGGGCCGCGCGTCCGCGGGGCAAGTTGCGCCGGCCAGTATCGTCCGGTAGTCTCTACCGCCTGACGACCCCAGATGGGGCCGTCGGCGCCGTGAGCCTTTGAGAACGCACAGAAACCTCATCATCATGCTGGTGATGGCCGCCCTGATGGCGGCCTCGCTGTACTACATCATCCCGCCGGGCGAGAAGACGCGTCTCGGCCTCGACCTGCAGGGCGGCCTGGAGATCGTCTACACGGCCCGGACCGCCGCCGGCAAGCCCCCCTCCACCGCGGAGCTCGACCAGACGGTCGGCATCCTCGACCGCCGCGTCAACGGGCTCGGGGTCACCGAGTCGCAGATCCAGACGCAGGGCACCGACCAGATCTCGATCTCCCTCCCCGGCATCAAGGACCCTCAACAGGCGCTCGCCATCATCGGCAAGACGGCCCAGCTCGAGTTCTTCAAGGACGACGCCGAGTCGCGGCCCGTCGGCCCACTGGAGAGCAAGGCGGCGGCCCTCAAGGAGCTCCGCCGCCAGGGCGTCGCCAAGGCTGAGGTCGAGCAGCTGGGCGTCGAGGGCACCACCGCCGACTACGCCCTGGTCCAGAGCCCGGCTGACGAGGCCAGCGGCCAGCCCGAAGCCTGGTACGTCTACAGGCGCCCGGCGGCCATGACCGGCGACGCCGTCTCCGGCGCCCGCGCCGGCTTCAGCAGCCAGACGAGCAAGCCCAACGTGCTCATCGAGTTCACGAGCGAGGGCAACAAGACGTTCCAGCAGATCACCCGCGAGCTGTACCGGAGCGGCCTCCTCAAGAACGCGCCGCAGACGTTCGCAATCGTGCTCGACAACGTCATGGAGTCGGACCCGATGATCGACTACAACGACCCGACGCTGCGCGACGGCATCAGCGGCGGCGCCGAGATCAGCGGCGGCAACATGACGATCCAGGAGTCCAAGGACCTCGCCTTCGTGCTCAGGACCGGCGCCCTGCCGGTCAAGCTCGAGCCCGCCTTCCAGCAGCAGGTCTCGGCCACGCTGGGCAAGGACTCACTCGACCAGGGGCTCATCGCCGGCCTCATCGGCCTCGGCCTGGTCTTCGTCTACATGCTCCTCTACTACCGCTTCCTCGGCCTGGTCGCCGACCTCGCGCTGCTGGTCTACGGCATCCTGCTCTGGGGCCTGTTCAACGTCATCCCGGTCACGCTCACCCTGCCGGGCATCGCCGGCATGATCCTCACGATCGGCGTGGCCGCCGATGCCAACGTCGTCATCTTCGAGCGCATCAAGGAGGAGGTCCGCCACGGCAAGACAGTGCGCTCGGCGGTCAATTCGGGTTACGCGATGGGCTTCAGGACCATTCTCGACGCCAACATCCTCACCGTGCTCACGGCCGCGGTGCTGTTCGTGTTCGCCACCGCCCAGCCCAAGGGGTTCGCTCTCACGTTGATCCTCGGCGTGCTCGTGAGCATGCTCACCGCCGTGCTGTTCACGCGCGCCATGCTCGGCGTCCTCGCCGGCTTCGCGTTCTTCAACCGGTCGGCGTTCATGGGCGTCAAGGCCAGCCAGATCGAGACGGCCGCCCTCGCCGGGGGCCAGGCGGTCGCCTCACGGCGTCGCCGCGAGGCCGCGCGCAGCGACGGCGACGGCAGCCCCGCGCCGGCGGCGGAGGCCGCCCTGGCACCCGCACCGCCACGCCCCGCTGGTTCGGCCGGCGGCCGCCGCACGTCCACCTCGCGCAAGAAGAAGAAGCGGAGATGAGCCGATGAGCTTCGTGCGCCGCCTGTACAGCTTCGACTTCATGGGCCACAAGGCCTGGTGGTTCACTCTCTCGGGCGTCATCATCGCCGCGGGGCTCGTGAGCCTTTTCGCGAAGGGTGGCGGCAACCCGCTGCACGGCCTCAGCTATGGGCTCGAGTTCAAGGAGGGCACGCGCATCAGCGTCGCCTTCGAGCGGCAGCCTGCGCTCGGCGACGTGCGCCGGGTGCTCGCCGAGGCCGGCTACCCCGCGGCCCAGCTCCAGGAGACCGCCAACGTCGCCGGGACGAGCCAGCCGGGCTTCCAGATGCAGACGGAGACCCTCACCCCGCAAGAACAGGACGAGCTGAAGCAGGCCCTGAACGACGAGTTCACGATCGCTCAGCGGGGCGGCAGCGAGATCTTCGCTCTTCAGACGGTGGGCGCGACCTTCGGCCGCCAGGTGGTCGATTCCTCCCTCAAGGCGGTCGCCATCGCTCTGCTGCTGATCCTGCTCTACGTCACGTTCCGCTTCCAGTGGAAGTTCGCCGCCGGCGCCATCGCCGCCGAGGTCCACGATCTGCTCATCGTCATCGGCGTGTACTCGCTCACCGGGCGAGAGGTCACGACGGCCACGATCGCCGCCGTGCTCACCATCATGGGTTACTCGCTCTACGACACGGTGATCATCTACGACCGCATCCGCGAGAACCAACCCAAGCTCGGCCGCCTGCCGTACGCCGACATGGTCAACCGGTCTCTCTGGGAGACGCTGACCCGGTCGCTGAACACGTCGCTGATGAGCCTGTTGCCCGTGGTCTGCCTGCTGCTCTTCGGCGGGGAGACGCTCAAGGACTTCGCCTTCGCGCTCTTCATCGGCATCGTCTCCGGCGCCTACTCCACCATCTTCGTCGCCAGCCCCATCCTCACGGTCCTCAAGGAGCGCGAGCCGCAGTACCGCAAGCTCAAGCTTGCGGCTCGCCCCGAGCGGCCCTGACGGTCAGGCTCGCCGGCGCCCGTCGCAGGCTCGACACTCGACCATCGGCTGAGGGCGCCTCCAGCGCTTCCTGAGCCTCGTGCCGCGTCTCTCAGGCTCGCACAGAACCTGACCCGCGAACCTGCCAAAGCTCCCCAGGCGACGCTTTACATGCCGAGGTCCGTGCCCTAGCGTGACGCAGTCGCCCACCCGGGCGGCACGATCCAGAAGCGTCGCGCGCCGGCCGCGGCAAGGCCGGCAGCGGGCCACAGCGAGGAGGGGAAGGTGCTACGACCCGCAGGCGGCCCGCAGGAGCTCGTCGTGCACGACGTGCGGCTGCGGCTACCTGAGTGGCGCAAGGCGCACGCCTCGGTGCCGGTCCTCGAGCTGGAGGGGGAGTTCGACCTGGACACCGTGCCTGAGATCGATCGCTTCCTGCGCCGCCGGCTCGGCCCCCTGTACCATCGGCACCACCTGGTGATCGACCTCGCCGGAGTCACGTTCGTCGATTCGAGCTTCATCGCGTTTCTTGTGCGCCTGATCGGGGAGCAGCGGGCGACGCGGAAGGAGCTCGTGCTGGTACGTCCGGGGGGGCAGGTGCGCCGCACCCTGGGGATGGTCGGCCTGCCCAACGTCGTGCCGGTCGTCGAGTCGGCCGACGAGGCGGTACGCCTGCTCACCAGCCCTCACGCTCCGGTGATCCCGCCGGTGTTCGACGCGGCCGCCGACTGAGGCGCGGCGACAGGCGGCACCAGACGCCGGCCTGCCGGGCGCCCTCGCGGCCGGTGTACTGGCTGGCCGGGCGCCGTCAGCTGGCGCGCCGCGCGGCGGTCACGTCGCCCATGCGTCGCGTCGCCACCACGCGGGCTTGGAAGGCCCTCATGCGGCAGGCGTCGCTGCAGTACTTCTTGGCCGGGTTCGCGGTGCTGAACTCGCGCCCGCAGGGGTCGAACGCGCAGCGCCGGCTGATCTCCTCGCGCGAGCTCGACTTGCGCGTGCCGCGGTGAAGCTCGTCCTGCCAGGCCCCGCCGTGCAGCGCACAGACGTTCGACGGGTTGTAGGCCGACAGCCGCGTCCCGCAGCCGTCGACGACGCAGACACGCCCGATTCCGTATGTCCTGGTCTTCAGCATGTCGTTAGCCACGCCGTGGAGCCTGCGGCCGCGAAGCGCTATCGTGCTGCGAAACTCCATCCCGTTGCTCCCGACGGCCGCCGGCAGACCCGGCGGCCACCGCCCTCCTCAGCGCGCGGCCGCCGGTGACTCAGCGAGCGGCCGCCTTGATGGCCTCGCGCCGGCTCGCGTAGATCCCGAAGATGCGATCGAGGCCCGTGATCTCGAAGATGCGGATGATGTTCTGGTCCGTGCAGACGATGTCGAGGTTGCCGTCCCGGGGCCGCACCCGTTTCGCGCCGCTCACGAGGACGCCCAAGGCGGTGGAATCGATGAAGGTCACGCCCGATAGGTCGACGATGACGCGCCGCGCCCCGCTCTCGATGCCGCCCACCAGGACTTCCTTGAACTCCGGCGCGGAGTAGATGTCTATCTCGCCCTCGAGCACGACGACCCCGATGTCCTCGGCATGGGTCTCGTACGCGACATGAAACTGCGGCCGGTCCGCCATACAGGCCTCCTCTGTCCACGTGGCAGGGCACCGTTCGATGGGGCCGCGGTGCATGAACCGATACTTACCGGAGGGCTCGGCCGCTAAACCCGAGGCGCGCCCGGGCGCCCGGGCGCGGGCTCCCCGGGGTCAGCGCGGCAGAGCGGCCAGCAGCCAGGCGAGGGGGACGAGCATGAGCTGATGCACCAGGTAGATCGGCAGGGCGTGCCGGCCCGCGAGCCGGAGGGGTGCCGTGCGCGGGCTCCAATCAGGAAGGGAGTGCAGCCTGCGGCCCTCGGGATAGAGGACCCTTCCGACGGCGAAGCCCAAGAGGGCGAATCCGGCCCAGGGGGCCAAGGGATACCAGTCCACGGTCGGCCGAGGGGCCCACCAGCCGACGACCGACCAGACGGCCGCCGGCGCCGGGCCGGCCAACAGCCCGCTCCAGCCGACCGCCAGCACGGCGAGGCCGAGGCACGCATTGGCCACCGCCCCCAGCCGAGCGGTCAGGGCGACGAGCACGGTGCAGAGGGCGAGGAGGTGGAGGATGCCGAAGTAGACGAAGCGCTCGGGGAGGGCCAGGCGCGTGGCCAGGGTCACCAGGGCGGCGGCGCCGCCGATCAGCGCGAAGCGGTGGGCGGCGCGGCGCAGCAGAGACCCGCCGGCGGTGCGCACCCTGGCGCGGTCGAGGGCGATCGACAGGCCGAGGAGGGTGATGAACGTCGCTGCGATGGCGCCTGAGTAGTAGCGCGCGTCGGGGCCCAGATGGCGGTCGTGCACGTAGGCCCAGTCCCAAGCGAAATGGAAGGCGATCATCCCCAGGACGGCGACGCCGCGTAGAGCGTCGATCTCCCAGAGGCGCGCTCTGGGGGCCACGACGCGGACCGGGGGCGCCGCTGGGGTGGGCGGAGAATTGGTGGAGGTAACCGGGCTCGAACCGGTGACCTTTTGGCTGCCAGCCAAACGCTCTCCCAACTGAGCTATACCCCCACCGAAGGGGTGCCGACGAGTGTCGACAGGCACGAAAGTATAGCACAGCCGCGCTCCCCGGCAACCGCGACGGCGCCTCGGGGAACGGGTATCCTGAGGCCTGCGGGGCACGGCCGGGCGGGGCTTGGCGAGGGCGAGCGGAGGGGGTGGCGAGGTGCAGGAGCGGGGGTCGCCGGGCGTCGCCCCGCGGCGCGCCCCCAGGGCCGCGGCGCTCGCCCGCCTCGCGGTCCGCCTGCTGCTCGTCGGCGTCCTCGTCGCGGCGGTGGCACAGGTGACCGCGTCCGCCACCTTCCGGGTGCCGCGTGGGTCGGTGACGTTCGGCCTCGAGCCGGCGTGGCCCGGCGGGCGCCTCGTGATGCCGCTGGGGCCGGCGGGCGAGTACGCTCTGCGCACTCACCACACGCCCGTCGACATCGTCATGGAGTATCGGCTCGCGGCCGACACCGCCGCCCTGACGAGCGCCGACGGCCTGCTCGGCCGGCTGCCCGCCCTCGAAGCCGGCGCTCGCACGGCCTTCACCCGCTACGTGCTCGGCAAGATCCCGTGGCTCCTGCTCGCCGGAGCGGCCGCCGGGGCGCTGGTCGCCGGCCCCCGCCTCTCCCGGCGCCGGTCCCTCGGGGCGGCCTGCCTGGGCCTGGTGGGGGCCGCCCTGCTCGGCGGCGCGTTCGGGCTGGCCACCTATGCGACGCTCGACCGCTCGCCGGCCGTCGAGTACCGCGGGCCCGCCCTCGCATCTCATTGGGCTCAAGTCAGCGCAGGGTGGGCGCGCCCACCGGATCGGCGATCGCGCGGCGGCGATGGGCTGGCCGACCACCGTTCGCTT
>JBAZPK010000111.1:0-7773 GCA_041648235.1 Thermoleophilia bacterium
CGCCGTGCTCGCGGCCGCCGCGGCGACGACCTCGCGGCCGGTCTTGCGGCGCGCCTGGCGCAGCAGCTCTCCGGCCTCCTCGAGCAGGTCGCTGGCCTCGGCCAGGTCGGCCGCCTTGCCGTCGAGCCGCAGGCCCATGGCCGCCTCCCAGACCTGCTCCACGCGCTCCACGGACACGAAGGTCATGCCCTTGCGCAGCTCCTCGGGCACGTCTTCAAGGTCGCCCTCGTTGCGGCTCGGGAGGATCACCGTGGTGATCCCGGCGCGCTGCGCCGCGAGCGTCTTCTCCTTGAGTCCGCCGATGGGCAGCACCTGGCCGGTGAGCGTGACCTCGCCAGTCATCGCCACCTCGCTGTTCACCGGCGTGCCGGTGACCAGGGAGCAGATCGCCGTCGCCATGGTGACGCCGGCGCTGGGCCCGTCCTTGGGGATGGCGCCGGCGGGCACGTGGATGTGGATGTCGTGGTTGGCGAAGTAGTCGTCCTCGAGGCCCAGCTCGCGCCCGTGCGTGCGCACGTAGCTCATCGCCGCCATGGCCGACTCCTTCATCACGTCGCCGAGCTGGCCGGTGACGAGAAGGCCGCCGCTGCCCGGCATGGCCGTGGCCTCGATGAAGAGGATGTCGCCGCCCACGGGCGTCCAGGCGAGGCCGGTGGCCACCCCGGGATCGCTGGTCCGCCGCTTGACCTCGGCGAACATGCGCGGCCGGCCGAGCAGCTCGTGCACGCGCTTCACGTTGACGGTGTAGCGCTTGCGGCTGCCGCTGGGCGCCTCGGCGACCGCGCGCGCGAGCTTGCGGCAGACGGTACCGATCTCGCGCTCCAGGTTCCGCACCCCGGCCTCACGCGTGTAGCTGGAGATGATCTCGACGATGGCCTCGGCCTTGAAGGCCACCTGGTTGGGTTTCAGGCCGTTGGCGTCGAGCTGCCGGGCCACGAGGTAGTTGCGGGCGATGTGCAGCTTCTCCTCGATGGTGTAGCCGGCGAGGAAGATGATCTCCATGCGGTCGCGAAGCGGCGCCGGAATCGGCTCGAGCTGGTTGGCCGTCGTGATGAACAGCACCTTGCTGAGGTCGAACGGCAGGTCCATGTAGTGGTCGCGGAACGACTTGTTCTGCTCCGGGTCGAGGACCTCGAGCAGGGCACTCGACGGGTCGCCGCGCCAGTCGGCGCCAGTCTTGTCGATCTCGTCGATCATGAACAGCGGGTTGTCGGTGCCGGCGTCGCGCATGGCGCGGATGATGATGCCGGGCATCGCCCCCACGTAGGTGCGGCGATGCCCGCGGATCTCGGCCTCGTCGCGCACGCCGCCGACGCTGATGCGCTCGAACTTGCGGCCCATGGCGTCCGCGATGCTGTGGCCGAGGCTCGTCTTGCCGACGCCGGGCGGGCCGACGAAGCAGAGGATCGGCCCGTGCAGGTCGGCCTTGAGCTTCCGCACCGCGAGGAACTCGAGGATGCGGTCCTTCACCTTGTCGAGGTCGTAGTGGTCGCGGTCGAGGATCTCCCGGGCGTGCGCCACGTCGAGGTTGTCCTCGCTGTTCACGTTCCAGGGAAGCGTGATGATCCAGTCCAGGTACGTACGGATCACCGGGTACTCGGCGCTCTGCGGCGAGATGTTGGCGAGCCGGTCCAGCTCCCGGCGAGCGGCCTTGTCGACCTCCTCCGGGAGCTTGAGCTCGTCGACCTTCCGGCGCAGCTCGGCGGTCTCGGCCTCCTGCTCGTTGGTCTCGCCGAGCTCCTGCTGGATGGCGCGCATCTGCTGGCGCAAGAAGTACTCGCGCTGGCCCTTGTCGATCTCGCTACGCACGTCGCTCTGGATCTTGGATCCCAGCTCGAGGACGTCGAGCTCGCTCGTGAGGATCCCGATGAGGCGGCGCATGCGCTTCTCGACGTCGCTCTCCTCGAGCAGCGCCTGCTTGTCCTCGGCCTTGATGCGCATGGTGCTGGCGATGAGGAAGGCGAGCGGGCCCGGTTCCTCCACGTTGGCGGCCGCCATCTCGAGCTCTTCCGGGAGGTAGGGCACCAGGGCGACGATCTTGCTGAAGACGCTCAGCAGGCTGGCGCGCAGAGCGTCGACCTCCTTGCTCTCGGCGACCACGTCGTCGATCCTGGTGATCTCCGCGGCCAGGTAGGGCTCCTCCTGGGTGTAACGGTCCACGCGCACGCGCTGCATGCCCTGCACGAGGATGCGCATCGTGCCGTCGGGCAGCTTGATCATCTTGTGCGCGAGGCCGACGGTGCCGACCGGGTAGAGCAGGTCGGGCCCCGGCGTCTCCACCTCGGCGTCCTTGCTGGTGACGAGCGCCAGGAGGCGGTCGCCGGCGAGCACGTCGTCGATGAGCTTGATGGAGCGCTCCTGCCCGATGGTGAGCGGGATCATCGTGTCGGGGAAGACGACCGTGTCGCGCAGCGGCAGCACCGGCAGCGTGCCGGGGATCTCCTGCGCGGAGGCGTCGACCTTGCCCTCTTCGGGGTCGCTCATGCCTCGCCTCCCGTCGTCTGGATATCGATCTTGCGGGCCCCGGCCTCACGCTCGACCAGGGCGAGGCGCACTTCGAGCACGCCGGCCTCATAGGTCGCCGTCGTGACCTCGGGGTCGACGTCGACCAGGAGCCGCACCCGGCGCTCGAACGGGCCGTAGTCCATCTCCACCTGCTGGTACACGCGGCCCTCCCCGGTGGGGAAGCTGCGCTCCCCGCGCACTACCAGCTCGCGGCGGTCGACGAACAGTTCGATGTCGTCGAGGGCCAGGCCGCAGAGCTCGAACCGCACCACGATCTCGCGGGTGCCCTCTTCGAAGAAGGCGTCGGCGGCGGGCCGGAAGCCGCGGCCCCGATACTGCTGCCGCGCGGCGCTCACGCACGAGTCGTTGAAGGCGCGCAGCACCTCGTTGTGCATCTTCTCAAAATCCACGGGGTGACTCCTTGCGCAGGGCCTGGGGCGCCGCCGCACGTGCCGCCGGCGCCCGAGGCGCGTTCCCAGGTACCTCTGAGCGGGCTCCTACCCGCTCCGCCCGGCAGCCTAACGGAGCGCCGGGGCCGGGGGCAACGCCCCGAGGCGCCGGCGGCCCGCGGCTGAAGGCCGTGCGTGGCCCGGGGCGCGGCCCGTGCATCCGTCGCCCGCGGGGGTTACGATCATCGCGTGCAGCTCGCCTTCACCACCGTCGATGAGTTTCACGCTCTGCTGGAGCAGGCGGGCGAAGCCCTCGATTACCGCGAGGTGTGGCCCCACCTCTTCCCCGTCGCCAACTGCCCGCCGGATCTCATGCGCAAGCTCGTCGACGACATCGTCCGCGGCGACGAGCGTTTCGCTTGGGAGAGCGACGTCCACGTCGGCCTCGCGAGCTGGCGGGCGCGGCGGCGCGACCTCGCCGACGTCGCCTTCACCGTCGTCGACCTCGAGACCACGGGCGCCACGCCGGGCTTCACCAAGATCACCGAGATCGGGGCCGTGCGCCTCGAGGGCGGCCGCGAGGTCGCCGCGTTCTCAGCGCTCGTCAACCCAGGGGTGCCCATCCCCCAGATGATCACCGGGATCACCGGCATCGACGACGAGACGGTGGCGGACGCGCCCCCGATCGAGGTCGTGCTGCCGCGCTTCGTCGACTTCGCGGCCCATTCGGTGCTCGTGGCGCACAACGCGCCCTTCGACCTCGGCTTCCTCGACTACGAGCTCGGCCGCCTGCAGCGCCAGACGTTCCCGCGCCCGGCCCTCGACACCCTGCGCCTGGCGCGCAAGCTGTGCCCCCAGCAGCGCTGCTCGCTGGCCGCGCTCAGTTACCGCTACGACACGCGCGTGAAGCCGGTGCACCGCGCCCTGCAGGACGCGCAGGCCACGGCCGAGCTTCTGCTCCTCTTCCTGAGCTGGCTCGAGGAGCGGGGCATGAACACGCTGGAGGAGGTGGCGCGCTTCTGCGCCCCCGGAACGCGGCGCAACTACCACAAGATCGCCCTCACGGAGGGCCTCCCCACCACCCCCGGCGTGTACCTCATGCGTGACGGCAAGGGCCAGGCGCTGTACATCGGCAAGGCCGACAACCTGCGCCGCCGCACGCGCGACCACTTCCTCCAGCGCCAGGCCTCCTACGCCCGCCAGGCGCTGGAGCTGCTGGAGCGCATCGAGGTCGTCGAGACGGGTTCGGAGTTCGGCGCGCTGCTGCTCGAGGGGCGGCTCATCGCCAGGCACAGGCCGCCCTACAACTCGCACGGCACCCGCGCCGCGAGCTACTCCTACGTCAAGCTCAGCGCCGAGGCGTACCCGCGCCTGTACACGACCCCCAACCTGCGCGACGATGGGTCCTACTACGCCGGGCCGTTTCGCAAGGCGACCACGGCCCGGCGCCTCGTGGAGGGCCTCAACGGCGTGTACCCGCTCCGCACCTGCGCCCATCTGCCCGCCGCGCGGCGCCCGTCGGAGGGGCGCGCACAGACGGGCACAGGCGGGGCAGGGCCCGAGGCGTCGGGCGACGCCGCACACGCCTGCCCGCGGGCGGGCACGGGCGCCTGCCTGGCGCCTTGCACGAGGCCGCTCAACGGCGAGTACGCCGCGGCCGTCGCCGCCGTGCGGCGGGTGCTCGAGGGCGATGGCGACGCCCTCGACGCCCGCCTGCAGGAGCGCCAGGCGGCGCTGGTCACGAGCCTCGCCTTCGAGCAGGCCGCCCGGCTGCAGAAGCAGCGTGAGGCGCTCGCCCGCGCCCTGCGCACCGTGCGCCGCCTGCGCGCCGCCGGGCGCGCCGACGCCGTACTCGTCTACCGCGCCCGGCGCCCCGGCTGGGTGGCGCTGTGGGGCGTGCGCGACGGCCACGTCGTCGTGGAACGCGAGGTGGGCCGCGAGGCGTTCGGCGAGGAGGCCGCAGGCGCCCTCCTCGCCGAGCTCGCCGCGGCGGAGCCGCCGCGGCCGCCGCTGGAGGCCGCACACCTCGACGAGATGCTGCTCGTGCACTCGTGGCTCGAGGCGCAGCGCGCCTCCGTGCACGTGCTCGACCTGCGCGCTACCGACGCCCGGCGCCTGCCCGCGGCCGCCGAGCTCGTCCGGCGCGTGCGCCTGTGCGCCGCGGGGCAGGCCTCGGCCGCAGCCGGGGCCTAGACTAGACCTCCATCGCCCGGCCACGCCCGCGCCGCAGGAGCACGACGGCCACCAGCGCGACGATCACGACGACCACGGCGATCACCACGTACAACAGGCTCTCGCCGCCCTGCGTGCTGTCCTCCACGGCCTTTGGCCGCAGGTTGAGGTAGGTGTCGATGTTGTCGTTGATGAAGGCCGCCGGCCCGGTGCCGTCCGGCACGCGCGTCCAGCCCTCCCACCTGTCGCTGTTGTAAGCCTCGAGCTGCTGCTCATAGTTGGTGATGATGAACGGCGCTTCCGTGTAGAAGATCTCGCACATGCGGTCCACCAGCGGCTTGCGCGCCGCCGGGTCGAGCGTCTCGGCCTGCTGCTGGTAGAGCTTGTCGTACTCCGCGTTCGACCAGATCGGGTCGTTCCACCATTCGATCTGCGAGCTCGTGAACACATTCAGGATGTAGTCCGGATCGACGTACTGGCCCCAGCCCCAGAGGTACAGGTCGTAGTCGGGGGCGTACGTGTCGCCCTTGTAGTTGTAGAGAGCATCGCTGATCGCCCCGGTGTCGAGCGTCTGGAGCTCGATGTCGAGGCCGATGCTCTCGAGCCAGCCGGCGATGAGCTTGCCCGCGTTCTGGCTCGCGACGTCGTCGGCGCGGGCCCACAGCCGCAGGTGGATGGGCTTGCCCTTGTACTCGCGCCCGCCGTCGCCGTCGGCGTCCCGGTAGCCGGCTGCGTCGAGCAGCTGCGCGGCCTTGGCAAGGTCGAAGCCGAAGGTGATGTCGGCCGCCGGCTCCCAGTAGTAGTTCGGCACGTCGGGCGTGATCAGGCCTTGGGCCACGGTCGCGTACCCCCCGTAGGCAACATCGACGACCTTCTGCTTGTCGACCGCCCAGCTGATGGCCTGACGGAACTTCGGGTCGCGCAGCACCGGGTGGCCGAGAGAGTCGTCGCTGTCGTAGCAGTTCATGCACACTTCGTCGAAGTAGCGCAGGTTGGCGGCGTTGGCGGTGAGCCCGGGTTCGGAGGCCAGGCTCTCGAACTGCGCGGTCGGGATCCCGAGAGCGTAGTCGAGGGCGCCGGTCTTGAGGTCCTGGGTCATCGTGTCGGGGTTCTGGTAGATGGCCATGACGATCTCGTCGAGAGCCGGCTGCTTGCCCCAGTAATACGGGTTCCGGACGAGCTTGATGTAGCTGCCCTTCTCGGCCTCGACGCACTGGAACGGCCCCGTGCCGATGAGCGGCGGCTCATGCCGGTAGTCCTTGCCGGCGCGGTCGCCTGGCACCTTGCTCCAGACATGCTCCGGGAGGATCGGGATCCAGAGGCGCAGCATGTTGGCCTTGGGCTTGCTGCAGCGGAACTCCACCGTGAGGTCGTCTGTGGCCACGACCTTGTCGATGTTGGTCGTGTAGCTCGTGAAGGCCGCGAGCTCGTTCTCGATGATGTAGGTGTACGTGAACACCACGTCGGCGGCGGTGAACGGTTGGCCGTCCTGCCACTTGACGCCGTCGCGCAGGTGGAAGGTCCAGGTCAGGCCGTCGGCGGAGGTCTCCCAGCTCGTGGCCAGCTCGGGCCGCGGTGAGAGGTCGGTGCCGTAGCCCACGAGGAAGTCGTAGGTGAGGTGGAAGACCTCGTAGGACGTGCCGCTGTAGCCCAGGAACGGATTGAGGTTGTCGGCATCGAACGTCGTGCCGAAGCGCGCCGTGAGCACGCCGGCCGAAGCGCTCGGTGACGGGCTGTCGCTGGCGGCGGCGCCGGCCGGGCCCCACACCAGGCCCAGCGCCAGGAGCATGACGAGCGCCGCGGTGGCGAGCGTGAGGATGAACCTCGTACGGTCGTGTGTCGTCGTGGTCACGTTTCCCCCCATGGTCGTGATGCCCCGGCGCCGCCCGCCGGCCACGGCCCCCCGGTACGGCGTGGCGGCATGACCATCATAGAGCCGTGGAGCAGGCAACGGTCAAGAGCACGCGCGTCGGGGGCCGGGCCCACGACCCGGCGAGAGGCCAATGACGCCCGGTGACGCCGTCTTCCGTCCGGCGTTTACACGAACATATGTTCGTGTTATGGTAGCGGCCCCCGCACGGCCGCCACCCACTCGCACCGGGAGCACCAGATGACCGACGGCGGAGCCACCTCCAGCAGCGCCACCCCCGGCGGCAGCGCCGGCGGCCGGATCGCCTCGCCCATCGCCGTCAGGTGGGACGAGCGGCAGCACCTCCCCTCGAGCTTCGTGTGGCGCCGCCGCCGCTACCGCGTCGAGCGCGTACTCGAGACCTGGGTCGTCGAGACAGGTTGGTGGAAGGTCGACGGCCCCCTCAGCCGTTCGTACTGGCGGGTACGCGCCGAGGGGCGCGTGTTCGACCTGCGCTACGACCGCATCGCCAAGGCGTGGGCGCTCGAGCGGGCGCTCAACTGACCGGAGGAGCCGGTGAGCTTCGTCCACCTCCACGTGCATACCAACTTCTCGTTCGGCGACGGTGCCTGCCGCATCCCCGAGCTGGTGGCCGCCGCCGCCGGCATGGGCATGCCGGCCCTGGCGGCCACCGACCACGAGGGGCTCTACGGCGCCGTGCGCTTCTACCAGGCCTGCAAGGCGGCCGGCATCAAGCCGATCGTCGGCGTCGAGCTCACCGTCGAGCCGGCCGTCGGGCGCGACGGGCGGGCGCGGCGGGCGGGCGGCGAGGCCGGAGCCGGTCGCCGCCAGGGGCCG
>JBAZPK010000112.1:0-7715 GCA_041648235.1 Thermoleophilia bacterium
CGCCCGCACGATCCGCACATGGCTCGAAGCGAACGGTGGTCGGCCAGCCCATCGCCGCCGCGCGATCGCCGATCCGGTGGGCGCGCCCACCCTGCGCTGACTTGAGCCCAATGAGATGCGAGGGCGGGCCTTCGTGAGCAGCGTCATGACGCTCGAGCCGGGCGACGTCATCCTGACGGGCACGCCGCCCGGTGTCGGACCGCTCGCCGCCGGCCAGACGGTGACGATCGCCGTCGAGGGCGTCGGCGAGTTCAGCAACCCGGTCGCCTGAGCAGCGGCGGCGCGGCCGCCGCCGGCTCGGGGTAGTGCCGCGGGCCGCCCGTCTCCACTGGGGGTCGCTCCGGGTCCCGAGCTGCGAGCCGGCGAGCGGTGCGACGGCCGCCGGACTCAGGCCGCATGCTAGAATCGAAGGTCTCAATGACCTCCGCATTTGTCCATCTCCACGTCCACAGCGAGTACTCGCTGCTCGACGGCGCCTGCCGTGTGGACGCGCTCGTCCAGAGGGCCAAGGAGCTGGGCATGCCGGCCGTGGCGCTCACCGACCACGGTACGCTGGGCGGCGTCGTCAAGTTCTACCGCGCCGCCAAGGAAGCGGGCATCAAGGCCGTCATCGGCCTCGAGCTCTACGTGGCCAGCGACCGCCACTCCCGCGCCGGCGTCAAGGAGCGTTTCGCGCACCTCACCCTGCTGGCGCGCGACCAGGCGGGCTACAAGAACCTCGTCAAGCTCAGCACGCGCGCCTACCTGGAGGGCTACTACTACAAGCCGCGTGCCGACTGGGAGCTGCTCAGCGAGCACCACGAGGGCCTCATCGCCCTCACCGGCTGCATGAGCGGGCGCGTCGCGCAGCTGCTCAAGGACGGCAACGACGACGCCGCGCTCGAAGAGGTGCGGCGTCTCTCCGCACTCCTCGGCCCCGGCAACGTCTACGTCGAGCTGCAGGACGCCGGCCTGCCCGAGCAGCGCGAGCTGCTCCCCAAGCTCGCGCGGCTCGCCGAGCGGGTCGGCCTGCCCACCGTGGCCACGAACGACGTGCACTACCTGCGCCACGAGGACAACTACGCCCACGATGCCCTGCTCTGCATCCAGACGCAGAGCAACCTCGCCGACGAGGACCGCATGAAGTACGGCAGCGACGAGTTCTACCTCAAGTCGGGCGAGGAGATGGCGGAGCGCTTCAAGGACTACCCCGGCGCCTGCGCCGCGACGCTCGAGATCGCGGAGCGCTGCAGCGTCGACCTCGACTTCGGCGACTACAAGCTGCCCACGTACCCGGTGCCGGAGGGCAGCACCGGGGGCGCCTACCTGCGCGAGCTCTGCGAGCAGGGCATCAGGCGCCGCTACGGCCCCGAGCCCGGCCCGGAGGTGCGCGAGCGCCTCGACTTCGAGCTCGGCGTCATCGGCGAGATGGGCTTTGACGCCTACTTCCTCATCGTCTGGGACTACGTCAAGTTCGCCAAGGACAGCGGCATCGCCGTCGGCCCCGGGCGCGGCTCGGCCGCCGGCTCGATCGTCAGCTACGCGCTCGCCATCACCGACATCGACCCGCTCAAGTACGACCTCCTGTTCGAGCGCTTCCTGAACCCGGGGCGCAAGAGCATGCCCGACATCGATATGGACTTCAGCGTCGACCGCCGCGGGGAGGTCATCGACTACGTGGCCCGCAAGTACGGCCGCGACCGCGTGGCGCAGATCATCACCTTCGGCACCATGGCGGCGCGCGCCGCCGTGCGCGACGCGGCGCGCGTGATGGGCAAGGCGTACGCAGTGGGCGACAAGATCGCCAAGATGATCCCCGAGCAGGCGCCGCCGGCGACCTTCAAACAGGCTCTGCTTCCCGGCGGCGAGCTCAAGCAGGCCTACGACGCCGACCCCGAGGTCAAGGAGGTCGTCGACCTCGCCATGAGCCTCGAGGGCCTCATCCGCAACGACTCCATCCACGCCGCCGCGGTGGTCATCAGCGACCAGCCGCTCACCGAGTACCTGCCGCTGCAGCAGAAGGGCGACGCCGAGCTCGTCACGCAGTTCGACATGAACGACGTCGCCAAGCTCGGCCTGCTCAAGATGGACTTCCTCGGGTTGCGCAACCTCGACGTCATCGAGGCGGCTCTGGTGATCATCGAGAAGACCGACGGGGTGTGCATCGAGATCGACCAGCTGCCTCTGGACGACGAGAAGACCTACAAGATGCTCGCTCGCGGCGACTCCACGGGCGTGTTCCAGTTCGAGAGCCCGGGGATGCGCGAGGCGCTGCGCGACGTCGGCCCCACCCAGTTCGAGGACCTCATCGCGATCGTCGCCCTCTATCGCCCGGGTCCCATGCAGTACATCCCCACGTACGCGCGCAACAAGAAGGACCCGGCCTCGGTCGTCTACGACCACGAGGCCCTGCGCCCGATCCTGGAGCCCACGCACGGCGTGACCATCTACCAGGAGCAGTACATGGCCATCGCCCGCCGCGTGGGCGGGTTCTCGCCGGCCCAGGCCGACGACCTGCGCAAAGCCATCAGCAAGAAGGACCGCCGGTTGATGGCCACCCTCAAGGAGCCGCTCATGCAGGGCCTCGCGGCGAGCGGCGTGCCGCCGGGAGTGGCCACCAAGCTGTGGGCGAACTTCGAGGCCACCGGCGACTACTCGTTCAACAAGAGTCACGCCGCCTGCTACGCGCTGATCAGCTACCGTACCGCCTGGCTCAAGGCCAACTACTCGGTGGAGTACATGGCAGCGCTCATCAGCAGCGTCATGAACACCAAGGACAAGGTGCCGTTCTACGTGAACCAGTGCCACGAGCTGGGCATCGAGGTGCTGCCCCCGGACGTCAACGAGAGCGACATGGGCTTCACCGTGGTGGGCGGCAAGATCCGCTTCGGCCTGAACGCGGTGAAGGGCGTGGGGCGCGGCGCCATCGAGGAGATCGTCGCGGTGCGCGCCGCGCAGCCCTTCACCTCCATCTTCGACTTCTGCGCCCGGGTCGACTCGCAGATGGCCAACAAGCGGGTGCTCGAGGCGCTCATCCGCAGCGGCGCCTTCGACGGCACGGGCGACCCGCGCCGCGGCATGCTCGAGGTGCTGCCGGCGGCCATGGCCGGCGGCGAGCGGCAGCGCAAGGACGACGCTCTGGGCCAGGGCGGCCTCTTCGACGTTATGACGCCGGACGAGAGCCTGGCCCACCGGCCGCAGGTGCCGCGCGGCGAGTTCGATCAGGCCACGCTGCTCAAGGCCGAGAAGGAAGCCCTCGGCCTCTACGTCTCGGCCCATCCCCTGCAGGGCCTGCGCGAGCAGTTGCGCGACGAAGTCGAGGTCGCTGCGAGCGCGCTCGACGACGCCGCCGACGGCAGCTTCCTGTGGACCGGCGGCCTCGTCGCCAACGCCCAGAAGAAGGTCAGCAAGAACGGCGGCGTGTGGCTGGCGTTCCGCCTCGAGGACATCGACGGCGGCGTGGACTGCCGCGCCTGGACGTCGACCTACGAGAAGTACAGGGACCTCCTCGTCGAGGACGGGATCGTCAAGGTCAAAGGCAAGGTCGAGCGCCGGCCCGAGGGCGACACCATGTTCATCGTGAACGAGGTCCTGCCCTTCAGCGGCGTCAGCGAGTATCACCCACTGACCGTGACCATCGACGCCGCGCGCCTGCGGCCGCAGGTCCTGGACGACCTCAAGCGGATCCTCGCCGACTTCCCGGGCCGCGTGCCGGTGGTGCTCCACATGGTGCGGGACGAACAGCGGGCCCGCCTGCGCGTCGGCGACGGCCTGCGGGTGGCGCCGGTGGCCGGGCTCTACGCCGAGCTCAAGGCGCTGCTCGGCGAGAGCTGCATCGGGGTCGGCTGAGGCCGGCCGGTACGTCGAAGGGAGGGCGATGATCCCGGAAGGAATGCGCGATGTGCTGCCGCCCGAGGGCGACGAGCTGCGCGCCATCGAGGCCGCCCTCTGCCGGCGCTTCGCGGCCTACGGCTACGGCGAGGTGCGCACGCCGTGGCTGGAGTTCGCCGAGACGCTCGAGGCGGCCGCGGACGACACGCTCGCGGCCGGTTACCGGGTCTACGACCCCCAAGGCCGCGTCCTCATGGTGCGCACCGACATGACGGTGCCGGTGGCGCGGCTCGCGGCGACCCGCTACCGCGACAAGCCCCTGCCTCTGCGCTTCTCCTACGTGGCGCCCTCGATCCGGCCCTGGGCGCCGCAGCGCAGCCAGGACGGCGAGTTCGTGCAGGCGGGCGCCGAGCTCCTCGGCGTGTGCTCGGCGGCCGCCGATGCCGAGGCCGTAGCGCTCCTCTGCGATTGCCTGGCCGGCGCGGGGCTGCGCGAGTTTCGCGTGTCGCTGGGCACGGTCGCCTTCTACGCGGCGCTCGTGGACTCGCTCGGCCTCACCCTCGACGATCAGGAGAAGCTGCTCGAGGCGCTCGCCGACCGCGACTACCCGCTGCTCGAGAGCATCGCCGGCAACGCCGACGTGGGCGACGACGCTCTCAAGGCGCTCTGGCGCACCCTCGAGCTCAGCGGCACGCGCGACAGCCTCGCGCAGGCGCGCAAGCTGGCGAACAGCGCGGCCATGGACGCCGCTATCGAGCACCTGGTGGCCGTCCGCGACCTGGTGGAAGAAGCAGGCTTCAGGGACACGATCACCTTCGACTTCGGCCTCTTCCAGGACCTCACCTACTACAGCGGCCTCATCTTCGAGGCTTTCGCGCCCGGGGTGGGCCTGCCGATCGCCAGCGGCGGCCGGTACGACGGGCTGCTGGAACGCTTCGAGTGGGGTATCCCCGGGGTGGGGTTCGCCGTCGCGCTCGACCGCCTGCAGGAGGCGCTCGGGGAGGCCGGCGCCGCGCCCGCGGCCGCGCCGGCCCTGCTGACCTTCGTCGGCGGCCTCGAAGAGCCGGCGCGGGCGGCGGAGCTGCGCCGCGCCGGCTGGGCGGTGGTGGCGCAGCCCGTCGGCGTCGAGGCGGCGGTGCGTCCGCTGCTGCGCCGCGAGGGCGGCTCCTACACGCTCGAGCTCGCCGACGGCCGCACCGTGGGCGGTGGCTGGCGTGAGGTGCTGCGCGCCCTGGAGGGGGCGTGAGGCTCGGCCTCGCCTCGGACGGCGGGCCGCCGCCGGCGGCGCTCATCGAGCTCCTGACGCGGGCGGGCCTGCCGGGCGCGCCGCTAGCTGGCGCCAACCCGCCGGCGCTCGTGGCGGCTGGTGACGACCGCTGGCTGCTCGCCCCGGGCGCCGATGTGCTGGCCGCCTGCGCCCGTGGCGGCCTCGAGGCGGGGATCGCGGGCAAGGACCTGTTGCTCGAGCTCGAGCCGGGGCTCTACGAGCTCCTCGACCTGCGCCTGCCGGCCGACCGGCTCGTCTATGCGGTCCCGGCCGGGGCCGGCCGGCGGCCGCGACCGCGGGTCGCCACTCCGTATCCGCGGCTGACGCGGGCGCACTTCGCCGCCTCCGGCCGGCAGGTCGAGCCGCTTCTCTTCAGTGCAGCCGGCCTCGCGCCTCAGCTCGGCCTGGCGGATGGCGTCGTGGAGCTCGAGAGCCGGCTTCTCGAGGCGGCCCCCGGCTTCGAGGTCCGAGAGGAGGTGGCGCGTTGCAGCCCCCGCCTTGTCGCGGGGGGCGCGGCGCGCAGCCTGCAGGCCGAGCGCCTGGCGGAGCTCACGGCCCGGTTGCGAGAAGCCCTGGAGGAGAGATGAGAAGCCTGCCCTGGTCGGACGACATCGGCGCGACGGTGGCCGCGCTCCGCGCCTTCGCGCCGCCGGCCGCCGGGGTGCGCGCCGTCGTCGAGAGCATCGTGCGCGACGTGCGCGAGCGCGGCGACGACGCCGTGCGCGAGTACACGGAGCGGCTCGACGGCGTCGAGCTCCCGGCAGCCTACGCGGTGCCGGCGGAGCGCCTGAGCGAGTGCCTTTCGGCTCTCGCACCGGGGCTGCGCGAGGCGCTCGAGCTGGCGGCCGCGAACGTGCGCGCCTACCACGAGCGTGAGGCCGTGCCTCCGTGGCGCGCGACGCTCGCCCAGGGGCAGCTCGTGGGGCAGGAGATCGTCCCGCTCGCCGTGGCGGGCCTCTACGTCCCCGGCGGCCTCGCCGACTACCCGTCCTCGGTGCTCATGACCGCGATCCCCGCGCAGGTGGCCGGGGTCGGCCGTGTGGTGGTCTGCTCGCCGCCGCGGCCGGGCGGCGGCGCGGCCGCCGGGGTCGCCGCCGCCTGCGCTCTGCTCGGCGTCTCCGACCTGTATCCGATCGGCGGCGCCCAGGCGGTCGCCGCCATGGCCTGCGGCACCGCCGCCGTCCCGCGCTGCGACGTCATCGTCGGCCCGGGCAACGCCTACGTCACCGAGGCCAAGCGCCAGGTCGTGGGGGAGGTCGCCATCGACGGGCTGGCAGGCCCCAGCGAAGTGCTCGTGATCAGCGACGAGACGGGTGAGCCGGCGTGGCTCGCCGCCGACCTGCTCGCCCAGGCCGAGCACGGCGCCGGCGCCATGGCGTGCCTGGCCGACGTCGGCGGTGCGCTCGGCGCCCAGGTGGCGGCCGAGGTGGAGCGGCTGGCCGCGGAGCTGGGCATCGCCCACGACAACGTCGCCATCGTCGCCTGCCCCGACGCCGCGGCCGCCGTCGCCCTCAGCAACGCCTTCGCCCCGGAACACCTCGAGCTGCACCTCGCCGGCGGCCGCGACCTCGTGCCCGCGATCCGGAGCGCCGGCGCCGTCTTCGTCGGGCCGTATGCGGCGACGGCGTTCGCCGATTACGCCGCCGGCAGCAACCACGTGCTGCCCACCGGCGGCTCGGCGCGCTTCGCCCAGGGCCTCTCGGTGGATGCTTTCCAGAAGCGGATGGCTGTGGTAGAACTCGACGGCCCCGCGGCCGCCGCCCTGGCGCCGCAGGTGGCGGCCATCGCCGACGAGGAGGGGCTGCGCGCCCACGCGCGTTCGGCCCGCCTCCGCGCCCAGTAAGGAGAACGTCATGAGCGAGCGTCGCGCAGAGGTCCGGCGCACCACCACCGAGACCGATATCGCCCTGACCCTCAGCATCGACGGCACGGGCGTCGCCGAGGTGAGCACCGGGATCGGCTTCTTCGACCACATGCTCGCGCTGTTCGCCCATCACGGCGGATTCGACCTCACGGTGGCCGCCCGCGGCGACCTCGCCGTCGACGGGCACCACACGGTCGAGGATATCGGCCTGGCGCTGGGCCAGGCCTTGAAGGAGGCCCTGGGCGACAAACGCGGCATCCGCCGCTACGGCTCCTTCCTGCTACCGATGGACGAGGCGCTGGTGATGGTGGCTCTCGACCTCTCCGGACGGCCCTACTTCGTCCACGACCTGCAGCTCGCCGGGGTGCGCATCGGCGAGTTCGACGGCGACCTCGCGGCGCATTTCTTCCGCTCGCTGGCCACGCAGGCCGGCCTGACGCTGCACATCCGTGCCCTGGCCGGCAGCGACGCGCACCACATCGTCGAGGCGGTGTTCAAGGGCGTGGCCCGGGCCCTTGCCGAGGCGTGTTCACTCTCGGGGCGCGGCGACGCTGTGCCCTCGACCAAGGGCACGCTCTGATCGTCGTGCGGACGCTGCCGCGGCCGCCGCTCGCCGTGGTCGACTACGGCATGGGCAACCTGGCCAGCGTGGCCAAGGCGCTCGAGCGCAGCGGCGCCGACGTGCGTATCACGCAGAGCCCGGCCGCGGTGCGCGGCGCCGCGGCCGTCGTGCTGCCCGGCGTCGGCGCCTTCCGCGACGCGGCCGCGCGCCTG
>JBAZPK010000113.1:0-7659 GCA_041648235.1 Thermoleophilia bacterium
TCCTGTCGGGGTCCATCGCGATCGTCTCGGAGGCGCTGCACTCGGGCTCCGACCTCGTCGCGGCGATCATCGCCTTCTACTCGGTGCGCAAGGCGGCGGAGCCCCCTGACATCCACCATCACTACGGGCATGAGAAGGTCGAGAACCTGAGCGGCGGCATCGAGGCCCTGCTCATCATCGCCGCGGCGGGCGTCATCATCTACGAGGGCGTCCGCAAGCTCATCGACGGGCCGCACATCGACCACATCTGGCTGGGCGTCGCCGTCATGGCCACGTCCGGAGTCGTCAACCTCGTCGTATCGCGTCGCGTGCTGTACCCGGCCGCCCGGCGCACCGAGTCGGCGGCGCTCGAGGCCGACGCCGCCCACCTGCTCACCGACGTGTACACGTCGTTCGGCGTTGCCGGCGGCCTGCTGCTCGTGAAGATCACCGGCTGGCAGCTGCTCGACCCCATCGCGGCGATCGCCGTGGCTGTCCTCATCATCCGCACCGGCTACCAGCTGGTCGTGCAGTCCACGCGGGTGCTCCTCGACCAGACCCTGCCCGAGGCGGAGCTCGAGCAGATCCGCGCCTGCGTCAAGGAGCATCGCGGCGACCTCATCTGGGGCTACCACAAGCTGCGCGCCCGCCAGGCCGGCAGCCGGCGGCACATCGACCTGCACATCACGGTGGACGAGGCCTTGACGGTGGCGGAGGCGCACGTGACCGCCGAGCACATCGCCGAGGACATCCGCGCCTGCGTGCCCAACTCGGACGTGCTCGTGCACATCGAGCCCCGCTCACACGAGCGCGTAGACGGGAGCTGAGCGGCCGGGCCGGCGGCCGTCAGCCGAACAGCGGCGTGAGCACGAGGATCACGCTCAGGCCGATGAGCGCCAGCGAGAACCCCCAGGCGATCACGTTGCGCACCGGGCCGTTCACGTGGCGGCCCATGACGCGCGGGTTGTTCACCATGCTCAGCGTGAAGAGCAGGATCACCGGCAGCAGTATCCCGTTCAGCATCTGCGCCACGAGGATCACCCTCACCAGCGGCAGGCCGGGGATCACCGCCACAGCCGCCGGCACGAACATGAGGAAGGTGATGAGACCGTTGAAGACCGGGGCCTCGTGGAACGAGCGGTCGAGCCCGGACTCGAAACCGAACGCCTCGCAGACCACGTAGGCGGTGGCCAGCGGCAGCACGCCGGCGGCGAGCACCGAGACCGCCAGGAGGCCGAGGCCGAAGAGGTACTTGGCGGAGGCGCCGAGCAGCGGCTCGAGCGCCATCGCCGCCTCCTGCGCCGACTCGACCACGATGCCCTGCTTGAACAGCACGGCGGCGCAGGCGACGACGATGAAGAAGTCGATGCCGGTCATGAGCACCGAGCCCACGTAGATCTCGTACCTGGTGTACACGTAGTGGCGGAGTGAGACCTTCTTGTCGACCACCGCGGCCTGGATGAAGAACTGCCCCCAGGGAGTGAGCGTGGTGCCCACGGCGGCGATGGCGGTGAACACCCAGAGGCTCTTGATCTCGGGGTGCGGGATGGCGGCGCCGCGGGCGGCGGACGACCAGTCCGGCCCGGCCAGGAGGCCGGAGATCACGTAGGTGACGAGCACGAAGCCCAGGGCGAGGAGGACGCGCTCCACCTTGCGGTAGGAGCCGCGCGTGACCAGCAGCCAGACGGCGACGGCCAGCACGGGGACGCTCACGTACGACGGTATGCCGAACAGCCCACCGGCCGCGGCGATGCCCGAGAACTCGGCCACGGTCGTGCCGAAGTTGGCGACCACCGTGGCCAGGATGGCGAGGGCGGTCACCTTGAGGCTGAAGTTCTCGCGGATCAGGGCCGCGAGGCCGCGCCCCGTCACCACACCGACGCGGGCGTTCATCTCCTGCACGACAGCCAGCACGGGGGTCATCAGGACGAGGATCCAGACCATGCTGTAGCCGTAGCGTGAGCCGATCACCGACCAGGTCGTGATGCCGCCGGCGTCGTTGCCGGCGTTGGCGGCGATGAGGCCGGGGCCGACCATGCTGAGGATGACCAGCAGCCGGGTGCGGCCGACGCGGGCGAAGACCCGGCGGCCTACACTGCGCGGGGCGCGCGCCATGGTCGAGGCCTCCTCAATGGAAGATCCTCGGCAGGCGCTTCTTCCACGCGAGCGGCAGCACCAGGTCGATGGCGTCGTCGATGGTGATGATGCCGTGGAGCTCGCCCTCGTCGTCGACGACGGGCAGGGCGAGCAGGTTGTACTTGGCGATCACGTCGGTGATGTCTTCCTCGCTCGCGTCCGTGCGCACCGAGACCGGGTTCGCGGTCATGAAGTCGCGCACCTTCTTCTCGGGCGGGGTGGTCAGGAGGTCGCGCAGCGAGAACACGCCGCGCAGGTGCTCGGAGCGGTCGACGACGTAGATGTAGTAGACGGTCTCGACGTACTCGGCCTGCTCGCGCAGCCGTTCCGTGGCCTCGGCGGCGGTGTCGTCGAGGCGTGCCCAGGCGTACTCGGTGGTCATGATGCCGCCGGCGGAGTGCTCGGGGTAGCTGAGCAGCTCGCGCATGTCCTCGGCGTCGCCCTTCTCCATCATCGCGATGAAGTGCTGGCGGCGGTCGTCGGGGAGGTCGGCAAGCAGGTCGGCGGCATCGTCCGGCGACATCTCGTTGAGGATCTCGCTGGCCTTGTCGTCCGGCAGGTCGAGGAGGAGTGACGCCTGGTAGGAGGGGTGCAGCTCCTCGAAGGTGTCGGCGGCGAGGTCGTCCTCGAGGGCGTCGAACACGGCGGCGCGCTCCTCCGGCGAGAGCTCGTGAACGAGCTCGGCGATGTCGGCGGGGTGGAGCAGCTCGAGCTTGGTGCGCGGCACGGCCAGGCGCACCGAGGCATCGTCCGTCTGCTCGACGTCGACATCCTTCCAGTCGATCAGGTGCGGCTTGGGGTTCTGGCGCGTCTTGGCGAGGCGCTCGCCGACCTTGGCGAGGCCCACGCGCCGCAGGATGGCTCCGCTCGAGACGTCCACGGCCATGACGTGGACGTTGGCGCCGGTGCGGAGGAGCTGGATGTCGTTGACGCGGATGACCTTGCGGCCCTCGGTGTCGACAAGCTGCTTGTCGAGGAACGTGGCCGCGAGGTGGAGCTCGTCGGGCGACAGCTCACGGTCGGCCAGGTCGGGGCCGGCGACCCGGAGCATCGTCCCGGACTCCTCGAAGCTGGTGACCGCGCTCCAGGGCGCGTAGACGGTGCGGCCGCGGCGCCGCACGGCGACCGCGGTCACCCGCGGGTACGGGCGGCCGGAGGTGACGACGAGGTCGTGGACCGTGCCCGCGGGCTTGTCGCGGACGTCTTTGACGGAGCTGCCGAGCAGCTTGCTCAGGAAGAACACCGGCCTCACCTCCTCTGCCTGTCGCGCTGGACGCGAACGACGAAAAGCCTCCCTCGCGGAAGGCTCCCAAGGCGCAGCAGCAGGTTTGGGCGATCCTCACTCGTCCAACAGCTTTAGCACAACATACCGTAGAGGTCAGGGCCTCAGCCGTCTTGGGCAAAACCTTGATCCGGTAGTGCCTGTTCTACCCGTTGGCGTCTCTGGACGTTTCCGGGCAACGGCCTCTATGTATGTCGGAGCCTCACCTAACGAGGAACGCGCCATCGTGACGCGCCTGAAACGTACCCCGCTGTCCGGGCAGTGTCAAGGCGCCGCGAGTGCTATACTGAGGCCCGTCCGGAGCCGGCGCCAGGCAGCGCGCCGGCTTCTGTGCGACCGGCAGTGACCGGCACAGGGCCACCACATGATCATCACCGTCACACCCAACGCAGCGGTCGACAAGACGCTCACGGTACCCCACTTCCGTACCGGTTTCCGGCACCGTGCCAGCGAGAGCCTCACGCTCCCGGGCGGCAAGGGCGTGAACATCGCCCGGGCTCTGCGCACCCTGGGTCAGCCGGTCGTCGTCACCGGGTTGGTCGGCGGCCGCGCCGGCCAGCAGATCGTCGAGGGCCTGCAGCGCGAGAACATCCTCAACGACTTCGTGCACATCGCCGGAGAGTCGCGTACTTCCACGGCCGTCGTCGACCCCACGACGATGACGCAGACCGAGATCATCGAGTACGGCCCGGTGGTCACGGCCGCGGAGCTCGACGCCTTCCTGGACAAGATCGAGTACCTGTCCCGCGGCGCCCGCTTCCTGGTCCTCGCCGGCTCACTGCCGCGCAAGGTCGCCGAGGAGTTCTACAGCTCCGTCATGCAGCGCATCCGCAGGCACCGCTGCTTCGTGGTGCTCGACAGCGCCGGGGAGCCGCTGCGCCTTGGCTTGCGCGGGCGGCCCCACCTGGTGTCGCCCAACGTGCGCGAGGCCGAAGACCTCGTGGGGCACGAGTTCCACGACGATCAGGACATCGTCGACGCCACCGCCATGGTCTGCGAGATGGGCGCCCGCAACGTCATCATCAAGCAGCCGCACGGGTGCGTGGCGCGCTTCCAGATCGGCCGCCGGCAGCGGGTCTTTAAGGCCGGCATCGCGCCGCTCGACACGCTGCTCAGCACCGTCGGCTCCGGCGACGCCTTCCTGGCCGGCTTCGTGAGCGCTCGCTTCCAGAAGCTCGACCTGCCGGAGTGCCTGTGCCACGCGCTGGCCGCCGGCGCCGCCAACACGCAGCAGTACGGCGCCGGCATCCTCGATCCGGCCGAAGCCCTGCGCCAGCTCGACAGCACCGAGGTCGTCGAGCTCAGCGGTTCCGGGGACGGCGGCTCGTAGGCCGCTTCCGCCGGCCGTCGCCGGCCGGCTCCGGAGCGCCGCCGGCGCCGGCGCGGGAGGGCGCCGGGTCGCGCCGCCAGAGCTCTCGCGCGTCCCGTGTTGACCACTCCCGGGGCCGCTGGTAAAGTCGAGTGACGTTGCCACGAGAGACAGCCAGCTCATCCACAGCACAGAGTTCAGAGACCCCGGTACGTCCGTGCCTGGGTCTTTTGTTTAATCGGCTTGGCCTGGCCAGGACCGCGCGCCCCTTGAGGAGGACGGCATGGAAGTAGAGATCGGCCGCGGCAAGAAGGGTCGCCGCGCCTACGGCTTCGACGACATCGCCATCGTGCCCAGCCGCCGCACCCGTGACGCTGAGGACGTCGACATCACGTGGACGCTCGGCCCGCACACCCTGCCGCTGCCGTGCCTCGCCTCCGCGATGGACGGTGTGGTCGACCCCCGCTTCGCCGTCACGATGGGGAGGCTCGGCGGCCTCGCCGTACTCAACCTCGAGGGCGTGCAGACCCGTTACGAGAACGCCGACGAGCAGCTCGACCGCATCGCCGCCCTCCCCAAGGAGACAGCCACCCGCACGATGCAGGAGATCTACCAGGAGCCGGTCAAGGCAGAGCTGGTGGCGCGGCGCATCAAGGAGATCAAAGACGGCGGCGTGCTCGCGGCAGCGTCCCTCACGCCGCAGCGCGTCGAGGAGTACTACCCGGTCGCCGTCGAGGCCGGCCTCGACGTGCTCATCATCCAGGGTACCGTGGTGTCCGCCGAGCATGTGAGCTCCAAGGTCGAGCCGCTCGACCTGCGCAAGTTCATCGCCGAGTGTGCGGTGCCGGTCATCGTCGGCGGCGTGGCCAGCTATTCCACCACGCTGCACCTCATGCGCACCGGGGCGGTGGGCGTGCTCGTGGGCGTCGGCCCCGGCCACGCCTGCACCACGCGCGGCGTGCTCGGCATCGGCGTGCCGCAGGCCACCGCCATCGCCGACGCCGCGGCGGCGCGCGTCCAGCACCTGCTCGAGACGGGCCAGTACTGCCACGTCATCGCGGATGGCGGTATGCGCACCGGCGGCGACGTGAGCAAGGCGATCGCCCTCGGCGCCGACGCCGTGATGGTGGGCTCGCCGCTGGCCGCCGCCGCCGAAGCACCGGGCCGCGGCTACCACTGGGGCATGGCGACCTTCCACCCCGAGCTGCCGCGCGGCACGCGCGTCAAGGCCGGAGTCAAGGGCACCCTGCAGGAGATCCTCCTCGGCCCGGCGCACGAGAACGACGGCACGCTCAACCTCTTCGGTGCTCTGCGGACGAGCATGGCGACCTGCGGCTACGAGACGCTCACCTCGTTCCAGAAGGCCGAGGTCATGGTCGCCCCGGCCCTCATGACCGAAGGCAAGAAGCTCCAGAAGGAGCAGGACGTCGGCATGGGCTGAGGCTCGCCGTCACCGCGGGTCCATCAGCAGATCGAGGGAGGCTCCATGGCGCAAGGCTCGCCGCAAGTCGAGGGGTTCGACACCGTCCTCGTGCTCGATTTCGGGGCGCAGTACGGACAGCTCATCGCGCGGCGCGTGCGCGAGTGCCGGGTGTATTCGGAGCTCGTCCCGCATGATCTGCCCATCGAGCTCATCAAGGCGTACGCCCCCAAGGGCATCATCCTGTCCGGCGGCCCCCTGGGCGTCTACGTCGAGGATGCTCCGCAGCTCGACCCTGCCATCCTCGATCTCGGGATCCCCGTTCTCGGCATCTGCTTCGGCATGCAGCTCCTGGCGCTGCATCGCGGCGGCACCGTCGCCCATACCGACCTCAGCGAGTTCGGCAAGACGACGCTGAACGTGCTCAAGCCCGGGCGGCTCCTCGATGGGCTCCGCGGCGAGGAGCAGTGCTGGATGAGCCACCACGACAGCGTCACCAAGGCGCCGCCCGGCTTCGACGTGCTCGCCGCGAGTGCGGCTTCGCCCGTCGCGGCGATGGAGGACCGCAAGCGCGGCTTCTACGGCGTGCAATTCCATCCCGAGGTCATCCACACGCCGCGGGGCATGGACATCTTCCGCAACTTCCTCTACAAGGCCTGCGGCTGCGCGCCCACGTTCACGCCGGCGTCGATCATCGAGGAGTCCATCCACAAGATCCGCGAGCAGGTCGGCGAGAACAAAGCCATCCTCGGGCTCTCCGGCGGCGTCGATTCGTCGGTCGCCGCCCTCCTCATGCACAAGGCCATCGGCGACCGCCTCACCTGCGTGTTCGTCGATCAGGGCATGATGCGCCTGGGTGAGGCCGAACGCGTCGTCGAGACCTTCTCCGGCACGTTCGGCATCCCGCTCGTCGCGGTCGACGCCAGCGACCGCTTCCTCGACAAGCTCAAGGGCGTCACCGAGCCGGAGCGCAAGCGCAAGATCATCGGCGAGGAGTTCATCCGCTGTTTCGAGGCGGAGGCGCGCAAGCTCACCGACGCCGGGTTCCTCGTCCAGGGGACGCTCTACTCGGACGTCATCGAGAGCGGCACGCGGCAGGCCGCCAAGATCAAGAGCCACCACAACGTCGGTGGTCTGCCGGAGAAGATGGACTTCGAGCTGGTGGAGCCCCTGCGCTGGTTGTTCAAGGACGAGGTGCGCGCGGTCGGTGAGGAGCTCGGCCTGCCTGAGCGGATCGTCTGGCGCCAGCCCTTCCCGGGACCTGGCCTCGCCATCCGGATCATCGGAGAGATCACGCGCGGGCGCGTCGACATCCTTCAGCGCGCCGATGCCATCGTGCAGGAGGAGATCCGCAAAGCAGGGATGTACCGTGAACTCTGGCAGTGCTTCGCCATCCTGCCGGTGATCCGCAGCGTCGGCGTGCAGGGCGACGAGCGCACCTACGGCTATCCGATCGCCATCCGCGCCGTGAAGAGCGACGACGCCATGACCGCCGACTGGGCGCGGCTCCCGTACGACCTTCTCGAGACGCTC
>JBAZPK010000114.1:0-7628 GCA_041648235.1 Thermoleophilia bacterium
ACGCGGCGCGCCCCGGCTGGCGTGGCCGCGAGCGCCCGGGCGACGCCGGCCGCGGCCACCGCCTGCTGGTCGTGGAGGCCGTCGTCGCCGTAGGCGTGGCGTGCCTCGGCCGGGTCGGCGAACGGGAGCGCGTGGACGTATAGGGGCCCGTGCTCGTCCTCGAGGGCGACGGGCGAGGGCTGCGGCTGCAGCTCGCCCACCAGGTGCAGCCCCTGGGCCCGCAGCAGCGCCGAGCCGAACCCCAGGCGCACGGCGCTGTCGTGGTTGCCGGCGATGGCGATCAGCGGCACGCCGCACCCGGCGACGATCTCGGTGGACACGTGGTCGAGGAGCTCGACCGCCTCGGTGGGCGGGACGGCGCGGTCGTACAGGTCGCCGGCCACCAGGACCGCCGCCGGGCGCACCTCGCGCACCAGCTCGATCAGCTCCTCGAGCACCTGCTCCTGGTCGCGCGTCAGGTGGACGTTGTAGAAGAGCCGGCCCAGGTGCCAGTCGGCGGTGTGGATGAGCCTCATGGCGGCGACCCTACCACACGGTCGTGACGGCGCCGGGAGCGGCCCGGGCGGCGCCGGGAGCGGCCCGGGCGGAGCCGGGGCGGCCGAGGCGGCGCCGACGGCGGAGGCGGTGCCAGGGCCGGCCGGGGCGCGGCGAACGGCTGCTCAGGCCGCAGAAAGAGGCCGGCCCCGGCGCCGGCGGCGCCCGCAGTGTAAAATGGACGCAGTGCGTACCTTCCGCCTCTCCAAGTCCAGGATCACCGCCGGCCTGCAATGTGGCAAGCGGCTGTGGCTTGCCATCCACCACCCGGAGCTCGAGGTCTACAGCGCCGACACGCGGCGCCGCTTCGCGGCGGGCAACGACGTCGGCACCGTGGCGCGCGAGCTGTACGGGGGCGGTGAGCTGATCGGCGAGGGCGCGCCGCTCAGCCAGGCCCTCCGTGACACGGAGGCGGCCTTGGCGGCGCCGGGCGACGTGACCCTGTACGAGGCCACCTTCCGCCACCGCGGCGTGCTCGTGCGCACCGATGTCCTCGAGCGCCGCGCCGGTCGCTATCGCATGGTGGAGGTCAAATCGGCGACGCGCCTCAAGGAGTACCACCTGCAGGACATCGCCGTGCAGGCCTGGGTCACGGAAGGCGCCGGCGTGCCGCTCGACCTGCTGAGCGTCGCCGTCATCGACACCGATTTCGTGTACCCGGGGGGTGGCGACTACCGCGGCCTGCTGCGAGGTGCCGGTGGCCGACCAGGCACGCCCGCTCATGGCGCACATCCCCGGCTGGGTGCGCGGCTTCAACGAGCTCCTCGGCGGCCCGCTGCCGGCGATCCGCACCGGGGCGCAGTGCCGGCGGCCCTACGAGTGCCCGTTCATCCCTTACTGTGAGGAGCAGGAGGGCAAACGGCCGCGCTGCCGCGAGGACGAGCTCGACCTGGCCGGCGCCTGCGAGCCCGCGCCGGCCATCGACGTCGCCGCCGGCAGCCTCGACCCCGCGGCCCCCGATCTTCGTCTATCACGACTTCGAGAAGTGGCGCCTCGTCGAGATGGCGCTCCTGTTCCCCGACCTTGCGCCGCGCCTCGAGGCGGCCACCGGGCGCCTGATCGACCTGCTGCGACTCACGCGAGACCACTACCAGCACCCGGCGCTCAATGGGTCGTACTCGCTCAAGACGGTGCTGCCGACCATCGATGCGGCGCTCGACCATGCCGCTCTCGAGGAGGTGCGCGACGGCCTCTCAGCGCAGGCCGCCTTCCACGAGGCTGTGGCGGCCGAGACGCCGGCTGCTCGCCGTGACGAGCTCCGCCGCGCGCTACTCGACTACTGCGCCCTTGACACTCTGGCGCTGGTCCGCGTGGCCCACCGCCTCGGCCGTGGCTGAGAGGAGCCCCGTGGACCACCGCATCGAGCTCGAGATCGACGGCCAGGCGGTGACGACGCTGGCCGACATCCTCCCGGCGCGCGGGCCACTGCAGGTGCTCTTCGTCGGCAAGACGCCGTCCCCGGTCAGCGTCGAGGCCGGCCACTACTTCCAGGGGCGCATGGGCAAGGGGTTGTGGAAGCGGCTCCACGACATCGGCCTGCTGCCCGCCACGCCGGGGCAGTTCCCCGACGACCTGCTCCTGGCGCACGGGTTCGGCATGACCGACGTCTGCAAAGTGCCGCGGCCGTTCGGCGAGGAGCCCAGCGAGGCGGAGTACACCGCCGGCTGGGAGCGCGTCAGCGGGGTCATCACCGCGACGCGCCCGCGGATCCTCGTGTTCGTCTACAAGGGCGCCCTCGACAAGGTGCTCAGGTACTCGTACGGCTGGGAGCACAAGAGCGGCTACGGCTTCAACGACGACCTCATGCGCACCTTCGGACGCCGGGTGTTCGCGTTCCCGCTCCCCGGCGTCTCGTGCACGGTGCGCGAGTCGCAGCGCCACCTCGGCGACCTCGCCGGAGCGCTCAACGTAGTCTGAAGCGCCGGCCGCTTGGCGGCCGGCCCCCACCCCGAGCGAGGAGACGACGCCAGATGAAAGCGGTCGCGTTCAACGGCAGCTCGCGCAAGGACGGCAACACCGCGATCCTGCTGCGGCGTGTGCTCACCGAGCTGGAGGCCGAGGGCATCGAGACGGAGCTGGTGCAGCTCGCCGGCAAGCGCTTCGCCGGCTGCACGGCCTGCCTCAAATGCGCCGAGACCCTCGACAACCGCTGCTCGGGGCTCAAGGACGACGGCCTCAACGCCTGCATCGAGAAGATGCTCGCCGCGGACGCGATCCTGATCGGCTCGCCCACCTACTACGCCAACTGCACTGCGACCACGCAGGCGTTGATGGAGCGTGCCGGGTACGCGACGCGCAAGAACGGCAATCCGCTGGCCCGCAAGGTCGGCGCCGCCGTGGTCGTCGCGCGGCGCGCCGGCGCCATCCACGCCTTCGACTCCATCAACCACTGGTTCCTGATCAACGAGATGATCCTCGTCGGCTCCAGCTACTGGAACATCGGCGTCGGCCGTGAGGTGGGCGAGGTGGAGGCGGACGCCGAGGGGCTCCAGACGATGGAGACGCTCGGCTGCACGATGGCCTGGACGCTGAAGAAGCTCATGGCCTGACCGCCGGGCGCGGCCTCACGCGCCCGAGGCGCCCTCAGCGGGCCGCCGCCGCCGCGTCACGGCCCGGCCGGCCGCGACTCCCGGGGCCCCCTCGCAGCCCGGCGTCCGCCTCGCGCGGCGGCCTCGTACGTAACTGAGCCCGGTGGTCCTGCGACCGCCGGGCCCTTGTGCACGCGTCCCTCGCCGGCGAGCGGCTTCCGTAGTCAGGCTTTGCCGTGCTTGATCTCGCCGATCCGGGTCGCGGGGTGGTGCATCGTCTTGCCGCTGCGCGTGGGGGGTGGGCCCTTGATCTTCGATGGGGCCGGCCAGCCCCTGTGCTCCGCGCGATGGTCGGGGCGCTTAGGCGTTGGAGCGGGCCGTTCGTCACCGTCTTCGGGTCTCATGCTGCACCTCCCGTGAAGCAACGTTCCTCCTGGTAGTACCCGCAGCGCCGCGGGCGTAACAGTTGGCGGCCGCCTCCGGCTTGTCCGCGGCCTGCCGAGTGGCGTACCCTTGCCTGGTGTGCGCGGCGAGAGTCGTCAGGCTCGCCGCGGACGCCCGTCGACCCATCACGAGCTGGAGCGGTTCATGGCCAAGCAGTTCTTCAGCGGCTTCCTGATGACGCTGGTCTTCGCGGCCGTCGTCATCGCCGGCCTGTTCGGCATCTTCACGCTGGTCAGCTACCTCACCGGACCGGTCGGCGGGTGAGCGCGGCGGCTGGCGCCGCCGCACCCGCCTTCGCCGCCGGCGAGCCCGTCATCTCCGTCCGCGGGCTCACGAAGCACTACGGCGAGCTGCTCGCCGTGGACGGCATCTCGTTTGCTGTGGGCCGCGGCGAGGTCTTCGGCATCCTCGGCCCCAACGGGGCCGGCAAGACCACCACCCTCGAGATGGTCGAAGGGCTGCGCCACCCCGACGGCGGCGAGATCGTCATCGACGGCCTCCCCGTCTGGCCTGACCCCACCCGCGTCAAGGCGCGTATCGGCGTGCAGCTGCAGGCCACGGCCCTCTTCGACTACCAGAAGGTGCACGAGATCATCCGCCTCTTCGGCTCCTGTTACGGCGTGCGTCGCACGACGGCCGAGGTCGACGCGCTTCTCGACCGGGTCGGCCTGCTCGACAAGCGCGAGAGCTACGCCGACCAGCTCTCCGGCGGTCAGGCGCAGCGCCTCTCGATCGCCCTGGCGCTCGTCAACGACCCCGTCGTCACCTTCCTCGACGAGCCCACCACCGGCCTCGATCCGCGCGCCCGGAGAGCCCTCTGGGAGGTCATCCGGGCGATCAACGAGGCCGGCACGACGGTGGTGCTCACGACCCACTACATGGAGGAGGCCGAGCGCCTCTGCGTCCGCGTCGCGGTCATGGACCGCGGGCGAGTGATGGCGCTCGACACGCCCCGCGTCCTCGTCAACAGCCTGGGGGCCGAGGCGCATGTCACCTTCACCCTCAGCCGGCCTGTGCCGATGGAGGCGCTCTGCAGGCTGCCCGGCGTCTCGAGCTGCTCCGCCGAGGAGCAGGATGGCTACACGCTCATCGCCGCCGATCCCCAGCACGCCGTCGTGGCGCTGCTCGAGCTCGCCGCCGCCCGCGGGCTCAAGGTGGAGAACCTCGACGTGCAGGGCGCCAACCTCGAGGACGTCTTTCTGCGAATGACCGGGCGCAAGCTCGGCGAGGACGAGCAGGAGGACGGCGGCGGCGCGGCACAGCCGCGCCGCCGCGGCCTGTTCCGGCGAGGCGGCCGCTGATGCGCGCCTTCTGGGATTTCCTCAAGGCGTTCACGCTCATGTTCCTGCGCAACCGCCAGGCGCTCTTCTGGACCTTCTTCTTCCCGGTGCTCCTCATGGGCCTCCTCGGGATCGTGTTCGGGCGCGGGTTCGGCGGCGACTTCAACCTCGCCATCGTCCAGCAGGACGAGGGGAGGGTCGCCGCCGCCCTGGTACAGGCCTTCGAGAAGGCCGACGGCGTCCACGTCTCGCGATCAGTCACGGAAGCCGCCGGACTCAAGGAGCTCGAAGACGGCACGGTGCAGGGCGTGCTCGTCCTGCCGCGGGGCCTCGAGCGGAGCTTCGCCGAGGGGGGCGTCACCGAGTTGCCGTTTCACTACGACGACTCCGATGTGGCCACGGCCGGCCAGGTGCTCAGCGTCACCCAGCAGATCGTCGAGGCGGTGGGCAACGGCCTCGCCCGGGTGCAGCTCCCGCTCAGCATCAGGCCGCAGGGCGTCAAAGCCCAGAGCCTGGGGTACCTCGACTTCCTCGTGCCGGGCATCGTCGCGCTCTCGATCATGCAGACCGCCATCTTCGGCATCGCCGGCACGATCGTCACCTACAAGGAGAAGGGCGTGCTGCGGCGGCTGCGTGCCACGCCCCTGCCGATGCGCAGCTTCATGGGTTCCAACGTCACCATGCGGGTCGCGACGGCGCTCATCCAGACGGCCATCGTCCTCGGCGTCGGCATGCTCCTGTTCGAAGTCAGCATCAACGGCTCCCTGCTTCTCGTGGCGGTGGTCGCGGTCGTCGGCGCCGGCGCCTTCGTGAGCCTCGGCTTCGCGATTGCCGCGGTGTCCCGGAACCAGGAGGTCGCCCAAGCCCTGATGAACGTCGTGCAGACGCCCATGATGTTCCTCAGCGGCATCTTCTTCCCGATGAACAACGCTCCGGCGTGGATCCAGCCGGTCGTGAAGGCGATGCCGCTCACCTATCTTGCCGACGCTCTGCGCGCCGTGATCCTCGACGACGTGGGCCTCTGGGCGGTGCGCTGGGATCTCGCGGTCCTGCTCGCGGTCACGGCGGTCTTCGTGGTGGTGGCCTGGCGCTTCTTCCGCTGGGAATGACGAACGAGGAGGACTGGCTTGGCCCGCTACATCGAACGTACCAGGCACGACTGGTGGACCACGCTCTGGAAGCTCGCCGTCTTCGTCGCCGTCGTGCTCGTGGCGATCACCGTCGTCTACCCGTGGCGCGGGTTCTGGCCCACGTTCCTGCTCATCATGGCGGGGCTGTGGATGTACGTCGGGCTGCTGTCGCGCGCGTCCGGGTACCGTTGCGGCAACTGCCGGCGGGCCTTCCAGGTGCCGACCACGGTCAACTTCTTCACCGCCTCGGCGGTGGGCAAGAACCCGGACGGCACGTACTACAGCTACAAGACGCTCACCTGCCCGCACTGCGGCAAGCGCACCCGGGCGCGGCTCGTGAAGCGCACCGACGCGCAGGCGGTCAAGGGCACGGGCAGGCTGCTCAAGTAGGGTGTGCTCCGGAGCTCAGCGGCTGGCGCCCAGGCGCCGCAGGTGGTGGTCGACCACGGCGGCGAGCTCCGCCGGCGCCGCCTCCACCACCTCGAGCTCCGGCAAGCTGGCGAGGAAGTCGCGCCGATAGCTCTTCCGCGATAGGCGCTGGTCGAGCACCACGACCACCCCGCTGTCGGTCTCGGTGCGGATGAGGCGCCCGAAGCCCTGGCGGAACTTGAGCACCGCCTCGGGCAGGTAGAAGCGCTCGAACCAGCGTTCCCCCGTCTCCTCGCAGGCCCGGCGCCGCGCCTGGAACAGCGGGTCCTGGCGCGGGAACGGGAGCTTGGCGATCACCAGGCAGACGAGCGAATCGCCGGGGAAGTCCTGGCCCGTCCACAACGTGTCGACGCCCAGCAGGATCGTCTCGGGGTGGGCGCGGAACTCCTCGGCGAGGGCGGCGGCGCTGCCGTGCAGGCCCTGGGCCAGGACGAGGACCCCGTCGTCCTCCACGTGCGCCCCGACGGCCGCGGCCACGCGCTCCATGTCGCGTTTGTTGGTGAACAGAGCCAGGGTGCGCCCCCCGGTGACCTCGGCCAGGTGCTTGAGCCGCTCGCCTTGGCGGAGGGCGAGATCCTCGGGCCGCCAGGTGCCCCCGGGGTCGTGCTCGAGGACGAGCACCGCCTGGCGGCGGAAGTCGAAGGGTGAGGGGAAGACGCGCTCGACGACGTCGACGTCCGCGTCGAGGCCGGTCATGTCGCGGAAGTAGGCGAAGGAGCCCGCCACGGTGAGCGTGGCGCTCGTGAGCACGGCGCTCCGCAGCCGGTCCCAGAGCGCCTTCCGGACCTGGCGCGCCGGCGTGAGCGGCGTGCGCGTGAGCGTCCAGCGCGGGGCGGCCGCCCCGCCCCGGCCGCGCCGCTCCGCTTCGACCTCAGCCCAGACCACCGACTCCGCGCTGCCGCCCTCGGTAAGCTCCCCGAGGAGGGCCGCGGCGGCGCCCGCCTCGTCGGCGAGCGCGAGCACGGTGGCGTGCTCGCGGTGCTCAGCCGGCAGAGCTTCGGCCGCCGGGGCGGCGGCCGCGGCGAGCGACATGAGCCCCTCGGCCAGCAGGCCCGCGGCGGTCGCGAACTGGTCCCATTGGGGCCGTTCGCGCAGCCCGGGGGTGAGCCAGACTGTGAGGTTGTACTCGCCGCCGGGGTGCCGGCCGGCTTGGCTGCCGGGCCGCTCCGTGCTGTCGCCGTCGGGCTCGCGCGCCGCGGCCCCGAGCCGGCCGAGCGCCTCGCCGACGGCCAGGACGAGGTCGGGGAGCAGGCCGGCGGCACGCTCGCAGGCGTCGGCCGCCG
>JBAZPK010000115.1:0-7596 GCA_041648235.1 Thermoleophilia bacterium
CCGCGTCCTGCCGGACCGCCGCGGCGAGCGCCGCCGGGAGCGTCACGCCGGCCACGTCCCGGGCCAGAGCTCCGGCGACGAGCAGCCGGCGCCGGCAGCCGAGCGCCCTCGCCCGCCGCAGGAGCAGCGGCCAATCCGCGATCCGCTCCTGAGCGATGAACTCGGCCGCCGTGCAGACGAGCTCCAGGCGATCCCAGCAATGGGTGGCGCCGTGGACGATGAGCACCAGGAAGTGGTCCTCGTCGCCCAGGCAAGGTACGTGGCGCCCCAGCACGTCCATCTCGCCGGCGCGGGCGATCAGGGGCTCCGCCGGGAAGGAGGCCCGGGCGAAGCGCGGACCGGTGCGCCAGTGAAGCTCGAGGTACAGCCCGCTCGCCGGGTGCTCGAGCACCAGCTCGCACTCCGCCGCTTGGAGGAGCGACGGTCCGGATGGCCGGGTGAGGCCCGCGACCCGCCATCCCGCCGCGAGCAGAATGTCGCGCGCCGCCGCCACCTCGCGGGCCTTGACGAGGACGTCGAGGTCCGAGCACACGCGCATGGAGACGTCCGAGTACACGCGCTCGGCAAGGAGTGGGCCCTTGAAGGGGACCGCCTGGATCCCCTGCTCCGCCAGGCGGTCGAGGACGTCGAGCAGGCGTGCCTCCTGCCGCAGCCCGCGCCGCCCGGCGGCCTGCTGCAGATCCTGGAGCCGCTCCCGGGCTTCGGCGGGGGCGGCGGCCGGGCAGCAGTCCATGAGCCGCCTGAACAGAAGGCCGTGCATGCCGTGGGACGCCGCGGCGGGCAGGAGCGAACCCCAGTCGGCGTCACGCAGCGAATCGACGAACGCCGCCGCACCGGCCGCGCCACGTGCCCGCGCGCACGCCTCGAGCACGCGCAGGTCGACGGTGGTGGGGGTCTCAGTGCCGGGAGTCAGGAGTCGCGAACAGCCGGCGTGTGACGGCATCACCGCCACGACGCCGGCCCTTGAGACACTCCGCAACGCCCGCCGGCACCCGTACCACGAAGGCTGGGGGTTCTGGCCCGGGTCAGGACCTCACGGGCGTTCACAGAGGATCGGCATGTCTCGCCGTGCTGCCTCCGGACACGCAGCGGCTGGGAGGGCACACGACACAGCCGTGGACCCGCGGGCTCAGCTGCCCGTCACACCCCGGCATTCGTTGGTCGCATTGGAGCGCCAACTGCAGTTCGAGAACCCGGGCGCGGTCTGGGATGCGACCTCGTGGTTCTTGCACACCTCGAGGACGCTCTCCTCGGGAGTGGCACGCCCCAGAACGATGAGCTGCGGCCGACTCCAGCGCTTGGCACTGTCCATCTCCTACCCCCTTGCCCTGACGGGCGACTGATCCCCGACATACTACCCGGTTCAAGAGGCGGGGAAAAGTATTCTGGCGAAAGCGTGGCCAGTCCGGACAACGCCGGCTCCCCGGCACCGCCCCGGGGCGGGGGCGTTTGAGCCGGTCGGCGGGCCCGCCCTCATGAGGTCTGCGGCGCCGGCCGCGACTCTCGATCGTCAACGCCCGGCGGGTCGTCCGCCTCGCCAGCGCCGCCGCCAGCGGCGCGCCCAGTCCACGGCGGGCACGAGGAGCCCCCAGCGTGAGAGCAACGCGATGAGCCGGCGCTCCGCCCCGAGGCCGAGGCGCAGTGTGCGGCCGCCGCGCTCGGCCCTGACCACGACCCCCATCACCTGGGAAGGCCGCACGATCCCGTCGGCGAGGCCGGCGCCGTCGCCGCGGGCCACCACCCCGGCGGGCCTGGTCGCCACCACGCGATGGACGACGATGCGCTCCGGATCCGGCGCGAGGTAGGCGATCACGCGCCCGAGGCCGGGCGCCTGCCTGACACCGGGCACGACGGTGAGCACGTCGCCGTCGTGCACGAAAGGCTCCATGCTCGTGCCCCGAGCGCTGAAACGGAAGGGCGCGCCACGCGTCAGCGCCGCGCCCATGAGCTCGCGAAGCGCGGCGCCGTCCAGGACCAGAACGCCGCCCTCGGCGACGTACCTGCTGGAGTCGGAGTCAAACGACGGCACGGGCGATGCCTCGCCGCAGCAGCTCCTCGAGGAGGCCCCGCACATCGCGCTCGACCTCGTCGCGCGGCGCGTCGTACTCGGCCGCCAGGGTCTCGACGACGCCGTCGAGAGTCCGGCCGCCGTCGAGCAGGCGCCAGACGGCCCGGCCCGTCTCGTTGAGCGAGTACAACTCGTCCTCGAGATCGCCGATGCCCGCCTTGAGCGGCACGATGACGACCTCGCCTTCGATCTCCCGTGCCACGACCCCGTCCGAAGGGGCGTACACGCCGTCGCCTGTCAGGGCTTCACTCATGCGATCCTCTCTTTCCAGTCGACGACCTCCCAGGGGAGCTCGCCGGGCGCCAGCCAACCGATGACGCGCGCCTTTGCTTGCGTGACCTCGCACAGGTAGTCGACCGGCGTGTCCAGGGTGCCGTGTTCGGCCCATGACTTCGCCGGGCACTGCTCGCACACGCCGGCGAGGAAGCAGCGGGCGCAGCGTCTGAGGTAGTCCGGACCCGTGGCGCGCAGGCTGCGCAGGCGCGGGAACACCGTGCCGAGCGCGTCGCGAAGGCTTCCCGCGGCGAGGTCGTAGGTCGCGCCCGGATGCCGCAGCGAGAGGCACGGCTGCAGGACCCCGTAGGCATCGAGGCACGGGCGGTGGCCGATCCCGCAGGTGAACAGGAGGTCGGTCGGGGCCGCCACCTGCGGCAGCCAGTCGGCGCGCAGCTTCGCCGCGAGGTGGCCTTCGCGGGCGAGCACGCCGAGGCTCGCCTCCGGCGTCAGGCGCAAGGTGGCGATGCGGCGGTCGGCGGCCGGGCTGTCGCGACGATGCCGCAGGTCCAGATAGTGGACGTAGCCTGCCTGCCCTCCGTCCGCGGAGATCGCCGCCGCCCAGCGCTCGAACTCATCCAGCTCGGCGAGCGTCTCGGGCAGCAGAGTCCCTTTGACGACCAGCGGCACCGCGTGGGCACGAAGCAGGTCCACGCCCCGCCTGAACTGGGCGTAGGAGCCCGGGGCCCTCGTGACGGCCTCGTAGCTCTCCCGCCTCATACCGTAGACGGTCACTTCGACCGGTTCTCGTGGCGGAATGTCCGCGAGGAGGCTGGCGGTCGCTTCCGTGATGCCGCGCGCGTTGGTGAACAGGACCACGCGCATGCCCAGCTCCCGGGCGTGCACGTAGATCTCGGCGAAGTCGGGGCGCAGCAGCGGCTCGCCGCCGGTGAAGCGCACCGCGAGCGCGCCCAGGCCAGCGGCCTCCTCGAGCACGGCGAGCAGGCGCGCGGTGGTCAGCTCACGGGCCCGCGCCCGGCGGTCCTGCCGGGGCAGGTTGATGCAGCAATGGACGCAACGGTTGTCGCAACGCTCGGTGAGCTCGACGTCGAGGGTGGTGAGCAGCGGACCGCCGCGGGCCCAGAGCGTGTCAGGCCCGCCGCGCACGGCGTAGGCGCTGTCAGGCGGGCTCACCGGCGCACCTCAGCCGCCGGCTCTGGGCGGCGCGTCGGCGGCGAGTCGGCGGCGCACCGCGTCGACGATCCCACCCCCGCGATCGAAGGCGATCCGGTAACAAGGGACCTCGCGGACCAGGGTCGCGACGAGGTCGAACGTCTTCTCCAGCCAGTCCCGGGTCATGAGCGGCCGCACCAGCCGCGGCAGGAGCTCCTGCGCCGCCGCAGCGCGGTCGGTGACCGCGGTCACGGCGTTGCCGTCGGCCTTTTCGAGAAAGAAGACGGCGCGCAGCGGCGCCGACGCCGGCGAGGCGATCGGGACCGACCCGTGGCTCCAGGTGCCGTGGACGCGAAAGCCGCCCGGCCAGCGGCGCACGATGTTGCGGTCGTCGCACAGGGGCTCCGAGAACGGCGCGAAGAGGCTCATCGCCGTGGACTTGCCGGCCCCCGACTCGCCCACGAAGAGCAGCCCCTCGCCGTCGAGCGCGATCCCGCACGAGTGCACGAAGGCGGCCTCACGGTCGGCCAGCAGGCGGGCGACGAGGATCTGGTCGGTGGGCATCAGCGTCAGCGAAGGCTGTCCGCCGCGCGCGAACCCCGCGCGCACGCCGGGGCCGTTGAAGAACCGTGCCCGCGTGTGGGCGGCGTCGACGGCGATGGCGCGCTCGCCGCCGGCGACGCCGGCCGGCGGAAGGTCGCGGTAGAGCCAACCCCACGGCGCCTCGTGGATGGCCCAGGGTGGGCGCCGGTAGACGCACCTGCCTGGCGTTCCAAGGTCTGCCGGCGGCATCTCGAACTGGTGGTGGAAGACGACCGTGTCCGGTCCGGGGCCGGGCGCCTCGAAGGCGGTGAACTTCTCCGCGAACGTCGTCGCGGCGAACGGGAGCTCGGACTCCACCTGGAGGGTGACACCGGCGATCGCGTAGTAGCAGCGGTGCTCGCTCACGGGCCCGCCGACCTGCAGCGCCTCGAGCGCGAACGGGTCCGCCGCGCCGGTAACGCTCCCGTGTGCCTCACAGCCGGTCTCAGGAGGAGAGCTCGACACCTGACCACCTTTCGTCGGTTCGCGGCCGCGAACAGGCCTCGGAGGCGGCCCCGCGCCCTCTCGAGAATAGTCTTCGGCATTTCCTCGAGTGTCAACAGCCCCCAGCCCCGAGCTCGCGAGGAGGCCGGCCCGCGCACGCCTGCAGGGACTGTTCAGGCTCGTCCGCCGCGGGGGTCTCCGCCAACGCACCCGAGAAGGCGGCGCGGCACGACTCTACGCCGCCCGCGCCGCGGTACGCCGCCGGCGCCAGCCCGGGGCCAGCAGGAGGAACCCCACGGCGCCGACCAGCCCTTCCACGAGCAGGATCGCGAACGCCTCGCGGCCGCCGAAGGCGTCCATGGCCCAGCCGCCGAAGGCCGGGCCCAGGGCGGCGCCGCCGTTCCAGACCACCGTCCAGACGCCCATGTAGCGGCCACGCACGGCCTCCGGCGCGAGCTCCGACACCTCGGCGGCCGCCAGGGGCGAGAGCAGCGTCTCCCCCACGCTAAGGATGACGATGAGGATGATGAGGCTCCACAAGGGCCCCGCGAAGGCGGAGCCGCCCACGCCGGTGGCAAGCAACACGCTCGACAGGCCGAGGAGCACCATCCGGTTCCGGCGGCGCGTGGTGCGCACCAGCGGGTACTGCACGGTGGCGACGATGAAGGCGTTGAGAGCCAGCAGCGCGCCCCACTCGCCGAAAGGCACGCCCAGGTAGTCCGTGATGTAGACGGAGTAGATGGAACCGAAGTTGCCCACGCAGAAGACCGGAAGCACGGCCACCAGGCAGAAGACGATGAACACGCGGTCGGCGAGGACGATGCGATAGCCGCTGCGGCCCTGGGCGTCGGTGTGGGCCTGCGGCGAGAGCGCGCTTGCCGGGCGGCTCTCGCGGATCCAGACAGCCGTCATCGCCATCATGACGGCGCAGCCCGCGGCCGCGGCGAGGAAGAGCTGGCGGAAGCTCGCCCCCGTAGCCAGGGCGAGGCCGGCCAGCGCCGGGCCCAGCACCACGCCCAGATTCATGGCGACGCGCGTGATGCTGTACCCCTCCCCCCGCTTCGCCGCCGGCAGGAGGTCGGCGATCATCGCGTTGCTGGCCGTCTGGAACAGCGGCCAGCCGAAGGCGCTCTCGACGGCCACCAGAAGGGCGACCTGCCAGATCTCGGTGACGAAGGCGAAACCGACGAACCACACCACGCCGACGAACACGGCGACGAGCAGCACGAGGCGCCGCCCGAGACGGTCGGTCAGGTGGCCGCCCCAGAACTGCAGCGGCATCACGGCCGCAGGGACCAGCCCGAAGACCACCCCGATGAGGGACATGGAGGCTCCCAGCTCGCGGTGCATGTAGATGCTCTCGAAGGGAAAGGCGAGAGCCGCGGCGCCGACAAAGACGAAGATGCCGAAGGTGAGCACCCAGAACTGCCGCGGGTAGCTACGGAGTTCGCGAAGGACGCGTTGTCGGCGTGAGTCCACAGCGCCATGGTATCGGACGCCCGCCACGGCCGCCGCAACGTCACCGTGGCGGCCCCGCCGGCGGCGCCCGAGCGGCCGCCGCCGTCTGCTATCCTGAGCTCATGGCCGCCCCTCCCCAGCTCGTCGTCCTCGACACGGAGACAACCGGCCTCGACCCGGAACGCGACCGCATCCTCGATCTGGGGGCCGTCCGCCTGGGGCCCGGCCTCGAGATAGAGGCGCGCTTCACCACCCTCGTCGACCCGGGCATGCCCATCCCGTTGCCCATCACGCGCCTGGCCGGGATCGACGACGAAGCCGTCCGCGGCGCCCCCGGCTTCGCCGAGGCCTACGCGGCGCTGCGCGACTTCGTCGGCGATGCCGTGGTCGCCGGCCACAACGTCGGCTTCGACGTGGAACACCTGGCGGCCGGCGCCCGCAGGGCAGGCCTGCCGCCGCTCGGCAACGCGACCTTCGACACCCTCGAGGCGGCGCTGCTGCTCTTCCCCGAACTGGACCGCCACGCCCTGCCGATCCTCGCGGCGGAGCTCGGCATCGCGCACGAGCCTCACCGCGCACTCCCGGACGCCGAAGCGACGGCGGCCGTGCTGCGCCGCCTGGCGGTGCGAGCCGCCGGCCTGGGCGCCGAGGAACGCCGCTTGCTCACCGCCGTCCGCTGGGGGCCCCTGGCCCTGCTCGACCGGCTCCCGGGGCAGCCCGATGAAGCTCCGCCGCCCATCGTCGCCGAAGAGCCGCGGGCGCCGGCCGGCGGCGCCCAGCTCACGATCCTGCCGGTCGCCGCCGACGCCTGGCGGAGCGAGTTCGGCGCTGACGCCGAGGGCGCCGACGATGTCGGCGGCGCGCCCGGCGAGCAGAACGCCGCCGCGGACGGGCACTCCCCCGGGCTGGCGGCGCGCCTGCCAGGCTACCGCCGCCGCCCCGGGCAGGTGCAGCTTGCCGCCGCCGCCGCCGAGACGTTCGCCGCCGGCGGCGTGGGCCTGTTCGAGGCCGGCACCGGCATGGGCAAGAGCCTCGCCTACCTGCTGCCGGCGGCCTGCCACAGCGCCGCCGCCGGCCGCCGCGTCCTCGTCAGCACGAAGACCAAGGCCTTGCAGCGGCAGCTGGCCGCCCACGAGCTCCCCCTGGTGGCGGCCGCCCTGCCCGACGGCTGGCGCTGGACGCTCCTCATGGGCCGCGAGAACTACCTCTGCCGGCGCCGCCTCGACGAGGCCGTCGCGGCCGAGGGCGAGGCGCTGCCGGACGACGAGCGCTCACGAGCCCTCGCCTACCTCGTGGGCCGCGCGCGCCGCGCCGAGGTCGACCTCTCGGCGCTGCCGTTCCGCGCGACTCAGGAGCTGCGTTCCCTGGCCGATCTGGCCCGCGAGCTGCGCTCCTCGCGCGCCGCCTGCCTCGGCCGGCACTGCCCGGCCCGCAGCCGCTGCCACTGGCGTGTGGCGCGCAGCCGGGCCGACGCCGCCCACCTCGTGTGCGTCAACCACGCTCTGCTGCTCACCGGGCGCGAGACACTGCCGCCGTTCGACGACGTGGTGATCGACGAGGCCCACCTCCTCTACCACGAGGCCACGGAGGCGTTCAGCGACGAGGTCGACGCGCGCGCCCTCGACCTCCTGCTGGCCGACCTGGGCGGGCAGCGGCGC
>JBAZPK010000116.1:0-7515 GCA_041648235.1 Thermoleophilia bacterium
CCAGCTCAAACGGTACCTGCCGTGAATGCGGCCTCTCGCCTCGCCGCCGTGGCCGCTGGCCTGCTCAGCGTGGTCGCCGCCGCCGCGAGCCTCGTGCGGGAGCTTACCCTCGCGGCCGGCGGCTCTCGGGAGTGGGCCCTGGCCGGCTGGTGGGGCCGCCTCACCGGCGCGGAAGCCGCGTACCCGGCCGGCGTCGCGGCGGCGGCCGTCGCCGTGCTCGCCGCCGCGCTCGTGGTCCTGGCGGTGCGGCAGCTCGGGATGTGGAGCCGCCGCCCCGGGCTGGTCGAGTTCGCCGAGCCGAGTGGCCGGGCGCGGATCGATGTGCCGGCGCTGGAACGGGCTCTGGCCCGCCGGCTGGCCGCCGAACTGCCCGGCGTGAAGGCCGGCGCCGTCGGCCTCGACAAGGGCCCCACCGGGTGGCGCGTCCGGGTCGAGGCGGAGGTGCCGGCTCGCGACCTCGCCGGCCTGCAGCGGCGTGCCTTCTCGGTCCTGGCCGCCGACCTGCAGCGCATGGGCACGCTGCAGCTGACGCGGCTCGACATCGTGGCGACCCGCCTTGGGGCGCCGCGCGCGGGGGGGAAGTGAGGCAAAAAGAAGACCTGGGAATCACCAGGTCTTCGCGAGAAGCCGCCCCGTGGGTGCTGGGGTCGGTGCTTCTCCCTGTATGGAGGATACACCTGCTGTGTACCCGCTGCGCACGGGGATGCAACGGTGGCACGCGAGGTCTTCTTGACGCGCCGCCCCGCTGAGGCGGGCGCGTGAGCGACGAGCTGTTTCGCCCCGACCTCGTGGCCGTCGATCTGGACGGCACCCTGCTCCTGCCGGACCTCGAGTTCGTGCCGGGGGGGCCGGCGGCTGTCGCCGCCCTGCGCGGCGCCGGCGTACCCTTCGTGCTCAGCACCGGGCGCATGTTCCGCAGTGCGCGCCGCGTGGCCCGGGAGCTGGGGGTCGACGACGGGCCGGTGGTCTGCTATCAGGGCGCCATGGTCGCCGACCTTCGGACCGGCGAGCCGCTTCTGCACCACCCCATTGGCGGGGAGCTCGCCGCCGAGGTCGTGCTCCACCTGCGGACCCTCGGCCGCCACGTCAACGCCTTCATCGCCGACGACCTCTATGTCGAGGAGCTGGACGAGTGGGCGCGCCGGTATGCGCAGCACTCCGCCGTGGAGATCAACCTGACGGCCGACCTCGCGGCCGAGGTGGCGGCACGAGCCCCCACCAAGTTCGTCGTGCAGAGTCCCGCCGCGGACGTGCCGCGGCTGGTGCAGGAGTTGCAGGCGGTCTGGCGCGGGCGCCTGAACGTCACCCGGTCGCAGGCCGAGTACATCGAGCTCGTGGACGCGGCGGTGAGCAAGAGCGCCGCGCTGCAGTGGCTCTGCGAACGGCTCGGCCTGCGGCGCGAGCGCGTGGTGGCGTGCGGCGACGGAGGGAACGACGTGGACATGCTGCGCTGGGCCGGCCTCGGCGTCGCCATGGCGGAGGCCGCACCCGAAGTACGCGCCGTGGCCGGCCTGGTGGTGCCGCGGGCTGGCCTGGCGGCACTGCTTGAACGACTGAGCACGGCCCCGTTCGCCGGGACGGGCTCAGAGCCGCGCGCAGGCTGAGGGCGGGGCGACGAGGTGAAGGCGGCGCCTGGAGGGGAGGCGCCGCCTTCGAGGGGCCGGTGCTCTGGTGGGGGGGAGCACCTCTTCAGTCCCCCTGACGGGACGCGCTTTCACAGATATAGACTATGAAAACGCACTAAAAGGATACGGCGGGTCGGGATTCGCGTCAAGTGTCTCGCGGCGACGGCGGGCGGCCGGCCGACGACGCCGTCAGCCATGGCGGCCGGCGCCACTGAGCCCGATGCGCTTCTTGACCTCCGCGTAGCGCCGAGTCAGAGCTCGCTCGTGCGCCTCTTCGTCGCGCAGGAGCTGCGCGAACACGTCGCAGGCCTCGCGGTCGGCGCAGTGGCCGAGGCCTTGGCGGTACTTCTCCTGCGCGGCGCGCTCGTCGGCGATCGCCGAGTCGAGGATCGCGAGCAGCCCTTCGTCGTCGATCTTGCCGCCGCCGGCGGGCTCCGCGAAGAGAGGGTCGGAGGTAGGGTCGTCGGCCATGGTCAACCTTCCTTCGTCATGAGCAGCGAGTAGCTGAGGGGGAAGTCGTCGTGGCGGCCCTTGACCCGGAGGTCGCCGTTGGCGTCCTTCTCGAGGAAGGGGAACACCAGGCCGTCGCGGGTGAACGGGAACTCGTGCAGGTGCTCCAGGCGGAGGCCGTTGCGCAGCAGCGGGTCGATCACCTCGGCGAATCCGTGCGTCCACTCGTAGGTGACGTTGTGCTCGGTGACCGCCTGCCGGTCGGCGTAGCTGCCGGGCTCGTCGAAACGCAGCGGTTCACCGCGCTGGAAGTAGGGGTACCCGATGCGCAGGTCGTCGGGGGTGCTGTCGTCGGCGAGCAGGAAGACGTAGGGGTGGAACTCGGCGAGGTAGAACACGCCCCCGGGCCGCACGTAGCCGGCGGCCACCTGTGCCCAGCGCTCGAGGTCGCCGAGCCAGTTGAGGGCGCCCCAGGACGTAAAGACCACGTCGAATACACCGCCCAGCACCGTGGGGGCCCGGTCGAGGTCGCTCTGCACGAAGGTGGCGTTGCCGGCGAGGCCGACCTCCGCGGCCAGGGCGCGCGCCCTGGCGATCGCCTGGCCGGAGAAGTCGACGCCGGTGACCGTGGCACCGGCACGTGCCCAGCTCAGCGTGTCGAGCCCGAAGTGGCACTGCAGGTGGAGCAGCGTCGTCCCCCGGTGCACGTAGGGGCCGAGCTCGTCGCGCTCGATGCTCGCGAGCGAGGTGCGGCCGGCTTTGAACCCCTTCACATCGTAGAGCGGCGAGCCGGCGTGGGCCTCGACGCGCTCGTCCCAGTTGGCCAGGTTCGCCTTGAGGTAGTCGTCGAGCATGACCTCACCCCTCCTCGGCGGCGGCCTTGGTCGCCCGCACCGAGTAGCTGAAAGGCAGGTCGCGGCGGCGCCCCCCGCGGCCGTCGGGCAGCCACCACCAGCGTTGCTCGTCCTGCTCCATCCAATCCCAGAACGGCGCTGGAGCCGCGGGGAACTCGTGCAGGTGCTCGAGGCGCAGGCCGGCGCCGGTGAGCGCCCCGGCGACTTCGCTCAGGCTGTGGGACCAGCCGTAGGCGACGAGCCCGGCGGTGTCAGCGGTGAGGTCGGCGTAGCTGCCCTCCACCGCTTGGATAGCCGGGCTGTCGGGTGCCGGCAAGAGGCGGTAGGCGACACGCACGTCGTGCTCACCGGGCACCTCTTCGAGGCCGTTGGCGAAGGGGTGGATCTCGGCCATGTAGAACGTGCCGCTGGGCCGCAGGTGGCGAGCCACGATGGCGGCCCAGCGTCCCAGGTCCGGCAGCCACTCGATGGCACCCCAGCTCACGAACACCACATCGAAGGTGCGCTCACCGAGATGGGCGGAGGCGTCGTAGAGGTCGGAGCAGATGAACTCGGCGCGCCCGTCGAGCTCGACCTCGGCCGCCAGGCGCCGCGCCAGCGCGACTGCGGCGTCGGAGAGGTCGAGCCCCACCACGCGCGCCCCGCGCCGCGCCCAGCTCAGCGTGTCGAGCCCGAAGTGGCACTGCAGGTGTAGCAGCGAGGTGCCTTCGCGGACGAAGGGGCCGAGCTCCGCGAGCTCGAGCGGCCAGAGCGAGGTCGCCCCGGCTTTGAAGCCCTCGACGTCGTAGAAGGCACTCCGCTCGTGGATGCCCGTCCATGCGTTCCACAGCTGGAGGTTGGCGGCCCGCGCCGCGCCGGGGATGGGGTCGGTGCCGGCCACGGTGTCGCTCATCTCGGGAGGCCCCGCCGAGCGCCTCTGCGCCGGGCGCTCAACCGGCAACGCGGTACGCGACGCAGCGGATGAGGCCGATGGTCTCGCCGGTGTCGCCCGCGGTCGTGCTGTCGCTCACGGAGAACACCTGCTCGGCCTGTTCCTCGTTGAGGAACGCGGCCACCTGCTCGTCGAGGTCATGCAGCTCGCGCACCGTGGCGAAGATCTTGATGGGGGTGGCGAATGTCTTGACCTTGATCATGACGCTCCCTTCGGCTGCCGCTGGGCGGGTTGGGCCGGGTAGTACCTGCCGGGCCCGGTGCTGCTTGCTGCATTCCCGCCCCCGCGGGCATCCCTAACGCGGACCCCGGCTTCGGGGCGGGCGCGATCAGTGCGTTGTGAGCCTCGCAAACCTTGGCGTGGCCGCGGCGGTACGATAGAGTCACGTCGGTGGAGACTACGTACGACAAAGAGGGCAGGTTCCTGGGGCGGCTGGCGGACGTGTTCGGCGACCCTACGCGGCGTACCATCTACCGCCATCTTCGCGAGTCCTCCGCGCCTCTCTCCGCCGGGGAGGTGGCCGGTACCTTCGGCGTGCACCGCACCGTGGCCCGGGCACACCTCGAGAGGCTCAGCGAGCTGGGCCTCGTCAAGGTCGGCGTGCGCCGGCGGGCCGGGGGCGGCCGGCCGGCCAAGACGTACGAGCTCTCCTCCGAACGGCTGGAGGTCATGCTGCCGCCGCGCCGCTACGAACGCCTGGCGCGAGCCCTGCTGGGCATCATCGATCGTTCGCTGCCGCCCGACGCAGCCGCCGCGGCCGCACTCGCACTCGGCCTCGAATACGGCGCCCAGACGGCGCTCGAGGTCGCTGGAGGGGCGGTGGCGCCGCCGGTCAGGCTGGCGCCAAAAGCCCTCGTCACGTGGATGGACGAGGCCGGCTACGGCGTGTCGCTCGACGACGGCTCCCCGGGCCGGGTGGTCGTCGAGGTGCACAACTGCGTGTACCGCGAGCTCGCCCAGGAGCACCCGGACGTCGTCTGCGCCTACGACCGGGGCACCATCTGCGGGATGCTCGGCGTCGACCCCGAGACGCACACGCAGACGCACGCCCTGAGCGCCGGCGACGAATACTGCCGGCACGAGTTCCGGCGCTAGCCGCCCGCCGGCGGCCGGCCGGCGTCCCGCCGCCTGCCGTCGGCGCCCTCGATGAGCTCCTCCAGCGTCGCCTTCCGCGACGGTGACCAGTACGCCACACCGACGCCCAGCGACAACTTGTAGGGGCGTTCGCCCTTGGTGTTGCTCGCCGCGACGCGGCGCAGCAGCCGGCGGGTAAGCTCGGCGGCCGCCTCTTCACTGCCTTCCACGAGCGCCACGAACTCGTCGCCGCCGGCGCGCGCCACCACGTCGGGATCGCGGAACGCGCCGCGCAGGAGCTCCGCCACCTCGCGCAAGGCGTCGTCCCCGCGCTCGTTGCCGAAGCGGTCGTTGATCGCGTGGAGGCCGTCCACGTCCATGGCGATGACGGTCAGCCCGCTCTTCCGGTGGCGGGCGCCGCGCAGGGCGTGCTCGCCCAGCGCGAAGAGGCCGCGGCGGTTGTACAGCCCGGTGAGAGCGTCGGTCAGCGAGAGCCCGCGCAGCTGCTCTTCGCGCCGGCGCAGGGTGGCCTCGGCCTCCTTCTGCGCCGTGATGTCGATCAGGTATCCCTCGAAGGCGGTGATCCTGCCCTCGGCGCTGCGAGCCACGTGGGTGTAGTCGCGGATCCAGCGCGTCGCTCCGAAGCCGTCCACGATGCGGCATTCCTGCGTCCAGCTACCCAGGCCGGCGGCGGCGTTGGCGGCGTGCGTGGCCATGACCCGCTCGGCGTCCTCCCCATGGATGATGCTGATGTAGTCGAGGCGGCCGCTCACGAAGTCGTCGGGGCGGTAGCCGAACTGGCTGAGGTTGGGCGAGACGTACCGCCCGGGGTCGAGCGGGTCGACGCCCCAGCGGAAGGTCACGAGCGGCCCGGCCACGAGCAGGTCGCGCTCGCGCTGCAGGAGCCGCTCCGTCTCCTGGCGGGCGGCGATCTCGGTGCGGAGAGCGCCTTCACGTTCGGCGAGCAGCTCTACCATCGCATTGCAGGCGCGGGAGAGATCGCCCATGGGGTGGACCCGCCGCGTGTAGTCGCTGTGCGCTACGGCGTCGGCCTGGCGGGCGAGTTCGCTGAGGCCGGCGTGCAGCTCCCGGAGCGGCGCCGCCAGGAAGCTGCCCTGCCTGGGCAGCGGCGCCGTGAGCTCGCCGCGGGCGAGCCGCGGGAGGAAGGCGGCCAGCCCTCCGACGACCCCGACGAGGTCGTTGGCGCTGCGCACCAGGGGCAGTAGTCCTGGGGCGCAGCCGCGCTCCTGGACGCGCCGTGGGGCGCGGCCCGCGGCGATGTCGTCGAGGACTGCCTGGACAGCCTGCAGGCAGGTCTCCGGGCCGTCGCGAGGCGGGTCTGGCGGCGGCGTCACCGCGCCGACGACCCCGGTGCCAAGCCGGGCCCCCGGCGTGTGCCCTGGCCCGCGCGGGAACGGCGCGGTGGCACCCGACCGGCGTTCTGCGTGCCCATGTGCCCCCTGGCCCCTTCTCCGAAGTACGCGCCGGCAGAGTCTACACCTTGAGTGGCGCGGGCTTCGCGCGCCCGCCGCCCGCGCTCAGTCCGGCGCCGGGCGCCCTACTTCCGCCGCCGCCGCCCGATCAGCGAGTTGAGGATCATCCCGAAGGCGAGGCCGGCGACGGCCGCCCCGATGAGGAGGATCCAGGCGGCGGCGCCGGTGGCGGCGACGATGGTCATGTGGCTTCCCTCCCTGAGCGGCGCGCGCGTCGCCCCCCGCTCACCAGCCGGGGAGCCGCTGGGTGCCGACCAGGGCGCGCGCGGCCGTGATGTCCTGGTTGACCTCGAGGATGCCCTTGTAGGCGCCCTCGTCGTCGCGCACCGCGACGTAGCGCGTGTACTTGAACCGCGCGCCGCGCTGCTCCCAGCCTTCGGCGACGTCCTTGGAGCCGTCCTTAAAGCGGCTGAGGATCTCCTCGAGGCACTCGAGGGTGTTCTCGGGGTGGCAGTCGCGCACGTCGCGGCCGATGTAGCGGGCGTCGCAGCTCTTGTAGGTGTCGCCGCTCCAGTAGACCAGCACGTCGTGTTCGTCGGCGAAGCTGACGTCGAGCGGGAGATCGCGGATGACGAGCTCCACCTGCTCGGGGCTGAGCGTGCCGTGCTGCCAGTGCATCACCGGTTCACCTCACAGGACGTGGCGGGCTGTACGTGCGCCAATCGTACCCTATCGGCTCACCAGTCGAGCAGCCGCCGCTGGCCCTCCAGGGCGCGGATGCCGGTCACGTCCTGCACCGTCTCGACGACGCCGCGGTACGCGCCGGCGGCGTCGCGCAGGGCGAAGTAGCGGATGTGGAGGAACTTGCCGCCGAGCTCGATCCAGAACTCGGCGGTGCTCTGCTCGCCGGCGCGGAAGGCGTCGATGATCTGCTGCACCTTGTGCACGCTCGACGGCGGGTGGCAGTTCTGCACCTTGCGACCGATCACCCCGGGGCTGCGGGGGAAGATGCGCTCGCCTTCGCTGTAGAAGCGCACCTTGTCGTGCTCGTCGACGTACTGGAAGTCGACGGGCAGGGCGCTGAGCACAAGGCCGAGCTCCTCGAGCGAGAGGCCGCCGGTGCCGAGCGGGACGTGGCCGTCGGCGGC
>JBAZPK010000117.1:0-7414 GCA_041648235.1 Thermoleophilia bacterium
ACATGGTGGTCGCGGTGACCGGCGACGACGAAGACAACCTCATCATCTCGCAGGTGTCGAAGCTCAAGTTCGGTGTCCCGAAAGTCGTGGCCAGGGTGAACAACCCCTTCAACCAGCCCACCTTCGACCTGCTCGGCGTGGAGAACACGGTGTGCGCGACCACCTCCATGCTGCGGCTCATCATGCATGAGCTCCCGGCGCACAAGTTCGTGCCCCTGCTCTCGCTGCGGCGCGAGCAGATGGACCTGGTCGAGCTCGAGGTGAGCGAGAACTCACCCTTCGCCAACACATACGTCCAGGACATCGCGCTGCCCGGTGGGGTGGTGCTGGCGGCCATCATCCGCGCCGGCCACGCGCTCACGGCGCGCGGCTCCACCGAGATCCTGCCGGGCGACTACGTCCTCTGCCTGCTGCCGCGCGGCACCGAGAAGGAGCTCATCAAGGTCTTCCTCCCGGAAGAGGAGCCGGAGCGGGTGCAGGCGGAGTCGGAGCTCGACACGTCCGAGGGCTGATCGCGGAGGCGGCGGGCGGCGGAGGCGGAGTCCCGCCGCCCGCCGCCTCCGCTCTCCGAAAGCCGCCCGCGAGCGGTTGACCCTCTCCAGCCTCGCGGGTAGCATGGACCGCGCTCCAAGGGGCCTCCCGGCCCCTTCGTGGCGAGGTAGCTCAGTTGGTAGAGCACGCGACTGAAAATCGCGGTGTCGTCAGTTCAATTCTGACCCTCGCCACCACGTCTTCCCTGCCACGCGCCCGACCGCCGCGCGGCGGTGCCGGCGAGCGTCAGCCCGGGAAGACGTCCTCGCCGACCAGCTCGCGCACCCGGAGCATGTCGAAGACGCCGCGCACCGCGGGCGAGAGCGCGCGCGCCACGAGCGGCGTACCCTGGCTCTTCATGTCGAGGCAGAGGCGCACGAAGATGCCGGTCCCCGACGAGTCGATGAACTCCACTGCGGAGAAATCGAGGGCCACCACCTGGGCGCCGCGGGCGGCTTCCGCGACGGCGTCGCGGAGGGTGTCGGCGCAGTCGAGGTCCATCTCCCCGGCGAGGTAGACGGTGGGCGCCGGGCCCGGGGCGATCGTTGTCCGCAACATGGTGTCCTGCCTCAGTCGGTCTTGCGGTCGAGTACGAGTGTGGTGCCCGTACGGCCGGTGTGCAAGCCGACGGCGTCGAGGTGTTCGAGGATGATCTTGAGGCCGTAGCCCATCGAGGCCTGGCCCCCGGAGCTCGGCGGCTGTATCCAGTTGAGGAAGTTGAGCCCCGGGCCGTCGTCGGCCACGATGACGCGGAGCCGGTCGTCGAGCCGGCGCAGCGACATCCTGCCGCGGCCCCCGCCGTGGAGCAGCATGTTGGTGACGGCCTCCGAGATGCACAGGATGGCCTGCCGGCGGGCGTCGGCGCCGATGCCGGCGCTCCGCAGGACGCCGTCGACCGCCTCGCGCGCCTCGCTCAGAGTGGCGGAGTCGGCGATGACGGAGCTCAGCACGAGCCGCCCGGCACCGACCTCGTCGACGAGCTCGTCGGAGTCGAGGATGCGCAGCTTGCCGCAGGCCACCGCCGCGGCCAGGTCGTTGAGGATCTCGACGAGGCTGCGGCGGTGGTCGCCGTGGTGCCGCTGCCAACCTTTGGTGTGGATACTGAGGATGTCGCAGTGGTCCCCCTGAGGGACGAAGCACAGCTCGTCGGCGAAGAAGTCGCCCGGCTGCGACACCGCGTAACACATGAAGGTCGCGCGCGTGAGTGCCTCATCGGCGTGTGCTACCAGCTCATCGTGCGGGGCGCCGGGGTCGATCTCGCCGATGATGGCCTGCACCTCGCTGGCGCCGGCACGGTACCGGTAGACGCGCAACGACGCCGGCATTCCCGCCTCAGGCCCATCCATCTGCACTCGCCCCCGTTCTGCGGCACGCGCCCCGGCCGTGGTGGCCGCCTCAGGCGAGCCGCGCGAGTAACAGTGTAGCGTCATCGCCGGGCTTCGTGTCGCCGCGGAAAGCGGCCACGTCGTTCCAGACGGTGTGCAGCGTCTCGTCCGTCGTGCCGTGGCACGGGCTGAAGGCCGCCTCCAGCCTCTCCAGCCCGAAGAGCTCGCCGTCGGGGTCCCGCGCTTCGGTCAAGCCGTCGGTGTACAAGGCGACCGTGTCGCCGGGCTCGAGCCGCACCTCGTCCTCGGGGTACTGGAGCCCGGCCCGGACCCCCAGGGCGGCACCGCGCGACGGGACCCTGCGGACGCCGTCGGCGCCGCGGACGAGGACGGGGTTGTGGCCGCCGCCGGCGATCATCAGGCTCCGGCGCTCCGGGTCGTACACGACGAGGGCCAGCGTGAGGAAGTACGGCAGCCGCTGGCCTTCGAGATCGCGGGCGAGCCCGTCGTTGACCTCGGCGAGCACCTGGCCGGCCTGTTTGCCGGGGCCGATCGCGTCGTGCAGGAGTGAGCGAGCCATGGTCATGATCAGGGCGGCCGCCAGCCCCTTGCCCATCACGTCGCCGCAGACGATGCCCAGGCGGCCGTCGCCGAAGGGGATGTAGTCGTAGTAGTCGCCGCCCATCTCACCGAGGAACTCCATCCGCTGCGCCAGCTCCAAGCCTTCCACCTCCGGGGTGGAGGTGGGGAGGAGGTCGGTCTGGATGCGGCGGGCGCGCTCGATCTCGGCCGCGACCTTGAGCTGCGCGGCGCGCAGCTCGTCGTGCAGCTGCACCGACTTGTCGATCTCGTCGCGGAACGAGTCCCGCTCGGCGTCGAAGCTGACCCGCTCGCGCGCCCTGCTGACGTAGATCTCGTAGGAGTAGTAGATGAGCACGAGTGGCGGCAGGGCGAGCACGAGGCCGGCGATCCCGAGAAGGCCGAAGAGCCACGCCGCGAAGAGCGCGAAGGTCGCGCCGGCCAGATACCCCGGCAGCGCCCAGCGGTAGTTGCGCTGCCAGACGCCGACGATACCGGCACCGGTGCTCATGCCCACCACGCCGGCGAGCAGGAAGGTGTTGGCGACGAAATCGACGCCGGTGGCGAGGAAGGCCGGCACGACCTTGTCCGCCATGCCGGCGCCTTCCGGCGTAAGGGCCAAGTACAGGAGGCCGGCGAGGAAGGTCGAGAGCACGTAGTTGGCGATGTTGAAGACGACCTTCTGGGGGTCGCGGGTGAAGCCGGCGGAGATCGCGCCGGAGACCATCGCGACCACCATCGCCGGCCACAGGCCGAGGGCCACGAGCGCCGCGAGGACGGGGACGAACGACATGCCGACCACCCCCACGAGGGGGAGCCTGACCTCCTTGAGGTCGGCCAGGGCGGCGAGGGCGGCGAAGGCCAGCAGCGGCGCCGTGACCGTCATGCCCTCGCGGTAGCCCGCCCACGAGAGGGAGCAGGTCGCGCCGAGTGCCACAACGGCGACGTAGAGCGAAACGGCCGAGCGTCCCTGCCCGGCCGTTGCGCGTCGCGGTTCGACCGTGTCGGTCGTCGTCACTGCCCCTCGAGCAGGATGGTCCACTTGAACTTCGCCCACTCGTAGTCCGTCCACTTGAACTTGGTCCACTTGAACTTCGTCCAGGCCACGTCGGTCCACTTGAACTTGGTCCACTTGAACTTCGTCCAGGCCACGTCGGTCCACTTGAACTTGGTCCACTTGAACTTGCTCCACTTGAACTTCGTCCACTTGAACTTCGTCCACCCGTAGCGGCTCCAGACCCTCTCGTCCCAGCGGGCGTAGGTCGCCGCGTCGAGGATCGTGGTCCCGTCGCCGAGGTCGGTGGAGAGAGTGTAGCCGTCGGCTATCGCCTCGTCCGCGAGCGCCCCGTCTACGTCGATCAGGCCGGCGCCCTGGCGGTAGACGTCGGCGCCGGCCAGCGGGTCGGCGGTGCGCAGGAGGCGCAGCTTGACGTCGTCCGGCGTGAGGCCCGGCTCCTGGCCGAGGAGGAGCGCCACGGCGCCCGCCGCCACCGGCGCCGAGGTGCTGCTGCCGGAGAGCATCAGGTAGCTGGGCACGGTGCCGGCCGGGGCCGCCGGCGCGTAGCTCGCCACGGGGATGAGGTTCTCCGGGACGTTCTCGTCGATGTACGAGCCGGGGACCCGCAGCGAGATCAGCCGGTTGCCGGGGGCCACGAGGTCGGGCTTGGCGTACTCGTCGTAGAGGCTGGGGCCCACCGAGCTGTACGCCGCCACGGCGTCGTCACCGAGGCTGGCCGTCTGCCGGGTGTCGCTGGCGCCCACGGTGATGACGTAGGGGCTGTTGCCGGGGGAGAGGATCCCGCCGGGGCCGAAGTCGCCTTCGTTGCCGGCCGCGCAGACGACCGCGATGCCGTGCTTCCAGGCGGCCTCGACGGCGCGCGCGACCGGGTCCATCTCGACCGGGCCCACGGGGTTGCTGCCGATCGACAGGTTGAGCACGCGGATGCCGTACTCGTCCTTGTGCACGATCGCCCACACGATGCCGGCGATGACCGCGGAGGCTCTGCCCTGGCCGGAGGCGTCCAACACTTTTATGCCCACGATGTCGGCGGCAGGGGCCACGCCACGGAACTGCATCGTGGCGAAGCCGCCGCTTTCGAGCGGCAGTGAAGCCGTGCCGTCACCGGCGATCAGCCCGGCGACGAAGGTACCGTGGCCGGCGTCGTCGTAGGGCAGCTTCTTCTTGTTGACGAAGTCCTTCCAGCCGACGATGCGGCTGCTGCCGAGGTCGCTCGTCGTGGCCACCCCACTGTCGAGCACGGCGACGGTGACCCCATCGCCGTCAGGGCCGCCGTCGCCGGGCGCCGCGACGTCGCCGAGGCCGATGGTCAAGTTGGTGATGTCCATGGAGCTGCGGTAGTCGAAGCCGAACACGGGGTTGTCGGCGACGATGTACTCGACCGCGTCGCTGGCGGCCAGGGCCGCGATCTCGCTGGGGGTGAGGTAGGCGGCCACGGCGTCGATGACGGAGAGCGGCGTCGTCTCCACGGCTTGGGGGACGGCGGCCCGCACGGCCTCGAGGCCGCCGGCCGCGATGTAGACGAGCACCGGGATGGCGTCGTCTCCACCGGTGGCCTCGAGGACGGCGGTGACGCTCGGGTCGATCTTGCCGCTGTCGCCGCCGGCTGGTGAGTCGAGCGCCGCCGCGGTCGCCGGGAGTGCCGCGAGGCAGAGGAGCGCCGCGAAAAGGGTAAGGAGTCTCGTCTTCATCGTCATCGCCTCCACGCGCGGGCTCTCGGGGATCGGGGCTTGGGAGTCCCCTCGGATCCGTGGCCCGTGGGGCGACGGTGGCAGGGGGTGGGGTAGGGGGCGCCTGCCCGCGCGGGGGCTCGCGACGCGGAGTCCGCGCTGGCGACGGGCCGGTTCGGCAACCGAGCTATCTTGATCATTCAAGACCTCTGGCTTTGCGTCCCTGCCTCGCGACAGGTTTGCCTTTCTCGATCGTCTCCCCTATCGGCGTAACGCGCGCGAAGCATGAGCGCCTCTAGACGGATTGGCCCCGCAGGTGTAGCCACTCCGGCAACGCGGCCGGTCACGGCCGTGCCGCGAGTTGCGGCCGCCCCGCCGTCGTCGAGATGGTAGACTGAGTGGGCGGTTGCCCGGATCGTCGTGGGAGGGTGCGTCCCGTGGCTCTCAGCGCGCCGGCGTGAAGCCCGGCGCCTCCCCCGAACGGCGTTCCCCGTCGCCAGGATGACGCGTCCGTGGGCACGGGCGCCCGAGAGACAGGAGGTTGCCCATGGGCCGTACGGACGGCCTGTACTCTGCGGTACAGAGGCAGGTCATCAACCAGATGCTCAAGCTGGCGGCCAGCGACGACAAGGCCAAGATCGTCAAGGCCTTCCAGCTGGCGGAGAAGATCACACCCGAGCAGTACAAGAGCTCAGTGCGGTTCGTCACCGAGAAGGTCAAGGATGACCACCCGGCGCTGCTCATCTCCCGTCACATCACCTCGAAGCTCAGCCCGCGCTGCCGCGACCGCTTTATCGAATGTCTTATCGTGAACACCCTTCTTCGCGGCGTCGCCAAACGCAAAGAGTTCATCGATGCCACCGGCAAGTTCGCTCCCACGACGATCCTCATGAGCCCGACGATGCGCTGCAACCTCACCTGTGAGGGTTGCTACGCGGCGGAGTATGCGCCTGACCGGGACCTCGATCGCGCGCTTCTCCAGAAGATCGTGGACGAGGGCAACGACATGGGCGTGTACCTCTTCACCATGCTCGGTGGCGAGCCGTTCCTGTACGACGATCTGCTCGACTTCGCGCGTGCCAACAAGGACTCGTACTTCCAGGTGTTCACCAACGGCACCCTGCTCGACGACGACACCATCGACGAGCTGGCCGAGGTCGGGAACATCGCCCCCATGCTGAGCCTCGAGGGCTCACCCGAGCTCACCGACCGGCGTCGGGGGCGGGGCGTGTACGCCCAGGTGATGCACATCATGGACCGCCTGGGGGAGGCCGGCGTGCTGTTCGGCTACTCCTGTACGGTCGCGCGCAACAGCTGGCGGGCGATCGTCAGCGATGAGTTCGTCGACCCGCTCATCGCCAAGGGGGCCGTGCTCAGCTGGCACTTCCTCTACATGCCGGTGGGGCGTGACCCGGACACGAGGCTCATGCTTACCCCCGGGGAGCGCAACCAGTTCCGCGTGGACATCCGCCGCATCCGCGATACCAAGCCGATGTTCCCGGTCGACTTCTGGGGCGACGCCCCCTGGGTCAACGGGTGCATCGCCGGCAAGCACTACATGCACATCAACAGCGAGGGCTGGGTGGAGCCGTGCATCTTCACCCACTTCGCCACCGACAACATCCGCGAAGTGAGCCTCCTGGAGGCGTTCAACTCGCCCTTCTTCGAGGAGATCCGCCGCCGGCAGCCCTTCAACCACAACCTCCTCATGCCGTGCATGTGGATCGACAACCCGGCCCAGTCGCGTGAGATCATGGCGGCCACGGGGGCCCGGCCCACTCATCCCGGTGGCGACGTCATGCTGACCGATCTGCAGGCGGAGCTCGACCTGTACTCCGCCGAGGTCGAGCGCGTGTACAACCCCATCTGGGACTGCATGTGCGGAGGGCGCGACGAAGCCGAGGAGTCGGTGGAGGCGCCTGTGAGCTGAAGCGTCCCGAGGCAGGGCGCCAGCGGGCGGGCGGCGAGGCGCGGGAGGCGCCTCGCCGCCCGCCTCGCGCACGCGGCCGTTGCCCGCCTCGCCGCCGAGCTCTCGCACGCCGGGCGCGGCGGCCCCGTGCCGCTAAGGGATTCGTGCTAGCCTGTCGAAACTGAAGCTTGACGACACCGACATGGCGAGACGCATCCTTCACACCCGGGCCGCCCGCGCGGCGGCCGTCTTGATCTTCACCCTCTCAGCGACGCTGGCAGCCCTCTGGCTGGCGCCGCGGATCAGTGATGCCTTCGCGGCGTGGCTGCGCACGCCCCCGGTGCGGGCGCAGGTGCTGCGGCTGTCGGCGGCGCTGCCGGTG
>JBAZPK010000118.1:0-7322 GCA_041648235.1 Thermoleophilia bacterium
GAGCCGGCGGCGGTCGGCGAGCCGGCGACGGCCTCGTCGCGCTTCGAGCCGCCGGCCTCGTCCACGGCGCAGAAGCGGCAGCCGCGCGTGCAGGTAGCTCCGAGGATCAGAAAGGTCGCGGTGCCGGCGGCGTAGCACTCGCCCTTGTTGGGGCAGCGAGCCTCACGGCAGACCGTGTGCAGCTCGAGCTCGTCGAGGAGGGCGCCGGTGGCGCGGTATCGCCGTGGCTCCGGCGCCTTCACCTTGAGCCAGGCCGGCTTGCGCCCCGGGCGGCCGGCCACGGCCGAGCCGTGGCTCCGCGGCGCGTCCCTGTCCGCCTTGTGCAGCTCGGGCATCAGGGGGTCACAGGCTGTGCAGCCCACGTCCGAGGCCGGCCAGCGCCGCCTCCCCGACCGCTTCGGAGAGCGTCGGGTGAGCGTGGATGGTAGCCGCCACGTCGGCCAGGCTGAGGCCCGCGTGCACGGCCAGGGCGAGCTCGTGGACGAGCTCGGTGACATGCGGGCCGACGAGGCTGGCGCCGAGCAGCCGGCCGCCGCCGGGCTCGCTGACGAGGCGCACGAAGCCCTCGGCATCGCCGTCACACACGGCCTTGGAGTTGCCGCCGAAGCGCACGCCGGTGACCTCGACCACGCGGCCAGCGGCCGCCGCGCGGTCCTCGGTGAGCCCGCAGGAGGCCACCTCGGGGGTGCTAAAGACGCAGTTGGGCACCAGGCTGCGGTCACAGGCCAGACGCGAGCCGGTGACCGCGTTCTCGGCCGCGATGGCTCCTTGGTGGTAGGCCCAGTGGGCGAGCAGCGGCGGCCCGGCGAGGTCGCCGGCGGCGAACACGCCTGGCAGCGTCGTGCGGCAACCCTCGTCGACCACCACGAACCCGCGCTTGTCGATGGCCACACCGGCCTCTTCGTAGCCGAGGCCGGCGCTCACCGGCTTGCGGCCGACGGCGACCAGCACGCGCGACGCCGTGAGCTCCTCGCCACTGGCGAGGCGCAGGGTGACGCCGCCCACCGCGCTCGTCGCCGCTTCCACGGCCGCCTTCACGTGCACCGCGATCCCCGCCTTCTTGAACGCTTGCTGCAGGGTGCGTCCCGTGCGCTTATCCTCTCCGGGAAGCAGCTGGTCGAGCATCTCGACCACGATGACGCGCGCCCCCAGGCGGCTGAAGACGCTCGCGAACTCGCAGCCGATGACCCCGCCGCCGACGATCAGCAGAGTCTCGGGAACATGGTCGATGGCGAGCAGCTCGTCGCTGGTCAGGACCCGCGGGTCACTCCAGTCGAACAGGCGCATGCGCACCGGCTCGGAGCCGCTGGCGAGGATGACGGCGTCGCCCTCGAGCCGGCTGCCGTCCTCGAGTGCCAGACGGCCGGGGCCGGCGAGCGAAGCCCGCCCGGCCACGACCTGCACCTTGCGCGCCTTGAGCAGATGAGCGACGCCGTCGCGCAGCTGGGCGGCGACGGCCGCCTTGCGCGCCATGAAGGCGGGGAAGTCGAGGCTGACGGGGCCGACCACGACCCCGTACTCGGAGGCCGCGCACGCCGCCTGGAGGCGCTCGACGCCGGCCACCATGGCTTTCGTGGGGATGCAGCCGCGGTTGAGGCAGGTGCCGCCGATCTCGCGTGCTTCGACGAGTACGACCTCGGCGCCGAGTTGGGCGGCGCGGCCGGCGGCGACGTAGCCGGCAGGGCCGCCACCGAGGATCAGCAGTCTGGTCATGGGAGCCTCCTCTGGGGCATCGTCAACACGCCGGGCGCGGCCACACGGTCCCGCGAGCGCTCAGCGTATCATCAGCCTGTGGAAGGCCGCCTCGAGCCGCCGCAGCACGCCGTTCCAGAGCGTCTCGCGGACCAGCACGTGGCCGGCGCCCGCAAGGCCTTCACCCTGCCAGGGCTCGCCGAGCAGCGCCTCGACCACCTGCGTGAGCTCATCCGGGGGCCGCCGCTCGAGCACCGACCCGTGGACGAGCGTCCGGCCCCCGCGCCGCGCCTGGGCCAAGGCCACGACCTTCTCGCCACGGCACAGAAGGTCGTGCCGCAGCGCGCTGCCGAAGCACAGCGCCGAGCGCTGGTACGGCGCCTCGCGGCCGCCGTCGAGCTTGACGCCCATCTCCGCCAGGGCGGCGGCGAAGGCGACGGCCACGAGGTCGTACGGCGTGGCCACAGCGTGAGCGGCGCGCCCACCCCCGCCCAGAGCCGCAGGCGGGAACGCCACCGCAAAGGACCACTCGAAGCCCTCGCCGTGCAACACCGCGCGGCCGCCGGACGGCCGCCGCACGACGTCGAACGGCAGCTTGGGTACCTCGTCGACCCGCTGGAACTTGCCGAGGGAGAGCGCCGGCGGAGCCCACGAGTAGCGCCGCGCGACGACCGTATCGGCCGTCTCGAGCAGGCCCGTGTCGAGCGCCATCTGCGCGCCGCCAGCGGCGCGGAGGTCGGGCAGGACCTTGACGATGCTCACCTTCCGGGCTCCACCCGCACGCGCTTCAGGCGCAGCCCTCCGCGTCCTCCGGAAAGCGTTGCCGGAGCACCGGGTGGCGGGCGGCTTCGGCTTCGTCGAGCCGCCGCACCGGCATGCTCACCGGCGCGTCATGCAGCAGCTGCGGGTCGCTCGCCGCCTCGCCGACGATCGCGCGCAGGGCGGCGATGACGCGGTCCAGGTCCTCCCGCGACTCGGTCTCGGTGGGCTCGATCATCAGGGCCTCGTCGACGATCTGCGGGAAGTACGTCGTCGGCGGGTGCACCCCGTAGTCGAGCAGCCGCTTGGCTACGTCGAGGGCACGCACGCCGTGCTCCTTGAGTGGCGTGGCGCTCACCACGAACTCGTGCATGCAGCGGCGCTCGTAGGGCAGCTCGAAGAGGTCGCGAACGCCGGCGAGGACGTAGTTTGCGTTCAGGACCGCCATCTCGCTGACGCGGCGCAGCCCCTCGCCGCCCAGGCTGACGATGTAGGTGTAGGCGCGCACCAGGACGCCGAAGTTGCCGTAAAAGGTGCGCACCTTACCGATGGACTGGGGACGGTCGTGATCGAAGAAGTAGCGACCGTCCTCGGTGCGCTCCACAAGCGGCGCCGGCAGGTAGGGTGCGAGCGCCTCACTCACGACGATCGGGCCCGCGCCGGGGCCGCCGCCGCCGTGCGGCGTCGAGAACGTCTTGTGCAGGTTGAAATGCACGACGTCGAAGCCCATGTCGCCCGGGCGGCTGACGCCGAGCACCGCGTTGGCGTTGGCGCCGTCGTAATAGAGCAGGCCCCCGGCCTCGTGCACGAGGCGCGCGACCTCGACGATGTTCTCGTCGAAGACGCCGAGCGTGTTGGGGTTGGTCAGCATCAGGGCGGCGACGTCGTCGTCGAGCAGCCCGCGCAGCGCCTCGAGGTCGACACCGCCACGGGGGTCGCTGGGCACCGCCACCGGGGTGCACCCGGCGATCACCACGCTGGCCGGATTGGTGCCGTGGGCCGTGTCGGGGATGATGACCTTGCGCGGCGCGCGGCCCCGAGCCTCATGGTAAGCGCGGATCACGAGCAGGCCGGTGAGCTCACCGTGAGCGCCGGCGGCCGGCTGCACGGTGGTGCGCGAGAGGCCGGCGATCTCGGCCAGCCATTGCCCGAGCTCGAACATGAGCTCGAGGGCCCCCTGGGCGAGGGCCTCCGGCTGGTACGGGTGGAGGCCGGCGAAGCCCTCGAGGCGAGCGGCCACCTCGTTGACCTTGGGGTTGTACTTCATCGTGCACGAGCCCAGCGGGTAGCTGCCGGTGTCGACGCCGAAGTTGAGCGCTGAGAGGCCGGTGAAGTGGCGCACGAGATCGACCTCACTCACCTCCGGAAGGCGCGCCGGTGCGGCGCGCCGCAGGGCGGCGGGGACGAGGTCGTCGAGCGGCGCCTCGGGGACGCCGAGGGCCGGCAGGCTGAAGGCGCGGCGGCCGCAGCAGGACTTCTCGAAGATCGTCCGGCGATCGAGCTCAACCATCGGTCACCTCCGCCGCCAGGTGGCGCCTCACGGCCGCCACGAAGTCGTCCATCTCGGCGCGCGTGCGCTGTTCGGTGACCGCGACGAGCAGGATGTCGTCCAGAGCGTCGCCGTCGCCGAACCGGCCGGCGAAGCGGCCCGCATCCACCCCGGCGAGGAAGCCGGCCGGTACGAGCGCCTCGACGAGGTCGATGGCCGGCAGCGGCAGGCGGACGGCGAACTCGCGAAACACGGGGCCCTCGGTGAAGGCCGCCACGCCCGGCAGCGCTAGCAGGCGCTGCCGCAGGTAGGCGGCCTTGCGGGCACAGTGCAGGCCGAGCTCAGGGAGCCCGTCCTTGCCGAGCCACGAGAGGTAGACCACCGCGGCGAGCGCGTTCAGGGCGTGGTTGGAGCAGATGTTGCTGGTCGCCCTCTCGCGGCGGATATGCTGCTCGCGAGTCTGGAGCGTGAGCACGAAACCGCGCCGGCCCTCGAGGTCGACCGTCTCGCCGACGAGGCGCCCGGGGATGCGGCGCATGAGCTTCCGTGTCACGGCCATGTAGCCAAGCCCGGGGCCCCCGAAGCTCATGGCGTTGCCGAGCAGCTGGGCCTCACCGACCACGATGTCGGCGCCGGCCACTCCGGGGGCCTCGAGCAGGCCCAGCGAGAGCGGGTCGGCGACGACCACGAAGAGGGCGCCGGCCGCGTGAGCGATCGCCGCGGCGGCGCCCAAGTCCTCAAGGGCGCCGAAGAAGTTGGGCTGCTGCACGACGACGGCTGCCGTGTCGGGACCGGCGGCGGCCGCGAGGGCTTCCAGATCGGTGGCGGCTCCCTGTTTGAGCTCGACGAGCTCTGGGCGCGGCCCCTGCCCGGCCGTCTCGGTCGCGAGCACCTGACGGTACTCGGGATGCACACCGGCGCTGAGCACGATGCCGCCGCGCCGGGTCTGGCCGCCGGCGAGCAGCGAGGCCTCGGCGAGCGCCGTGCCGGCGTCGTACATCGAGGCGTTGCTCACGGCCATGCCGGTGAGCTCGCAGATCGCCGTCTGAAACTCGAAGGTGGCCTGCAGCACGCCCTGGCTGCGCTCCGGCTGGTAGGGCGTGTAGGCCGTGGCGAACTCGGAGCGGCTCACCACGGCATCGACCATCGAGGGCACGTGGTGGTCGTAGACCCCGGCCCCGAGGAAGCTCACCAGAGCGGATGCCGGAGTGTCGGCGGCGGCGAGCCTCCGCAGGCGGGCGAGCACCTCGGGCTCGGCGAGGCCGGCGGGCAACGCCAGAGGCTCACGCCGGCGGACGGCCTCGGGGATCTCCGAGAACAGGTCGTCGACGCTTGCCGCACCCACGGCCGCAAGCATCGCGGCGACGTCGCTGGGGCTGTGCGGTACGTAGTCCGTGGTCGCTCCTCTCCGCGTCAGGCCTCGTCGAGGAAAGCCTTGTACTCCGCGGCCGCCATGAGCTCGTCGAGCTCGCCGGGCGCGGACATGCGTACTCGGATGAGCCAGCCCTGGCCGTAGCAGTCGTCGTTCACGTGCTGGGGTTCGTCCTGCAGCAACGCGTTGACATCCACGATCGCGCCGCTCAGGGGCGCATACACCTCGCTCACGGCCTTGACGGACTCGAGCTCACCGTACGTGGCGCCCGCCGTGGCCTGGTCGCCGACGGCGGGCAGGTCCACGTACACGATCTCGCCGAGCGCGTCCTGGGCGAACCAGGTGATGCCGAAGACGGCCTCGTCGCCCTCCACGCGCACCCAGTCGTGCTCTTTGTGGTAACGCAACTCCTGCGGATACGACTCTTCGCTCATCGTGCCTCCTTGCGGTGCTGCCGACATCGCTCTCGAACCTGCCCGTGCGTCGCGCGGCAGAAACGCTCGCGCGGGCCGGGGCCGCCGCTCCTCTCGCCGGCCGAAAAAAAGACAGGGTGGAGTCACCACCCTGTCTGACGGCCGGCGCCACGGCGGCGGCGCCTCGTCATCCGGGGACCCGTCCGGCCACGCTCCGTTTGCCTGAGAGTTTCGGCGCCTGCGGCGCCTTGCCCCTTCGGCGCCCCGATCACGGGGGCTCTCGCGTGGCTTTCGCCCGGGCTGCTTCGCATCGGCTCAGCCGGCCCACTGTAGCATCGCCCCGGGGGCGCGTACAGCGCCGCGAGCGGCCCGCCTGTGGCTGCCGCCGGTAGCGCTGTGACATACTGCAGGGAGCGTGCTTCATGATTCTGACATCGGCATCTCCACGGGTGCCTACCCGAGGCTCTCGCTCGCCTCCGCTCTGCTCCGCATCGCCGAGCTCGCCCCGGCGGCCGAGGTCTTCTCGCTCGGCCTGCACTCGCTCCTCGAACCCGTCAACGCGCGCGCCCTGGCGGCGAGCGGCCTGCCCTTCAGCGTGCACGGTCCCTTCACGCACTCGGGGCTCGGCAGCCGATCCCGGACCACCCGCCTCGCCGCCGTGGAGCTGCATCGCCGCCACATGTCCGCCGCCGCGGAGCTGGGCTCCCACCTGTACGTCGTGCATCCCGACCTGCAACCCCGGTGGCGCCTCTGGGATCCGCGGGTCGCGGACGCCCTCCAGCGCTCGTTCGCTGAGCTTCGCGCCCTTCAGGAGGAGATCGGCCTCGAGGTCGCAGTCGAGAACATGCCGCTCGCCTCGCACTCGCATTTCACGGCGCCCGGCGATCTCGACCTCCAAGGCCTCGGCCTTGCCCTCGACGTCGGGCACGCCGCCCTCACCGGCACGCTGGCCGACTGGCTGGCCCACTCCCACGCGCCCCTGCGGCACGTGCACCTCCACGACAACCAGGGCGACAGGACCGGCGATCAGCACCAACCGCTCGGCACCGGAGTGATCGACGCCGCCCCGGTCCTGGAGGTGGCGCGGGCCGCCGGCGCGACGATCGTCCTCGAACACGCCAGGGAGGCCGACGTTCTCTCGAGCCTCGAACACCTCCGTGAGCGCGGCCTTCTGCCGGGGCGTTTCCGGTGATCGGCCGCCCACCATGGCCACCACGACGAGCGGCAGCGGAGACCCCCTGAAAGCCGCAGACCCCATCAATGAACGAGCCCGGTTTCTCTCGCGCAACGAGCCGTTCCGAGGTCTGCGGGACGACGAGCTGGAGCGTGTCGCCGCAGCGCTCGTCGAGCGCATCGTCGTGGCAGATGAGCCCGTGCTGATCGAGGGCGGCCCCCCCGGCACGCAGCTCTTCGTGGTGCGCAGCGGCACTCTCGAGCTCGTCCATGGGGACGTCGTGCTCGACATTATCACGAGCGGGCAGGCCTTCGGGCACCCGACCCTCCTCACCGGCCTGGCGCCGGAGTTCACGGTGCGCGCCCGCGAGGTCTCCACCCTGTACTGTGTCCCGGGCGACGTCGCTCTTGAGCTCTTGAGCCG
>JBAZPK010000119.1:0-7304 GCA_041648235.1 Thermoleophilia bacterium
GCGGCTATAATCGAGACATGGCCCCTCCCGTTTCAGCCCCCCGACCGCTGCGCGGCCTGCGCGTGGACCTCGGCGCGCGGACCTGGGACGAGGACGAGCTCTCCGCGGACGTGGCCAAGGCATTCCTCGGCGGGCGCGGGCTGGGCGCGTACCTGGCGCTGCGAGAGCGGTTGTACGAAGTGGAGCCGCTCAGCCCCGAGAACCTGCTGATCTTCGCTCCGGGACCACTCACCGGCAGCGGCGCGCCCGCGAGCGGCCGCTACAGTGTGACCAGCCGCTCGCCGCTCACCCGCACGGTGTTCGACGGCAATTCCGGCGGCAACTGGGGCAACGCCTTCCGCCGCCTCGGCTACGACTACCTCGTGCTCGGCGGCGCCCTCGACGCGCCCGGCTACGTGAGCGTCTCGGGTGACGGGGTGCGGTGGCACGACGCCGCCGGCATCTGGGGCCAGGACGTGCCGTCCTCGCTGGCGCGCCTGCGCGAGCTGCACCCGGAGAGCGAGGCCGCGGTCATCGGCCCGGCCGGCGAGCGCGGCATCCTCTTCGCCAGCATCGTCAACAACCGCGGCCGCTCCATCGGCCGCGGCGGTCTGGGCGCCGTGATGGGTGCCAAGCGGCTCAAGGCCGTCGTCGTCGCCGGCCACGGAGCCCATCGCCCCGCGGTCGCCGACCCCGAGCGCCTCGACTTCATCGTCTACGAGGCCGAGAAGCTCCTCAAGTCCAACCCGATCACCTCGCAGGCGCTCCCGGAGTTCGGGACCTCGGTGCTCGTCAACGTGCTCAATCAGGCCGGGGCCCTTCCCACGCGCAACTACCGCGAGAGCCAGTTCGAGCGTGCCGCCGACATCTCGGGCGAGATGCTCAAGCGCGAGCACGTGCAGAAGCGGGCGGCCTGCCGCGGCTGCGTGATCGGCTGCGCCCGCCGCACCACCGCCGGCGGGCAGAGTGGCGAGGGGCCGGAGTACGAGAGTATCTGGGCGCTGGGCGCCGACTGCGGCGTGGGCGACCTCACGGCGATCGTGCAGGCCAATTACGCCTGCAACCGCGCCGGCATGGACACCATCACCATGGGCTCCACGATCGCCTGCGCGATGGAGCTCACGGAGGAAGGCCTGCTGCCCGGCGGCCCGCGCTTCGGCGACGCCGCCGCCGTGGTAGCGCTGGCCGAGGCCACGGCGGCGGGGCAGGGCCTCGGCGAGGAGCTCGCCGAGGGTTCCGCGCGCTTCGCGGCGCGCCACGGGCGGCCCGAGCTCTCGATGAGCGTCAAGGGCATGGAGATGCCGGCCTACGACCCGCGCGGCATGAAGGCTCAGGGCCTCGCCTACGCCACCTCGAACCGCGGCGGCTGCCATCTGCGCGCCAACATGCTCGGGCCCGAGATCCTCGGCGTGCCCAAGATGGTCGATCGCTTCGCGACCCTCGGCAAGGCGGGCCTGCTGATCAACATCCAGAACCTCAACGCCGTCCTGGACTCGCTCAGCGTGTGCAAGTTCACCGCCTTCGCCATGAAGGAGGACTACTACGCCCGCCTGCTGAGCGCCGTCTGGGGCGAGACGGTCGAGCCGCAGGAGCTGCTGCTGCTCGGTGAGCGCATCTGGACCGCCGAGCGGCTCTTCAACCTCGCCGCCGGTTTCACGCGCGCCGCCGATTCGCTGCCGGCGCGGCTCCTGCATGAGCCCGTGCCGGCGGGGCCGTCGGCGGGCCACGTCGTGGACCTGCCGCCGATGCTCGACGAGTACTACACCTCGCGCGGTTGGGACGTCCAAGGGTGGCCCTCGGCGGCCAAGCTCGACAGGCTGGGCCTGGCCGGCTTCGCCGCGGCCGCGTCCCCGGCCGGCGCGGCCGTTTCGACCAGCTGATAGCATGATGGGCGGTGCCTCTTCGTGAGGCGCAGCTCATCGACACAACGACTGCCGCCACGGGCGAGCCCAGGCGGCTCCAGGAGGTCACACGCCATGTCTTGGGGTCTCGAGAACCGGCTCGCGCGCATCATTCGTCCGCAGACCGGTCGCACCGTGATGCTCGCCATCGACCACGGCTACTTCCTCGGCCCCACCAAGGGTCTTGAATGTCCATCCACCTCGTGTGTGCCGCTCGTCCCACACGCCGACACGCTCATGCTGACCCGCGGCGTGTTGCGCAACTGCATACCGTCGAGCACCGGCACGCCTGTCGTGCTGCGCGTCTCCGGCGGCACCAGCGTACTGCAGGACGACCTCTCGGACGAGACCATCATCACGTCTGTAGAGGAGTGTCTGCGTCTCAATGCCGCCGGCATGGCGCTGTCGGTCTTCATCGGCGCACCGCATCAGCACCAGAGCATCGCCAACCTGAGCAGGTTGGTCGACGAGGGCGAGCGCTACGGCATCCCTGTGGTGGCGGTCACGGCAGTCGGTAAGGACATGGCGCGGGATGCCCGCTACCTCTCGCTCGCCAGCCGCATCTGCGCCGAGATGGGCGCTCACATCGTCAAGACCTACTACTGTGAGGACTTCGAGAAGGTCACGTCCACGTGCCCGGTCCCGGTCGTGGTGGCGGGCGGCAAGAAGCTCCCGGAGCTGGAGGCCCTGGAGCTCACGGCCAATGCCATCGCCGGCGGCGCCGTCGGCGTGGACATGGGGCGCAACATCTTCCAGGCAGCGTTGCCTGTCGCCATGATCCAGGCGGTCAGCGCCGTGGTGCACCTCGGCGCCACCGCACAAGAGGCATTCGACATCTATCGCGGGCAGCTGGAAGCCAACGGCGCGACCGTCGTCAGGGCGGGCGCGGCGCTGGACGACGAGCGCAAGATCTAGGTCGGGCCGACGGTGCGGGTCGCGGTCTACCACAACAACTCGGACATTCGCCTCGAAGACCGGCCGGTTCCCGCCATCGGGCCGGCCGAGATCCTTCTACGCGTCAGGGCATCGGGCATCTGCGGCTCCGACGTGATGGAGTGGTACCGCGTGCCCAAGGCACCGCTCGTCCTCGGCCACGAGGTCAGCGGCGAGATCGCGAAAGTGGGAGACGATGTCCGTCACCTGGCCGTCGGCCAGCGCGTCGTCGTCTCGCACCATGTGCCCTGCAACACCTGCGAGCTCTGCCTCGCCGACGCGCACACCGCCTGCCATACCTTGCACACCACGAACATCGACCCCGGAGGGTTCTCCGAGTTTGTCCGGGTGCCCGCGATGCAGACCGAGCGCGGGGTACTGGTCCTGCCGGATGGGGCGAGCTTCGAGGAGGGCACCTTCGTCGAGCCGCTGGGCTGCGTGGTGCGCGCCCAGGAGCACGCCGGGATGCGCCTTGGATCCACCGTGCTCGTCGTGGGCAGCGGCATCTCAGGCCTGTTGCACATCAGGCTGGCGCTGGCGCGGGGCGCCGGGCGGGTGGTGGCCACTGACGTGAGCGACTTCCGGCTGGATTTCGCTCGGCGCTCGGGAGCGATCGCCTTCGACGCCGCCGAGTCGGGCGACAGGCTGCCCCACATGGTGCGGGAGGTCAACGACGGCCGCCTGGCCGATCTGGTGATTCTCTGCACCAGCGCGCTGCCGGCTATCTCCCAAGGGCTGGCCAGTCTGGAGTCCGGCGCCACGTTCATCTTCTTCGCACCCCCCCCGCCGGGTGAACCGTTGGCCCTGCCGATGACGGATCTGTGGCGACGCGAGGTCACGGTCCGCACGTCCTACGGGGCGGCCCCAGCTGACCTGGCGACTGCCTTGCGCATGATCGTCAGCGGCAGGGTCGCGGTCGCGGATCTCGTGACACATCGCCTCCCGCTGGACGACTTGAGGCGCGGGTTCGCGCTCGTGGCCGTTGCGAACGAGTCGGTCAAGGTGATCGTCGAGCCGTGATCGTGCTGGGGGCGTGATGCCGGCTGGCCGAGGGCGCGCGGGATGCGCAGACGATCGTGCATGCGCACCCGAATAGCGTCGGCCGACGCCCGGGCGGCGCCGGGCGGTGTCGCCGTGCCTCTACAGGCTCAGCAGACCGGCGAACCACCCGGCCACGGCACCCACGAGCCCCCTTGAGCCGTCGCCGGCCGACCCGGAAGCCTGCGCCGCCGGCGCGACTCCGCGCACCGCGCTCGGCGTGACGGTCGGGGTGGGCGTCGGCGGAGGCGTCGTGGGCGTGGGCTTGGGTGTCGTCGGCTTGGGCGTTGGGGCCACCGTCGGCTTGATGGTCTTCGTCGCCTTGGGCGACGGTGACCCGCTAGCGGACGGCGACGCCGACGGAGAGCGGTCCTGCATCTTGCCGTGCCACGGGCTGAACGTCCACGACGCGTACGTGAAGCCCGGTTTGGACTTGCTCTTGAGCGCCGCGGCGAAGAACTTGGCCCACATCGGCGCGCAGTAGGTGCCGCCGTAAGCGCCGCTCATCGGCGAGTTCTTCTCGGCGTCGCCCATCCACACGCTGGCCGCAAGCTGCGGCGTGTAGCCCACGTACCACACGTCCCAGCCGTTCTCGGTGGTGCCGGTCTTGCCGGCCCGCGGGTAGGGAAAGTAGCTGCCCGTGGGAGAGCCCGTGCCGCCCGAGGCCACGCGCTCGAGGTTGCGGGTGACCACGCTGGCCACCCCGGCGGGGATCGCCCGGTTGCCCTTTGTCTTGGGCCTCCAGTCCACGCGCCCGTCGGGCAGCACCACCTTGACGATCGCCTGCGGCTTGTGGCGGATGCCGCCGCTGGCCAGCGTGGCGTAGGCGTCGGCCATCTCCAGCGGGCTCACGGGGGAGGTGCCCAGCGTGATCGAGGGCACGGCGTCGAGGTCGCTGGTGATGCCCATCTTGTGCGCTACGTCCACGGTGTTCTGCGGGCCGACGTCGATGGAGAGCTGGGCGAAGACCACGTTGTCCGAGATCGTCGTCGCGGCGGAGACGCTTTCGGGGCCGCCGGGCCCGTCGCCGTTGACCAGCCACGGCTCGGCGCCGTAGCCCATGGGGATGATGATGGGGCTCTTGGACGAGTAGAAGGTCGTGTCGGGGTTCATCCCCTGCAGCACGGCGGCGGTGAGCACGAAGGGCTTCATCGAAGAGCCCGCCTGGCGTTTGGCCTGCCAGGCCAGATTGAACTTCTGCTTCTTGTAGTCCAGGCCGCCCACCATGGTGCGGATGTAGCCGTTGCGGGGGTCGATGGCGACGAGAGCTGCGGAGGGCTTGAAGCCGAAGTCGAGCGGCCCGGTGGTGCCCTTGATCACGTCGATGGCCGCGCGCTGCCACTTCATGTCGATGCTGGTGTAGACCTTGAGCCCGCCCTCGAACACCTGGCGCGAGCCGTAGCGCTTCGTGAGCTGCCGCGTGACGTAGTCCGTGAAGTAGTCAGCCAGCGGGTCCTTGCTGGCCGGCGGATGCTTGTAGACGCCGAGGCGACGTTGGCTGAGCCCGGCGGCCTGCACGGGGGTGATGTAGCCCTGCGTGGCCATGAGGCCCAGCACCTTGTTGCGCTGCTCCTTGGCCATCTTGGGATCGGCGGTCGGTGAGTACTGCGTCGGGAACTTCGGCAGCGCCGCGAGTAGCGCCGCCTGCTGCGTGGTGAGCTTTGAGGCGGGCTTGTGGAAGTACGTGCGCGCCGCCGCCTCCACGCCGTAGGCGCCGGCGCCGTAGTACACGGTGTTGAGGTACTCGGTGAGTATCTGGTCCTTGGACCAGCGGTCCTCGAGCTGCCAGGCGAGCACCGCCTCGCGCAGCTTGCGGGTGTAGGTGCGCTCGTTGCCCACGTAGGCGTTCTTCACGAACTGCTCGGTGATGGTGGAGCCACCCTGCACCACGCCGCCGGCGCGCAGGTTCTCGATGACGGCGCGGACCACGCCCTGGAAATCGACGCCGTGATGGGTGTAGAAGCGCTCGTCCTCCACGGCGACCGTGGCCTGTTTCATGACCTCGGGGATCTGCTCGCTGGTCACCAGGACGCGGTTCTCGGCGCCGTGAAGCTCGGCGATCCGCTGACCGTGGCGATCGTAGATGACGGTGTTGACGGCGTTCGGGCGCCGGCGCAGCTCCTCCAGTGAGGGGAGGTCGCGCGACAGGGCGAAGATGGCGCCGGCCCCCATGCCGAGGACGGTCACCACGAGCAGCACCACGACAAGCACCACGATCTGGATCCAACGGTACCGGTGCTTGTGGGCGCCGTTGCCGTTGCGGGTTCGGCGGCGCTGCCGGCGGCGGACGTCACCGGGGTTCACCGAGTAGCGCGTGTAGGCGGCCATAGCTCCCTATTGTACCCGATGCGGGGCGCACGAGCCCCCGCGGGGCTCAGGCGGGGGTGCGGGTGAGGTCGTCGTCGGGAGTGGCGCTGCCGCCGGGAGCGACGCCGCCCGAGGCCCCGGGGCCGCCGCCCGCCGCATCGGCGTGGGCCTCGTCCGCCGGTGGGGCGGCGTCTTCACGTGCCGTGCCGCCGGGCATGCCGTCGTGAGGCGGGCCGCCGGGGTCGACATCGCGACCGTCGCCGCCCGGCGCCTCGGGTGTGCTGCGCCTGGGCTTGAGAGCCGGCTCGGGCTTCGGTTTGACGAGGCGGGCGAGCGGGATCGAGATCTCATACAGGATCACGAGCGGGATGAACATGGCGAGCATCGAGAAGGCGTCCTGGCTGGGCGTGATGAAGGCGGCGACGATGGCGTTGATGAGGATCGCCCAGCGGCGGTTCTTGCGCAGGAACTTGTCGTCGATGACGCCGACCTTGGCGAGCAGCACGAGGACGACAGGCATCTCGAAGACGACGCCGAAGGCGAGGACGAAGAGGGCCACGAAGGTGAAGTAGTCCGTGGCCCTGTTCTGCACGTTGAAGTTGCCGCCGCCGAAGCCGAGCAGGAACTGGAGCCCCTTGGGGAGCACGACCGTGTAGCCGAAGACGACGCCCCCGAGGAAGAGGGCGGTGGTGGCGATCACCACGGGGTAGAAGTAGCGCTTCTCGGTGCTCGTGAACGCCGGCCCCACAAACGCCCAAAGCTGCCAGATGAGGACCGGCGAGCCGAGGATGAGGCCGACCACCACCCAGATCTTGAGGCTGACCATGAACGGCTCGGCCGGGCTGAAGGTGGTGATCTGGTAGGACTGCGGCGGGAGGTTGGGGACCTGTTTGAGCGGATACAGGAGGACTTCGAACACGACGCCGTTGAACACCGCCGCGACGAGGATGCCGACGGCGAGCGCGAGTATCGCCCAGAAGATGCGCTTGCGGAGCTCGTCGAGGTGCTCGAAGAGCGTGAGCCGCTGCTCCTGGCTGACCGCCACGGGCCTCAGAGGTCGGTGTCGGTGGAGAGCGTGCCGGGCGCCGCGGGTGCGGCCGCGCCGGCCGTGTCGGCCGGCGCCTCGGCCTCCGGGGACGGCGCCTC
>JBAZPK010000120.1:0-7220 GCA_041648235.1 Thermoleophilia bacterium
CGGCTGCGGGGGCTCTGCGGCCGGCGATGGCGCGACGAGTGACGCCGGCACGCCTGGGGCGGCTCCGAGCGCGACCCCGGCCGGCCTCAAGGCGACGCCCAAGCCCAAGCCGACCAAGAGCGCCCGGAAGGCAGTCACCAAGATCGTCTTCGTGGACGTCGGTCAGGGCGACGCGGCGATCATCAAGTCGGGCTCCTGGACGGGGCTCATCGACGGTGGCCCCTCGGGCTCCGAGGGGGCCATCGAGGCGGCGCTCGGCAAGCTCGGCGTGAGGCGCCTCAGCGCCGTGGTCGTCTCGCATCCGCACGCCGACCACACCGGCGGTCTCTCGGGGGTCGTCTACGACTACCGCCCCCGGCAGGCCTACGTGGGTGAGGGTGCCGGCAACGCCACGGCAGCCCTGAAGAGCGTCGGCGCCCGCATCGTCAAGGTCCGTCGCGGCACCACCCTACGATTCGGGGCGCTGCGCGCCAAGGTGCTCAACCCCGGATCGCTGACCGGCGACGCCAACGAGGACAGCGTCGTCCTCCTCGTCGACGCCAGCGGCAAGCGCTTCCTCTTCACCGGAGACGTGACGGGCACCAACGAGGCCCTCGTCGGGAGCATCTGCGCCCGCGGCCCGCCGCTCTACCTGCTCAAGGTCGCCCACCACGGCTCGCGCGACTCGACAAGCTCAAGTTTCCTCTCCGGGGCGCGCCCGCAGTTTGCCCTGATCAGCGTCGGGCCGAACTCCTACGGACACCCCGCGACCGAGACGATCGCCGCCCTCAGAGGCGCCGGTACGCGTATCTACTCGACCCAGAAGAACGGCACGGTCACTCTGACCGTCGCTGCCTCCGGCGCCGTTGCCTGGAGCTTTGCGAGGTCAGCGAAGCCGGTCACCAAGGCCGCGAGCTCGTCGGGAGGCGGCACCGGGGCCAGCACGTCAGGGACCGGCGGCTCCAGCGGTGGCACGAAGGTCTTCGTCACCGAGACCGGCGAGTGCTACCACCTCTCGGGCTGCCGCTACCTCTCACGCAGCAAGATCCCGATCTCCCTGCGCGACGCGAAGGCCCGGTACCGTCCCTGCAGCGTCTGCAAGCCGCCGACGTGAGAGCTCCGGCGAGGTCGACCGACTCGTCGGCCAGGCAGCGCCGCAGGATCTCGAGGTTGTCGCCGTAGAAGAGAGTGTTGACCGCCATGAGACTACCCCTTCCACTTCAGCTTCGCCTGCCGTCGCGACAGGGGGTTGCTCGGGGGGTAGAGCCTCACGATGGTCTTCTTGCGAAACGCATGGAGATAGGAGCCCCCTACTACCCGGTTAGCGCGCCGGCATGCAAACTTGTAGACTCCGCCCATGGCGGGGGCGACCCCCTCTTCCGTCAGGCCCCGACGGATCGCCTCTTCAGGCGATCGGTCGCCCTCGCCGCCTCTCAGCTGACGAACGTCCCATCACCTCCCGCGCAACTGTTGCCGATTCGGCGAAGGTGAGGACGATATGCGGGCAGCGCACGCAGACGAGAGAGGCGGACCAGTGGCGCACGGGTTGACCTTCACCTTGCGCGACGTCATCTCGAAAGGCTTCGAGGCCCGCTGCGTCGCACCCGACGGCGCCCGCTACCTCTGGCACGGTCACTCCGGGATCAGGACGGAGCGCACGGGCAGGACGCTTGTGCCCACCGACCCAGCAGCGTTACCCGACGTGATCTGGTCCGCCACGACGCTGAGAGTCGAGGAGCTCGACGAGGCAGCCGCCTTGGAGCGCGGTAAGAAGACCGCCTCGCGCGACTCGCCTCCGAGCATGCTGATCGGTTCGCACCAGCACGGCTCAGCCGACGCTCGGACACCCGGCGCACTCTGCGGCTGTCCCGCGTACCTCGAGGTATTGCCGTAAGGAGGCGCCCGCATGACGTGGCGTCGCAAGAGGAGCCCGTTGCGTGTCGGCGAGAACGGCGGCATGAGTGCGGCCGCGATTGCGCTACAGCTGGCGAGGCTCCGGGTCGACGGCGAGCTGCACCATTGCGACGTGCACCTGACGGCCGAGGCCGTGGATCATCACGAAGCGTTCTCAGAGGAACCGGACGCCTTCTTCCGCGTCTTCCTCGTGCGCGCCCTCAGCTGGCCGGCCCTCAAGCTGCCCGAGCACCAGCGCGTGCCGGTGCAGTGGAAGAGCGGGGTGATCTCTGTCCCGGGCCTCGCGCGCGATGACCCGCGGGTCCTTCTGACCGACTTCGAGGCGGAGTTCGCCGTGCGTGGCTTCCTCCACCGTATCGAGCGCGAGATCGACGGCGTCTTCCGACGAGCCGAGGAGTACAACCAGAGCTGGCCAAGGCGCTAAGCCAGTTCGCAGACTCGCGATTCCTGGCACCAGACGTCCCGCGTCCTTCCTTCCTGCCACTACCGCTCAAGCGCCATGAAACAGCGCTGCGGTGCCAGCCGCATGGCGAGCGCATGCGATGCGGCGACATAAGTCAAGAGCGCAGGCCGCGGGCCCAGCTCCTCACTACTCATGAGCGAGGGTCACCATCTACTACGGACTCTGGGCTTCTCCCGCGCAGACCTGCGCTTTCTGTTTTGTACCCGGATGCGCGAATGACCGTCACCGTTCAGCCGTGACGTGAGCCCAATGCTTGCCTTCAGCGCTCGACGGGGTGACGTCACACTCAAGCCAGACGCCGGTCTCGAGCAGAAGCGATGCAGGCGAGGCGCGGGACGGCCTAGCGAAAGGACTTGACGTCAGTCACGCCCGCTTCAGCGGGCTTCATTCTCAGCACCGCCGAGCCTTCTCCACTTCGAGCGGAGCCATCAACTGGGCGCCGTGTGGGGCACAATCCAGTCGAGACACTCGTCCACGACCGGCCTGCCAAGGGTCTCGATGGCGCCCGGAAAACGCGCTGGATCGATGGTCAGCAGCCGTCGGGGATTCTCCACAGTCATCTGAAATATGGCGTCGTCATCTACGCCGAGCTCGCTGAGCATCGGCAGAAAACGGTCGTGGAGCGGAGTGAAGTCGCCTAAGAACCACTCGCGCTCGTAAACGCCTTGCACCCCTCTGACGTACGCGACGGCGTCATGCGAGAGAAGGATCTGCGCGGCATGGCCCGCGTCGATCAGATCCATGGCTATGCGCGCATACTCCTCGTGCGAACGCGCGGGCGAGCCGATGCAGTCCAACGCCAGCATCACGCCTCGGCGAGCCAGCCGCCGGTTTCGCTGGGCGTCCTCGATGCCCGACATCCAGCCGATGTGCCCGATGGAGACCCGGCCGAGATCGGCACCTGCGTCCTCCAGAATATCGACTTGCCGCTCGCTCATCGAGGGGCTTCGGGAGTGGGTCATGACGCCGAGGCCGGTCACGCTCTGCGCGCCAGCCGCGCCTCGCAGACACGTCTCCTCGATCTCCGTGATAGCACGAGGACTCGTGGCCACCTTGAGGATGCCCGGCCGTACGCCGCTCCCATGGAGTCCGAACGAGGCCACCTCGATGAAACGCGAGGCGACGCTCTCGGGTGTGGCGGGCGGGCACGCCCAAACAGGAGGCGGCACTTGGTCCGTCTCGAAGATCCCGGACGACGCGACCAGATTGATTCCCGTTTGCCTGGCCACGAGCATGAGCAGGGTCGGACTTGGTCCGTAGACCTCCATTCCGGCGTCGATGAAGCCTCCGACACCAGTGTCGGTCGCCGATCTCAGACAGCTGAGGATCCGCTCGACCGCCGACGCGGCCTCGATCGCTCTGTGCTCCAGGCCGAGGGCAAGCGACCAGTCGACGACCAGGTGTTCGTGGGGGAGTACCCAGCCCAGCTCTGCCGGGGCGATGGGACCCAGCACAGTCTGAACGAACGGCGACGCCTGCATCGACATGGCCCCCTCCTCCGACCGACCGTGGGTCGGGCTGTCCAGCGGACTGCTCTACAACTTCTTCTCGCAAGATGCGGAAGTCAACAACCGGTCGGGCAGGTGCACAACTTGTACACACGGTCAGCGCGGTTGGCGATGATCAGGGGCAGGCCCGTCCACATGTTGCGCTCTGCGCTCGGAGACTACAGAGGGGCCGTCCGCGCACGGTCACGAAGGAGATCTAGGCTCATCAACGCGAGGTACAGCCTGACGCGGGTCTCGGGATCGTCGAGGGAGCACGACAGGCGCTTCTCAATCGTGCGAAGGCGCGCATACAGAGACCGACGCTGAATGCCAAGGGCAGCGGCTGCCCCCGACCGGTTGCCATTGGCTTGGAGGAAGGCACGAAGCGTCTCAAGCAGCCGCACGCGGTTCTTCTGGTCGAACTCCAGAAGCGGCCCGAGCTCCGACTCGACAAACCGGGGGGCGTTCAACTCGCTGTCGAGGCGGAGGAGCACGCGGTTCAGCTTCAGGTCCGAGAAGTGGGCGATCCCGTGACCACGAGTCGCCGCGTATGCGGCTGCTTCTTGAGCCTCGAGGAGTGCCTGGCGTGGGGTCGACTGCCTGTCGAGGTCGCTGACGCCGATCACGGCCGACAGCGCCGTACCATCCCGGCATAGCCGCTCCTCCAGCGGGAGGAGTATCGAGGCCGGATCGGCTCCGGGGGCCATGCCAACGAAGCCGAGCAAGTCGTCGCCAACGATCCCCGAGAGAAGTGGACAATGAGCCAACTCGGAGACTTCGCGAGTGACCGTCAGCAATTCCTCCATCAGCCGGCTGCGAGCCCGCGGCTGGCTCAGCGAATCGTCTGCGAGCGCCTGAAGCCGCACGACGGCGATCGCCCAAAGACGCCCGTCGCCGAATACAATGCCGACGCTCGCGGCCGAGTGCTTGAGCTCGTCAACCGCGACGAGCCTGCTGTTCAGGACATCTGCGATCACGATGCTCTGGGCGTGATTGACAACGTGATTGGCATTCCTGCTCGACAAGAGGGCAAGTCCCACGGCGGTGACGGCGCGGTCGAGAGCGAGGCGATCCTGCAGGCGCATCTCGTTCTCGACGGTGATGACGTGGAGTCGGCCCCAGACCTCGCTGTGCAAGATGACGGGAACCCAAGCGCAGGAAACGCCGCCACCGCGTGCACTGGGCACAATCCCGCCTTCAAGTCGCTCGTGTCCCTCAGCGGCATGGGCTATCTAGGAACTCAGCAGGTGCGCGATGGGCTGCGACCGCTCAGCGTAGGCGACAACCTCATGTGATATGTCCTCGAGCACCACCGGGTTGCCGACGCAGCTCGACAGCTCAGACAGAAGGCGGTCGAGGCTTGCGCCGGAAAGCAACAGCGTGTCGAAGCGCCGCGCGAGTTGCTCTGCGTGCCGTAAGAGACCGTACTGGCGGTTGATGATTGCTGCAGACACTTCTTCGGTGATCTGCACGAAGTAGGTCTGACGACGCAGGACGATGATCGGGAGGCGGCGAACCTGCGCTTCCTCGATGACGGCGGCAGGCACTTCCTTCCACACTCGTCCCAACTCAATGACGAGTGCGGCGATAGGCACGGCGGCGAGTTGCAGGATGATCTCTCTCTGGTCCTCTTCGGACGACGGCAGATCGAACCCGGCGATGACCACGAGCTCGCCGCCCCTCAGATGTCCGGGGGCGATGAGCAGGCGCTCGGGCAGATGTACCCAGCGCACTTCGCGGTTCAGCCAACCGTCTCCCGCCACGACCTCGGCTTGGCCTTGTTTGAAGATGTCGAGCGCCAATACGTCACGTAGAGTGAAGGCCATCGTCCTCCCCCGACTACCCACATTGTATACCTCGCGCCAGCCGTCTTGACGGAAGTGCGGCACCGGCAGACAGTGAATTCGGTAGCGTGGTCTCGGTCGGCGGCTGGGGACGAGAGGCGCGAACTCCGACGTCGAGGAATCCCCCGCCAAGTACGAAGAGACCATGGAAGTCAGAGGGCGACCAGGGGGAGACGTAAGTCATGCGGGAAACTCGGGGAGCTCCACCCAAGCTTGACGCGGCCACAGACTCGGCCGCGGGAAGTCCGGCGGCTGACGGGGGCGAGCGGGCCAAGCGGCGCGCCGAGGTCCCGTCGCGCTTGCTCACCAAGCTCACGTGGCCGGACGTTCGTGATGCCCTCCAAAGAGGCTCGGGCATCGTCCTTCCCGTGGGCTCTACGGAGCAGCACGGCTATCACCTGCCGCTGTCCACGGACACCCTCGTTGCCACTGACTTGGCTGTCACGATCGCGGAGCGCCTCGACTATCTCGTCGCCCCGCCCGTGAACTATGGCTACAGGTCTCGGCCTCTCTCCGGAGGCGGTCCCGGATTCCCCGGCACTATCTCGCTCAGCGCCAACGCACTCGTCTTGGTGGTCACAGACATCCTGTCCGAGCTCATAAGGCACGGGTTCAAGCGGCTCGTCGTGCTCAGCATGCACCTCGAGAACCAGAACATGCTGTACGAGTCGGCGTGTCTGGCGTTTCGCGGGCACGAGGACGCCGACGTGCGAATCATGGTCGTGGAGCAGCCCTTTGCGTCACTGTCGCAATCGGTCACCGACACGCTCTTCCCCGACGGCTTCCCGGGCTGGGAGGTCGAGCACGCGGCGGTGCTCGAGACATCACTCATGCTCAGCCTTCATCCGGAGCTCGTCTGGATGGATGGGGCAGTGGACGACCGAGCCAAGCGTCGTGCCAACTACGAGATGCTGCCCGTACCCGATGACCTGATCACGGCCTCAGGCACGCTTTGGAAGGCGACCCAGGGGACTGCTGCAAAAGGACGCGCCGCATGGGAGGAGATGCTCGTCTATCTGGAAGACGCCATTCGCTTGGAGATGGGCTGCCCGCTGCCTGCGGTGAAAGTGCTCACTGGATCAGCAATCGAGGCGTCTATCGAGCCCTCCGCCTCGCATCATTGTCTTTAGGCGCAAGCGCATTTCATTGACCTGCGCTTGGCGGTGCCAAGCGTTCTCTATCGAAGGTAGTGATTTGCTCAAACAAGGGGGAGAGAAATGAGCGACAGCGACAAGAACAATCCGCCTCTCGAGCGCCTCTTCGAGTCTCAGGTGACGCGACGGGACCTGCTAAAGCGAGGGGCCGGACTCGCAGGCGCGGCCGCACTTGCCGGCTCCTTGGGGAACGTGCTCTCGGCCTGCGGCTCGAGCGGTGGCAATGGCGATGGGTCAAGCACGGCGGGAGTCACGATCAACTGGCTGACATGGCCGGGCCATGGCATCCCAGCGGTCCTCGATCCGTTCGAGAAGCAGACGGGCATCAAGGTTCAGGTCAAAGAGTACTCGTCCGGAGACCTAGGTCTCACCGAGATGT
>JBAZPK010000121.1:0-7211 GCA_041648235.1 Thermoleophilia bacterium
GGCCGCGGCGTCGCCCTCGAGCAGGGCGAGCACGCCGGCGCGGTCGGCGGCGAGCTGGATGCGCCGCACGTAGCCGGCCCTGCGGCGGTGCGCGTCGACGTGGCGGAGGCGCTCCTGCCAGTCCTGCGCGTAGCGCAGCATGTCGTCGGCCAGCGCCGCGAACGCCCCGTCGGGCGAGGCGCCGGCCCCGCGTGTCTGGAGCTCGGGCAGCCAGACGCCGACGGCCTGCCCGTCGGCAGCCACCTCGGGGTGGAAGCGGTGGCCCTCGGCCAGCAGCCCGGCGAGCTCGGCGGCGTCGGCCAGGACCGCCGCGCCGCCGGGCGCGGTCACGAGCTGCCATTCGCCCTCGCGGGCCGCCCCGAGGAGCGTGGGGAGGTGGGTGTCGGCCTCGCTGCTCTGCCACGTCTTCATGCGTGTCTCCTCGCCGGGTGCGGGCCGCCCGTGCCGCTCTCCGGATCACGGGTGGGGAACATGGTACATCCCCGCCGCGCCGCGTGTCGCGCGGGTCCGTGCCCCTCCGGATCGGTCAGCCGAGCTCCAGCGAGTGCCGCAGGGCCTCGTCCACCGCGTCCATGGCGGCCGAGGAGAGTGTGGCGAGACGCTCCTCGAGCACTTCAGAGGGAATAGTGTTGAGCGCCTCGCAGTGCACCCAGGACGGCCTGCCCAGCTCACTCGCGTCGAGCGGGACGAGGAAGGGATACGGGCGGCGCGGCGCGGACGAGACGGCGGCGACGATCGTGGTCGGCGAGAAGCGGTTGCCGATGTCATTCTGGACCACGACGACCGGACGCCGGCCGACGGGCTCGGCGAACGTGACCCAGTAGACCTCGCCGCGCAGGGGGGGCACGTCAGTCGGGGACGGCGGGGAGGGCGGCGGCGAGGCCGGCTTGCACGCGCTCCATCATCTCGTCGCCGATCTCGCGATAGCCTTCTTCCATCAAGCGCTGGAGCCGCTGCCGTCGCAGGCACTCGAGCGCCTCGATGACGACCGCCGTCTTGGACTCGCCGCGCTCACGGGAGAGCTCGGTGAGGAGCTCGTCGGCGGCCTCGGGCAGCCGCACCTGGACTGGTCTGGTGGGTGTGCGACTCATGCTGGCGGCTCCGATGTCCACGCGTCGAGTATGGCTGGTGCCAACACTTCTCGCAAGCATTATGTGGTGAACGATTGCTTGCTGTCAAGCATGTACCAGCACACGCGGCCTCGTTCCGGCGTGGCGCCCGCGGCGGATGCCCTAGCCGCGCTCGGCGCGGCCGCGGAAGGCGGCGCCAACGGTGTCGAAGATCAGCCGGGCGCCGTGCAGCGCCGTGAGCTGCCCGGGCCCGTCGTACTGCGGCGCCACCTCGACGAGGTCCATGCCGATGACGTTGCAGCGTGCCGCCACGGCGAGCAGGATCGCCTTGGCCTCGTAGTAGCTGAAGCCGCCGGGCTCGGGCGTGCCGGTGCCCGGCGCGATGCTCGGGTCGAGGGCGTCGATGTCGAAGGTGATGTACACATCGGCGCCCGGCCCCAGGTGCTCGACCAGCTCCTCCACCAGCGTGTCCTTGGCCGGCTCGCACCAGAAGGTCCGCACGCCTCGGCTCTGCGCCAGGGCGATGTTGTCGCGGCGCGTGTGGAGCCCGCGGATGCCGTACTGCGTGACGCCGGCGAGCAGGCCCTCCTCGTGGGCGCGGATGATGGGGCTGGCGTGCGTGTAGCGCTGGCCGCTCTCCTCGTCCCAGTAGTCCATGTGGGTGTCGAACTGGACGAGCTCGAAGGGCTCGCCGGCGCGAGCGGCGCTCACGGCCTTCAAGGCAGGGTAGGCGATGGAGTGGTCGCCGCCGAGCGTGACGGGGAAGAGGCCGGCCTCCAGCAGCGGCCGCAGCCGGGCGACGACGGCCTCGTGCCGCTGCTCGGGCGGCCAGTTGGGCCCCAGGACCACGTCGCCGCAATCCACCCAGCGCAGGCCGCCGAGCAGCTCGGCGGCCGCCTCGCCGTCCCAGAAGGCGTCGGTGCCGTCGCGGTAGGCCCAGTTCGTAGAGGCCTCGCGCAGGGCCCGCGGGCCCATGCGAGCGCCGGAGCGGAGAGTGGTGCCCTCGTCGTAGGGCACGCCGAGCACCGCCACGTCGCCGTCCGCCCTCGTCGGCGACGGCACCAGCGGTGCCTTGAAGAAGCTCGCGATGCCCGCGTAGGGCATCTCGCCGTTACCCATGCCTGCCTCCTGCCGCGCGCGGCCGCGCGGCTACTTGAGTCCCTTGGCGTACTTCGCCGAGACCTCAGCCACGCATTCTTCCACGATGTCGCAGCCCAACGCGAACAGCTCGGGCGGCTGGTTGAGGGCCGGGGTGGGGCGGAACCAGCTGTAGGCCGGCTCGTAGATCGGCACGACGCCCCTGCGCTCCATCGCGTAGACGATCTCGCGCGTGAGGTCCTGGGCGGGCGCCTTCGACTCCTTGTCCTCGACGAACTCGACGCACATGTAGGCGCCGATGACGCGTACGTCGCCGACGATCTCGTACTTCTCCTTCATGGCGCCGAACCTGGTCTTGGCCACCCTTTCGAGCTCGGCGACGTTGTCGAGCACCCGGTCGCGCTCCATGATCTCCATGAGCTTCGTCGCCACGAGGCAGGCGGCGGGATTGCCGGCGAAGGTCCCGCCCGTGTACAGCTCGCCGGCGGGCTCGCCCATGCGGTCCGAGCCCAGCGTGCAGGCCAGCGGCAGGAGCCCGCCGCTGAGGCCCTTGCCGAGGCTCAGGAGCTCGGCCTCGACCCCCGGCCAGTGCTCGATCGCGAACCACTTGCCGGTGCGGCCGACACCCTCCTGGACCTCGTCGTTGTAGAAGATCCAGCCGTACTTCCGGCAGAGGTCGTGGAGCCGCCCGGGCCACTCTGGCGGCGGGATCTGCACGCCGTTCTCGCCCTGGATGAGCTCCACGCTGATGCCGGCGATGCTGTCGGGCGTCGCCTTGTACTTGAGGATCATCTCCTCGATGTAGCTGAGGCAGGCGAGGTCGCAGGCCGGGTGGCTGAGGTGGTAGGGGCAGCGGTAGCAGGTCGGGAAGGGGACGTTGATCCAGCCGCTCATGAACGGCTCGATGGCGTGAGTGTAGTGCGCGTTATGTGGGCCCATGGCGCCGGTGCCGTAGTTGCCGCCGTGGAAGCTGCCCAGGAAGGTGATGACGAAGGGGCGGCCCGGACCGGCCGCCTCACGCATGATGCGCACCGCGTTCTCCACGACTTCGCTGCCGGTGGTGTCGTACACGACCTTCGTGAGCGGCGGCGGGGCGATGGCGTGGAGCTTCTCGGCGAGCAGCCACTGGTGCTCGACGCGCAGCGCCGAAAGGCACTCGGTGCCGTACTCCTTGAGGCCCTGGTGCGCCGCCTCCACGAGCTCGGGGTGGTTGCCGCCCAGCGGCGCGCTCGCCCAGCCGGTGATCCAGTCGAGGTAGCGGTTGCCGTCCACGTCCTCGATGAACCAGCCGTCGCGGTACCGGCTCACGAAGTGGCTCGGCGGCCAGCCGCCGATGAGCGACACGCCCAGGAGGATCTCGTCGCCGCGCTTCATGAGCGCCGCGCTCCGGGGGCCGGGGGGTGGTGTGTGGACGTTGGGGCGCGTCTGGTCGCCCATGCTGTCTCCTCCTCGTCGGGCGCGCGGCGGAGCTGCGCCGCCCGCGCCGCCTTACGCCGTCTCCGGGCCCTTGGCCGGCGACCACTCGTAGTTGTCCTTGAGGATCTTCAGGTGCGTGAGCATGTCGGCCTGCTCCGCCCCGGGGATGCTGCGGATGTGGTTCAGGAGGATGTCCATGAGCTCCTCGCGGTCGTGGGCGACGACCCCGACGATGAGGTCGCAGCTGCCGGCACAGATGCTCACGTAGTCCACCGCCGCCAGCTCGGCGACCGCCTCGGCCACGGCCTGCACGCGGTCGCCGCGTACCCGTAGCTGCACCTGCACCCAGGTGAGCCCGAGGTCCAGCGGGCTGCTGACGGCGACGATCTGGATGACGTTGTTGCGCCGCAGCCGGGCGACACGTTGGCGCACGCTCGCCTCGCTGATGCCGAGGCCCCTGGCGATGGTCGTGAAGGGGCGCCGGCCGTCGTGCTGCAGGTGCCCGATGATGGCGATGTCGATCTGGTCGAGCTTGTCGAGGGTCGGCTTACGCATGGAACTCCTTTCGCCGGGGGCATTGTACGAATGTCGTGAGGAGAACGCCAGAGTTCTGCGATTCTCACCATGGGGTACGATTGCCGGCAGACCGGCCCGCCACACCCGCAGGAGGAACCCCGTGAAGATCGAGCGCAAGCCGTCGACCGCCCTGCTCCCCGCCCCGGTGGTGTTGCTCAGCGTCGCCGGCCACGGCAAGGAGAAGGCCAACATCATCACGCTGGCGTGGGTGGGCACGGTGTGCTCGGAGCCGCCGATGCTCAGCGTGGCCATCCGCCCCTCGCGGCACTCGCACCGCCTGGTGAACGCGGCGCGCGAGTTTGTCGTCAACGTGCCGCGCGCGGCTCAGCTCCAGGCGGTCGACACCGCCGGCATGTGGTCGGGCCTCGAGCACGACAAGTTCGCCGAGCTCGGCTTCACCCCTGAGCCGGCGGCGCACGTCGGCGCCCCGCTGATCGCCGAGTGCCCGCTCAACATCGAGTGCGTGGTTCGCCACCAGCTCGACCTCGGGGCCCACGACCTCTACATCGCCGAGATCGTCGCGGTGCACTACGACGAGGAGGTGCTGGACTCGCACGGCCATCTGCAGACGGGCAAGCTCGACGCGATGGCCTACGCCAACGGCGAGTACTGGTCGCTCGGCGAGCGCCTCGGCAGCTACGGCAAGGCGGCCAGGGCCGCCACGCACGAGAAGAAGTAGACTAGCCGCATGCGCTACTACGTCACCACGCCGATCTACTACGTGAACGCCGAGCCCCACCTGGGGCACGCCTACACCACCATCGCCGCCGACATCCTGGCTCGCTACCACCGCCAGAAGGGCGACGAGGTCTTCTTCCTCACCGGCACCGACGAGCACGGCACCAAGATCGCCCAGGCGGCCGCCGAACGGGGGATCACGCCGCGCCAGCACGTCGACGAGATGGCGCCCAAGTTCCGCCGCCTCGCGGAGCAGGTCAACGCCAGCAACGACTTCTTCATCCGCACCACCGACGCGGAGCACGAGGCCTTCGTGCAGGACTTCGTCGAGCGCATGCGCGCCTCCGGCGACGTCGAGAAGCGCACCTACGGGGGCCTCTACTGCACCGCCTGCGAGGGTTTCTGGTACGAGCGCGACCTGGTCGACGGCAAATGCCCCGATCACGGCATCGCGCCCGTGTACGTGGAGGAGGAGAACTACTACTTCCTGCTCAGCAAGTACCAGGACCGCCTGGCCGAGTTCTTCCGCGCCCACCCGGGCTGGGTACAGCCCCGCTCGCGGTACAACGAGGCCCTGTCCTTCATCGAGCAGGGCCTCGACGACATCAGCATCAGCCGCTCCAGCATCACCTGGGGCGTGCCCGTGCCCTGGGACCCGGAGCAGGTCATCTACGTGTGGGTCGACGCGCTCATCAACTACCTCTCGGCGCTCACCTACGCGCGCCCCGGCGAGGACCTCGTGGAGCGCTTCTGGCCGGCCGTGTACCACCTGCTGGCCAAGGACATCCTCAAGTTCCACGCCGTGATCTGGCCGGCGCTGCTCCTCAGCGCCGGCTACCCGCTGCCCAGCGGCGAGTCCATCCACGGCTACCTGCTCATGGGCGGCGAGAAGATGAGCAAGACACGCGGCAACGTGCTCGACCCGTTCGCGGTGATGGACCAGTACGGCATCGACCCTCTGCGGTACTACCTCATGCGCGAGGTGACTTTCGGTCAGGACGGGGTCATCAGCCTCGAAGGCTTCGAGAGCCGCTACAACAACGAGCTGGCCAACGAGCTCGGCAACCTCGTCAGCCGCACGGTGAGCATGATCGGCAAGTACCGCGATGGGGCCATCCCTCAGGCTGGGCCTGAGGGTGAGGCTTTGGCCGCGGTGGCTGCCGAGGGCGAGGCGATGGTGCGCGCCGCCGGGGTGCGCTACGGCGCCAGCGAGATCACGGCCGCCGTCGAGACGGTGTGGGAGTACGTGCGGCGCCTCAACCGGCTGGTCGAAGAAGAGGCGCCGTGGAAGCTCGCCAAGGACGCGGCGCAGGCCGGCCGACTCGACGCCGTGCTCCACGGCCTGGCGGCCGGCCTGCGCCTCGTCGCCCTGGCGATCCACCCGGTCATCCCGGGCACCGCCGAGGAGGTCCTGCGGCGCCTCGGCCAGGCTTGCGGCGCGGGCGACCTGCTGCTCGAGCGCGCCACCTTCGGCGCCCTCGAGCCGGCCGCCGTGGTCGTGGCGCCGCCGCTCTTCCCGCGCATCGAGGCCGGCGCCTGAGGCGCTGCCTGGTGCCCTCCGCGCCCACCCGGCAGCACGCACCGCAATGACCCTCGTCGATTCGCACTGCCACCTGGAGATGGTCGCCGAGCCCGAGCGGGCCGTGGCCGAGGCACGGGCGGCCGGCGTCGAGGCGGTGGTGACCATCGGCATCGACGGGCAGAGGTCGCGGCAGGCGGTCAGCTTCGCCGGCCGCCTCGAGGGCGTCTACGCCACGGTGGGCCTGCATCCGCACGACGCCACGCTGCTCTCCGACGAGCTGCTGGCGGAGCTCGAGCAGCTCGCGGCCGACACCCGGGTGGTCGCCATCGGTGAGTGCGGGCTCGACTTCTACCGCGACCTGAGCCCGCGCGACGCCCAGCGCCGCGCCTTCAGCGCCCAGATCGAGCTGGCGCGGCGAGTCGCCCTGCCGCTCATCGTCCACGTACGCGAGGCCGGCGACGAAGCCATGGCGCAGCTCGCCGCGGAGGCCTTCGGCCTCACCGTCGTCATGCACTGCTTCGCGCTGCCCGAGTACGTCGACGAGTGCAACGCCCGCGGCTACTACGCGAGCTTCGCCGGCAACGTCACCTACAAGAACGCCGCCGCCTTGCGCGACGCCGCCGCACGAGTGCGCGAGGACCGCATCATGGTCGAGACGGACGCGCCCTTCCTCGCCCCGGTGCCCAATCGCGGCAACAGCAACGTGCCGGCCTGGGTGGCGCATACCGCCGCCGTGGTCGCCGAGGCGCGCGGCTGGAGCGCGGCCCGCGTGGCGGAGGTCACGACGGCCAACGCGTGTCGCGCCCTCGGCTTGGCGCCGGGCGGCAGAGCATGACCGCGGAGCGGACGGG
>JBAZPK010000122.1:0-7134 GCA_041648235.1 Thermoleophilia bacterium
GTAGCGCCCAATGGCGACCGACGATCCTCAACCGCAAGAGCCACGAGCGCTGGCAGGACGACGGCGCGCCGGACCTGCGCGAGGCGGCGCGCCGGCGGGCGCTCGAGCTGCTGCGCACCCACGTCGCGGCGCCCCTGGACGCAGGCCTCAAGGGGCGCATCGACGCGCTCGTTGACGGCTTCGCACCGCGAGGCCGAGACCGTGGATGAAGCGACCGGGCGCGCCCTGGCAGGCGCCGTCAGCGCGCCAGACTTCATTCTCCCCTGGCTCGACCGCTTCTACGACGAAGCTGACGCCCGGCTGGTCCTCGCGGCCGCCGGGCTGACGGCCGCCGGCGCCCCGGCGAGCCCCAGCTTCGCGCCCGGCGGCACGCCCGACGCGCTCTCTCGCGCCGTGCGTCGCGCGGTCCTCGACAGGATTGAGGCCGGCGCGCACTCGCCGGCTTCCTTCCGCGCCCGTCTCGAGATCTGGGCCATGTTCGAAGGCTGGAAGGACGTGCCACGGGACGTCCACGCGCAGCTGGCCGATTGGGAGCTCGCGAACTACACGGAGAGCCTGCGTGACGACCTCACGGCCCTGAAGGCCGGGCGCGCCCCTGGCTCCCGCGAGTCCGACTACGCGTACCTGCTGCTTTCCGAGGCTGAGGCGGTCATCGCCGCCGAGGAGCACGTCTACCTGTGGCCGTGCGACTGCCGTGCCATCATGGGTCACTGCCGCAAGCCGCTGAATGTCTGCTTGCGCTTCGACAACGACCGCGGGCTCGGCTGGGAGATCTCGCGCGAGCGAGCACTCGAGGTCCTGCATGAGGCCGACCGCGTCGGCCTCATGCACACCGACTATGTAGGCCGCAGCGCCGGCGATCTCCACGCCATCTGCAACTGCTGCACCGACTGCTGCTTCCCGCACCTGGCGACGGCGCGGCTGGGCACGGAGAGTGTGTGGCCGCGCCGCCGCCACGTCGCCGCCATCGACGAGGAGCTGTGCGTAGACTGCGGCCGCTGCGCCCTGCGCTGCCGCTTCGGCGCGATCACCGCGTCGGACGGCCGCCCGAGTCTTGACGTGGCGGAGTGCCGCGGTTGCGGTCTCTGCGCCACCGGGTGCGAGTCCGCGGCGATCACGATGGCGGCCCTGGCCTGACCGACGCCTCGTGGAGCTCCACCCCGGCGACGTCTCGCCGTCTCGGACCCCGGCCCGGCCAGAAGCCGGCTCGCCCGCACGTCACGAGCGTCGCCTCCGGTCGCTGCGGGTAAGGTGCAGTCGTGCCGGCGGGCGAGGCACGGGAACGAGCCTTCCTCTGCCGCCGGAAAGCCACGAAACCGTGATGAGGCAGGTTGCTGATGGCCCTGGCGATCGATGGACTCACCCTGACGATCCGGGACGTGCTCCGCGTGGCCCGCGATGGGGAACGCGTGACGCTGAGCCACAAGGCGCGCGAGCGCATGGAGCTCTCGCGCGCCGTCGTCGAGCGCGTGCTCGCCCGCGGCGACGAGGTCTACGGGCTCACGACGGGCGTCGGCACGCTCAAACGCGTGCGCGTGGCGAGCGAGGACGAAGCCACATTCAATCTGCGCCTCATCGACAACCACCGCGTGGGCCAGGGGCCACTGGCACCACGCGATGTCGTGCGGGCCGCCATGCTGCGCTTGATGAGCGGGCTCGCGGCGGGGCGTTCGGGCGTGCGACCGCAGCTCGCCGAGCGGATCGGCGCCATGATCAACGGCGACGTGACCCCGCCGGTGCACCTGCTCGGCTCGCTGGGCCAATCCGACCTCGCGGCCAACGCCGACCTCGGGGTGGCCGTGTTCGCCGGTTTCGAGCCGGCGGCCGGCGAGGCCCTCGCCATCCTCAACAATAACGCGTTCTCCACCGGTTTCGCCGCCCTGGCTCTGGTCGACGCAGGCCGCCTGCTGGACGCCACTGAGGCCGTCGGCGCCCTGCAGCTCGAGGCGTTCGCCGCGAACATCTCACTCCTGCACCCCGAGGTCGCGCCGGCGCGTCCGTACCACGGCCTGCAGGCTGCCGCCGAGCATCTGACCGCGCTCCTCGACGGGAGCTACCTGTACACCTCAGGGGCCGCCCGCAACCTGCAGGACCCCCTCACCTTCCGCAGCCTGCCGCACCAACTCGGAGCGGCTCGCGACGTGCTCGATCATTGCCTGGCGCAGCTCGAGGTCGAGCTGGTGGCGGCCCAGGGCAACCCTCTCGTCCTCGTCGACGAGGGCCGGGTGGTCTCAGCCGCGCAGTTCGAGGTCCTGCCGCTCGCGGCTGCCCTCGACTACGCTCGCATCGGCCTCGCGCCGCTGCTGACGAGCGTCACCGAGCGCACCATGAAATTGCTCGATACGCCCTGGTCGGGACTCCCGACCGGGCTCACGGTGCGCGCCGGCACCGCCGACAGCGGGCTCTCTCACTTCGCCATCGCCGCGGAGGCCGTCACCGCCGAGGCCCGGCTGCTGGCCCAGCCGGTGTCGTTCGAGCTGGTCAGCTCCACCGGGGCCGAGGGAATCGAGGACCGCGCCACGATGGCTCCACTGGCGGCTCGCCGCCTGGCAGACATGGTCACACTCGGCGAGCACATCCTCGCAATGGCGCTCCTCGTCGCGGCCCAGGCGGTGGACCTTCGCGCCCGGGAGCCGTTGGGGAGAGGCACGCGGACTCTCCTGGCGCTCACCCGCGAGCGCGTACCTTTCATGGGCGCTGGCGACGCCTTGCCGGCCGACCTCGAGCCGCTGCGCGAGCTGGTGGCCTCCGGTGCCCTCACGAGGCTGCCGCCCAAGGTTCCGCGCGAGGCCGGCATACCCGGCGAGAGCGGGGGCCGCTGACGAGGGCGCGCTCCGCGCGCCAGGTGCGGCCCTCGGACGTCGCCCGACCTCAGGTGTAGCGGATCCGCGGGTTGAGGACCGCGTACAGGATGTCGGCGACCAGGTTGGCGACCACGTAGATGATCACGAGCAGGAGGGCCGTGGCCTGGATGAGCTGCAGGTCGCGGTGGGTGATGGCGAAGAGCAGCAGCCGGCCGATGCCCGGGTAGCCGTACACGGACTCGGTGACGATGAGGCCGCCGATCAGCCAGCCGATGCCGATCGCGACGACCGTGATCGTCGGCAGCAGCGAGTTGCGGAGCACGTGCGTGAAGAGCACGCGGCGCGGCGCCAGACCCTTGAGGTTGGCGGTGCGCACGTAGTCCATCTGGAGCACGTCGACGGTGCTCGAACGAGTCATACGCACGACGTATGCGAGGCTCGTGAGCGCCACGGTGATCGCCGGCAGGATGAGGTACGGGAGCGCGGCGGCGTAGCTCGAGCGCGGGTCGATCGCCGACTGCGCCGGCAGCCAGTGCAGCTCGATGGCGAATATGGTGATCAGGACGACGCCGCTGACGAACTCGGGCAAACCGATGAAGGCCAGCGACCCGACGGATATCACGTTGTCGGCCCAGGTGTTCTTGCGCAGTGCCGCCACGAGGCCCAGCAGGATGCCCAGCGGAACGTACATGGCGAAGGCGATGACGGCCAGCCGGAACGAGTTGCGCAGGCGTTCGAACACGAGTGGGCGCACGGCGGTGTCGGTGCTTGGCGAGTTGCCCCAGTCACCCTTCGCGTAGTTCCCCAGCCAGTGCGTGTACTGCACGGCGATGGGCTTGTCGAGGCCAAGCTCGTGGCGTAGCTGCGTCCTGGCCTGGTCGGTGGCGTACCGGCCGAGCACCATGGTGGCCACGTCGCCGGGCAGCACCGTCGTCGCCCAGAAGATGATGATGGAGGCGAGGATGACGCCGAGCACCATGAAACCGAGGCGCCTGAGGATGAACCGCAGCATCAGGCGCCTCCCTTTTCGGCTGCGAGCACCAGCGTCTCGGCCTGCAGCCGCGACAATTCGTGGAGTGGAATATGGCAGGAGATCCGGTGGTCGCCCTCGCCTTCGCGCCACGGAGGCTCGTGCTGCACGCAGAGGTCACCCAGGAAGCGCGGGCAGCGTGGGTGGAAGCGACAACCCGACGGTACGTCCACGGCGCTGGGCACGCTGCCGCTCAGGCGGATCGGCTTCTGCTTCACGTCCGGGTCGGCGAGCGGCACAGCCGAGAGCAGCGCCTCGGTATAGGGGTGGAACGGGGGCGTGAGCACGCGCACGGCGTCGCCCAGCTCCATGATGCGCCCGAGGTACACGACGGCGATCACGTCCGAGAGATGCTGGACCGCCGAGAGGTCGTGGGAGATGAACACGTACGACGTGTTCTGTTCGAGCTGCAACCTCATCAGCAGGTTCATGAGCGAGCCCTGTACCGATACGTCCAGGGACGAGATGGGCTCGTCGCAGAGGATGAGCTCGGGCTCGGCGGCGAAGGCGCGCGCGATCGCGACGCGCTGCTTCTCGCCGCCACTCAGCTCATGCGGCAGGCGCCCGAAGTAGCTCTCCGGCAGGCTCACGGCGCGGAGCAACGCCTTGGCCTTGTCCCTGGCTGCCTGGCGGCTGAGGCCGCTCAGCAGCGTCAGGGGCCTCATGATGGCGTCGCCCACGCTGCGCGTGGGATTGAGGGACGCGTCCGGGTTCTGGAAGACCATCTGGATCTCGCGCAGCGAGGAGCGCGGGCGGCGGCCGGTGCTTGGTTCCAGCCGACGGCCGCGAAGGCTGATGCGGCCGCCGGTGGCGGGCGTGAGGCCGATGATGGCCCGCGCCACGGTCGTCTTGCCGCTGCCGCTCTCGCCGACGATCCCGAGCGTCTCTCCCGAGCGCACGTCGAGGCTCACTCCGTCGACGGCGCGGATGAAGCGCTGCTGTCGGTTGCGGAGGAGCCCGTGGGCCGCCTTGAAGTGCACCTGCACGTCGTCGACCTCCACGAGCGTCGGTCGGTCGCCCGCGGCGACGCCGGCGGTGGTGAGTGCCTCGGTGGCGGCTCGCAGGTGCTCCCGCGGGGGTGGCACGATCTGCCAGCGGCGGCAGGCGCTCAAATGATCTTCGCCGCGCTGCTCGAGCGGTGGCGGCGCCGCCCGGCATGCGTCCTCCGCAAAGGTGCAGCGCGGCGCGAAGATGCAGCCGGGCGGCAGCTCGTCCACGCGGGGGATGGAGCCCGGGATGGTCACCAGCGACCGCTTCTGCGGCGACGGATCGAAATGCGGGACGCAGCCGAGCAGGTCGAGCGTGTACGGGTGGAGCGGTGCCTTGAACAGCTCACGCAGAGGCGCCTGCTCCATGAACTCGCCGGCGTACATCACGCCCACCCGGTCGCAGATCTTGGTGATCACGCCCAGGTCGTGGGTGATGTAGAGGATGGCCGAGTCGAACTCGCGCTTGAGCTCCGACACCAGGTCGAGAACCACCGCCTGCGTGGTCACGTCGAGCGCCGTCGTGGGCTCGTCCATGACGAGCAGCGACGGGTCCGTCATCAGTGCCATGGCGATGACGCAGCGCTGCAGCATGCCGCCCGAGAGCTGGTGGGGGTAGCGCTTCATGACCGCCTCAGGGTCGGGCATTGCGACCTTGGTGAGCATCTCCGCGACGCGCTCGCGGGCGGCGCTCTGGTTCATGCCCAGGTGCTGCCGCGCGACCTCGGCGAGCTGTCTGCCGATCACGATGGACGGGTTCAGGGCGCTTAGCGGGCTCTGGTAGACGACGCCGATGCGCGACCCCCACAGCGCCCGGAGCTCTTTGGGGGCCAGGCTGAGCAGCTCGACGCCGTTGAGGCGCACGCTGCCGTCCGTGACGCGGCCGTTGGACGCCAGATAGCGGATCGCCCCCATGGCCAGCGTGGACTTGCCCGAGCCAGACTCGCCCACAAGGCCGAAGCTCTCGTGTCTTCTGACCGCCAGGGACACGTCGCGCACGGCGTGCAACACGCCCGCCTCTGTGGCGTAGTCGATGTGCAGACCCTCGACCTCGAAGACCGGGCGTGGCGCGACGGACGGCGGCGAGTAAGGGTCCGGGGTGCCCATCCTAGTTCCTCCCGCCGCCAGGCAGCATGACCTGGCGGAGGCCGTCAGACATCAGGTTGGTGGACACCACGAGCACGGCGATCGTGCCGGCGGGGAAGAGCAGGGTCCACGGCGCGATCTGCAGGAAGTTGCGCCCATCGTAGATCTGCAGGCCCCAGTCGGGCGAGGGCGGCTGCACGCCGAGCCCCAGGTACCCAAGCGAGGCAACGAGGAAGATCGAGTACGAGAAGCGCATCGAGGCCTCGACCAGCAGCGGCGGCAGGGAGTTGGGCAGGATCTCGCGGAAGAGGATGTAGCTACGCGTCTCGCCACGCACGCGCGCCGCCTCCACGAACTCCTTCGACTTGAGGTCGAGCACCATGCTGCGCACGACGCGCGCCACCATGGGGATGTAAAGGACGGCGACCACGAAAACGAGGTTGAGGTTGGACGGACCCACGGTGCTCAACAACACGAGGGCGAGCAGCAGCGAGGGGAAGGAGAGGAGCACATCGAGCAGGCGCATCACCACCTCGTCGCCGGCACCGCCGACGTACCCGGAGGCCAGACCGATGGCCGTGCCGATGACCACGGCCACCAGGGTGCCGAAGCCGCCGATGAGGAAGATGTTGCGCGTGCCTACGATGATGCGGCTGAGGACGTCGCGGCCGAACTGGTCGGTGCCGAACGGATGAGCCACGGTGGGCGAGTGCAGCCGCACCTTGGCGTCCTGCGCCTGGTAGTCGTAGGGCGCGACCCACGGCCCGCACGCGGCCAAAAACAGGAAGACGGCGAAGATGATGGTGCCGACCAACGCGGCCGGCCGGCGCCGCAGGCGCCGCCAATACACGCGCCAGCCGCGCGGTCGCTGCCGTGCGGCAGCGGCAGGAAGAGCCGTGATGGCCTCCTCGATGGTCACGGTCGGATCGCTCACCGCTACGCTCTCGCTTCCCCGTCTCTGGCTCGGACGTGATGGGCGCGACCGACGGCCACGCCGGGCACGCGTGCCCGGCCGGGGCTCGGTCGCTGCAAGTATGCGGGGAGAGGGGGTCTACATGCGACCCCCTCTCCCCGCGACGCCGCCGGCGCCAACCCGGCGGCTAACTAAGGACCTATCCCTGTAGGAACTGACGGAGTCGCCGCGAATCCGCTTGGTGAGAAGCGTGACGAACCACTCGTCAGGAGGCTCTCATGGGACTCATCGAGCGCGACGACGGCTGGCGCCTGC
>JBAZPK010000123.1:0-7119 GCA_041648235.1 Thermoleophilia bacterium
GATCCGCACATGGCTCGAAGCGAACGGTGGTCGGCCAGCCCATCGCCGCCGCGCGATCGCCGATCCGGTGGGCGCGCCCACCCTGCGCTGACTTGAGCCCAATGAGATGCGAGGGCGGCGCGATTCTAGCTATCTTCACGTTGGTCCCCTCTCTTCGGCCAAGGATTGGTGCACGCGGAACGACCACGAACCGATCGGTTGACGTGGGCGTACGAGTGGGGGCTCAGTATAGGTAGTTGATTCCATTGAGGTCGTCGGGCTGAGCACGATGGATGTCCAGGCCGGCGATGTCCCAACGCATCAGTTTGGTCCCGCTAGTGACGTGCGCGAGCCCCATCACGTGACCCATCTCGTGAGCGACGACCCCCTTCTTGTTCGGACAGTCTGAGAAGTCCGGAGAGACTCTGATCTTGCCCCACACCCAGTTCTCGGTCGGCTCTCCGATCGCATTCTTGCTAACAACGGTGCCGTCTCCGTGGTACCACTCGGTTATCCCCCACCAGTCGGCATAGACTGAGGCGTGATGAATGTCCATGCGACTGCTGCTCTGAACGGTCGTCTGCGTGTACGAGATCGGCGTGGTGATGCCCCAGTAGTCCGTCGTGTAGATCCAATCGTGCATCGCGTTGTCGATCGTCGTCTCGAACTCGGTCGCGCCGCTTGCAATCCAGTAGTGCTGGTTGTTGGCACCATAGTTGCCTACGCCGTAGACCAGAGGGTGGCCGCCGAACGTCTGATAGGCCAAGGCGCTCCCAGGTGCGAGCACGCTCGCAAGCAACAACAGGAAGCAAATCACCCCCACTCTCGTGCCGGCGCGCGCCGTCCGAGCCCTCGCTGTCAAGGTACTCATGGTCAAAGCACCACCCCCCGTGTCGATTCCCCAAGCGCCACCGCGGCAACAGCTTGAGGGAATCCCCATCTGACCTCTCGCACAGGCAGCTCCTTTCCCCCCTCGGAACTCTCAGTACCGGGAATCAGTACTGCCCACCTGTCAGACTACTTTCTGGCTGTTCGATAGTGTCAACGTCTCAGAGGGTGACGATCTCCCTGCAGAGGAGTAAGACGCTGGAGTGCCGAGGAAGGTTCGCTGCAGGGAAGGAGGAGCGGCCGCGTGGGACTCCGTGACCTTCGATTCCCGACGCTTCTGTTTCCTGCGGGTTTAGCAACTTATTAGCAACTCGTGCTATCCTTGGCGGGCCGCAGCAGAGGTAAAATCCCTGCAAATCGGCACTTTGCCCTCGTAGCTCAGTGGATAGAGCACAGGTTTCCTAAACCTGGTGTCGGCTGTTCGATCCAGCCCGGGGGCACCACTCGTTTTCCCAGCAAATCGCCACTTTCCGCTTCCCCGTGCGGAAGCCTTTTCTTGCATGACCGGACACTTCGGCGGATACTATGACTGTCAGGTCAGCAGCAGAAGGGAGTGGAAGTGTCCGTCACGGAGCTCGCAGATCGCCCCGGCTGTTATCTCGTGGTCGTTTACGACCGCGTGGCCGAGCCGGGCAGCCGGCCGGCCAAGGTGCAGCGCGTCGTCAAGGGGCAGCGCGCCGCGGAGAAGCTCGAGCGCGACCTGCTGAAAGAGCGCGACAAGGGCTCGCTCGTCGCTCGCGCTCAGACCCTCGCCGAGTACGCCGATCGCTACCTCGCATCTCGCAAGGCCGAGGTGAGCGCGCAGACCCTCGCCGGCTACCGCAACGTGGTCGACCGCTACGTGAAGCCGTTCCCGATCGGCTCGCTGCGGCTCGACGCCGTGGACCGCACCGCCGTCGCGACCTTCTACGCCGACGTGCTCGCGAACGGCGCCCGTCGCCGCGGCGTCGCCATCCAGCCGGCTACTGTGCGCGGCATCCACCGCGTGCTCGCGATGATCCTCGCTCGGGCCTGCGACGACGGCCTGCTTCACCGGAACCCGTGCAACCTCGCCAAGCCACCGAAGGATGACCGCGTGCAGGAGGACGCCGAGCCCGGCGTCGACCCGGAGACGGCTCGCCGCTTCCTCGTGCTCGCCGAGGGCACGCCGATCCACGCCGTCGCGGCCGTCGCCCTGGGGACCGGCCTGCGGCGCTCAGAACTCATCGCGCTGCGCTGGTCGGATGTGGACCTCGAGGCCGGCGAGATCGACGTCAACGGCAAGATCGAGCAGGTGGACGGCCACGTGGAGCGCAAGGCGCCGAAGACCAAGCGGAGCCGGCGCAAGGTGCCGTTCGGCGCTGCCGTCGCCGCGGTCCTGCGCCGGCAGCGGTCGATGCTCGCCGAGCGGCGTCTCAAGTACGTCAAGGACGGCCTGTGGGCCGATGAGCCGTGGGTCTTCCCATCGGTAAGGTCCTCGGCCGCCAAAGGCGACGGTGTGCTCCCAGCGGGCCGGCTGTGGACTCCTAGCGCCTTCGCACAGGAGTGGCGCCGGTCAATGAGACAGGTCAACGGACGACGGCTCGGGGAGTGGGTGGACGCCGGCGGCACCGTCGAAGACTTCGAGCCGTGGGAGTTCGGCGTCCACGCCCTACGCCACGCCTACGCCACGGCGCAGCTGGCCGCCGGCGTCCGCGACGAGCTCGTCAGCCGGCGCATGGGGCACAGCAGCTCGCTCGTAACGCGCAAGGTGTACTCGCACGTGACCGAAGCGGAGCAGCGCGAGGGCGTGGACGTCGCGGACGGCCTGCTGTAGCCGAGCCGGCGCCGAATGACGCGGAGAGATATCAACGAAAGGGAGGAAGCATCATGACCAAGTTGCCGACGTGGGAGAGGATCGCCAAGGATTACGAGGGCCAATGCAGCTACCTGCTGCGCCGATGCCTGGTGGCGGAGGGGAAGGACCCTGACGATCTGGACGCGTTGAGGGAGATAGTCGGCGCCGCTCAGGACGCCGGCCGGCTGTAGCCATGGAGCGCCCGCAGGTCATCTTGCTCGACTTGAACTACACGCTCATCGGCGACCAGCAGACGAGTTGCGACATCCGGCCGATCGAGCGCCGCGTCGAGCTCGAGCAGTACCGCATGGACCTCGTGGACGCCCTGGCCGGCTACCGCGTGTTCATGCTCACCGCGCGCCCGGAGCGCCAGAAGGCCGCGACGCTGGCCGCGATCGGCCGGCGCATCCCGCAGCTTGTCCTCGAGCGCGCCTACTTCAACACCCACGACGAGGAGCCGCCCGACGCCAAGCGGCGGATGCTCAAGACGTTCATCCTGCCGGACGGCATCGACCCCGCGACGTGCTTCGCGGTCGAATCGAACCCGCGGACGCGGCAGATGTACGCCGGGCTGGGCGTCGCGGCGGCTCCGTATTCGCGGCGGCTCGTGAGCCGGCTGGCGCGGGGCTAGTCGGAGCGGCCGGTTCGAAGGCCCCGGGCGGCTGACCGCCCGGGGCCTTTCTCGTTTCTCCGCGAGTCTCTCAGAATCCTGTCAACCCCAAAGTGTTCGCGCATATCGCGTCATATTCGGGCATCGAGGGGCATGGAGGAGCACCGAGCGCGTGGTCTTTGGGACCCTCAGAAAGTGCTGTGTATAACACCGTTGTCAGACCTGAAACAGCGCCGCCCTGCCTGCAACAGTAGAGACGGCGCCGACACCCCGAGGAGTGCCCGATGACCGTACCACAGGCCCCGAGTCGCGAGAAGGAGCTGCCGCCGTCCGAGCGCGTGCTCATCTCGGAGGCGATCTCCGCAGAGCTGTGCAGCGTCTCGCTGCCGACATTCCGGAAGTGGACCAAGCTCGGCCTGGTCCAGAAGGTTGACTTGCCCGGCGGCCTGAGGCGGAACCTGTACCGCCGCGCCGACGTCGAGGCCCTCGCGGACCGCCTCGCCCGTCGTGTCTGAGGGGAGGCGGGGCGGCAAACCACAGGTGACCGGCCATGCGCGACGCGCGCATACCTGAGGCCGTGATCGAGTTGCTGTGCGAGGAGTCCGCGACCGTGGCCGACTGGCGCGTCGCCGGCGTCCTGTACGTTCACGCCGATGCTCAGGGGCGGGCGTGGCCCAGCATCGGGAAGATCGCGAGCGTCGCGCACCTGGACCGCCGCACCGTGACGCGCGCCCTCAGTCGACTCGAGGCATCCGGAGTCTTCACCAGGGAACGGCCCCACATTCGCGGCAGCCGCGATCACACCGTCTACCACCTGCTGACTAGGGGCGCGTGCGCCCCTAGTCAGACCGCGCGAGTAGGGGCGGGCGAGTCCCCGACTAGGGGCGCGCGAGTCCCCCGACTAGGGGTCGGTGAGCCCTCCAAACAAGAAGAGCTTGAACAGTCTCTTAACAGCGGCGACCTCTTCGAAGAGTTCTGGAAGGGCTACCCGCTGCAGCGCGACCGGGAGCGCGCCCGCACCGCGTTCGCTGCGCTCGTGGCCCGCGGGGAGGACCCGCAGGACCTCGTGAAGGCGGCGACGGCCTACGCCGTCGAGTGCAGGCGTGATGGTCGCGAGGACCGCTACGTTCTGCGGGCGCATCGCTTCCTCGATCCTGGCGTGCGGCGCTTCGCCGAGTACGTCGACCTGTACGCGCCGCCGACCACCGAGTGTTCGGTGTGCGGCGGCCTCGGCTTCGTTGAGGACCTCGAGCGCGACGTCGCCTACGAGTGCCGTGAGTGCCACAGCAGAGGCGTGGTCGAGATCGCAAGCGAGCCGGCATGAGGCCGTGGACCCACGCCGAAGAGGAGGCGCTGCGCATTCTCGCGCCGCGACTCGGCGGGAAAGCCTGCGCGGCCACCCTGGACCGATCGCTCAAGAGCGTGGAGCGCAAGGCGGCGCAGCTGGGAGTCTCCCTTCGCCGAAAAAGTTGTGGGGGAATTCCGGGGGAGACGTGCGGTCCCGCCGTCCTGAAGCGTGTCCGCGAGCTCTCACAGGCTCAACTCTGCCCCGCCTGCGCCAAGCGGCCGGTCGGCGTGAAGACGACCGGCCTCTGTGGACACTGCCACTTCGAGCACCTCACCCTGGCCCACGAGGAAGAGATCGCCAAGGCCGACGCTCAGCTCGCGCTCTGGGCAGCTCGCAGCAAGCTCCTGCGCCGGCGCCGGAAGCTTGCCGAGGTGCATGAGGCACTTGTCGCGGCAGAAACGGGTGGCGGTGCCGTCACCATGGTGGCAGAGGACGCCACCGATCCGAGGGAGGCCACGTGCACAGGGTAAGCGTGAGGATCTACGACACGGACAGCGAGGGGCGGAGGTTCCTGCTGTACCGGTCGGGTGACCTCATCACGGACGCCGAGGCCGAGCGCGTCGCCTGCCTCGTCGACCCTGAGCCGGCTAAACCGGGCTGGATGCGACTCCTGGAGCGCCGCGACGAGGACTCGCCCGCACCGCCCGCCAAGCCTCTTGGCCGCATGAAGGTCGCCGAGCTGCGCGCCGTCTGCGAGGCCGAGGGCATCGACCCGGCCGGCGCCAACACGCGGAGCGAGTACGTCGCCGTCATCGAGGCCGGCCGCACCGCGGCCGGCGCCACACTGCGGGAAAGGTGAAGCCATGGCAGACCTCAAGAATCCGCTGAGAGGCGAGCATCCCATCCACAAGACGCGGCGTGATCTCGAGCACGCCACCGCTCTCCTCCAGAACGCCCGCACCGTCGCGGCCGACAAGGATGATGGTCCCGTGCTCGTCCGCTCGCTCGAGCGCGAGACTGAAGCTCTCGACGCCGAGTACAAGCGTCAGCTGGCGGACTTCGCGAACGGCACCCCGACCGGACGCCTCCTGGCCAAGGGCCAGCCCATGCTCAGCGCGCCCGGCTCCCCGACGCCGAACGTGAGCCTGACCGGTCTGGTCCGGGGCCTCGGGCTCGGCGACTGGCGCGGGGTCACCCCCGACGTCAAGGCCATGGTCCTGTCCGGCGGGGCCGCCGCAGCCGTGCCGGGCTACGTGACGGCCGGCATCGTGGACCTCGCCCGCGAGCAGAGCGTCATCTTCCGCGCGGGCGCGCAGCTCATGCCGATCGACGTCCCGGGCGCCAAGGTCGCCCGCATGACGAGCGAGCCGGCCGTCGAGTGGGAGCCGGAGTCCGCCGCTCGCGACCTGACCGATGGTGCCTGGACATTCGACGCCGCCGAGCTCACCGCGGACTCGGCGTGGCTCTACACCACGCTCTCCGTCGAGTCGGTTGAGGACTGCGTAGACCTCGACGGCACGATCCACCGCGCCTTCGCCTCGCAGCTGTCGCTCGCCTTCGACCAGGCGGCCCTGGCCGGCAGCGGCGCGGAGCAGCCGCTTGGCCTCCTCAACATGAACACCGGCCAAGACCGCATCATCGAGATGCTCGCCGTCGGCGTACTCGCCGATTTCCGGCCGTTCGTGCAGGCCATGGGCCTCGTCAAGGCGGCCCACCACGAGCCGACCAGCATCATCATGCCCGTGGAGACGTGGACGGGCCTCAACTGCATGCAGGACGGCGACAACAACCCGCTGCGGGCGCCGCGCGCCTACCAGGACCTGGCCGAGTACGTGAGCGGCTTCCTGCCGGCAGACGGCGGCATCGGCACCGACGAGCACACGGTGGTCGTTGGCGACCTGAGCAAGCTCACCGTCGGCGTGCGCACGGATATCACCATCGAGGTGAGCCGCCTCGGCGCCGGATTCAAGAAGGGCGCCGTCGAGGTTCGGGGCTACGTCCGCTTCGGGACCTACCTCACCGATCCCACGGCGATCGCCGTCCTGCGCGGCATCACGCTCGCCGAGGAGCAGGTGTCCTGACCACCATCCCGCGCGCCCTGCGGGCCTCACCCCCCACAGGGCGCGCGGCACGACTGGAGCCCTCATGACACGTCCGACGCGCTGCCGCTACTGCGGCACACCCATTGAGCAGGCGGCCACCGGGCGCCCGCGGCAGTTCTGCCGCGACGCGCACCGCCGCCTGCACGCCGACGTCATGCGCTCGCTGGAGCCACGACAGAGGCCACCGCTCGGCGCACCGCTGTTCCACTCGGCCGACGCCGAGAGGCGCCTGCGCGCCCTGCACGCTGAGCTGCGGTCGACGGCGCGGTCCTGCTACGTCATGGCCAATGAGCTGGAGCGGGTCGGTGATCGCCTAGACGGCGGCCGGTTCGCTGCCACAGCCGACGACCTTGTCCGAATCCTTGCTGAGCGGTTCCCCGAGCTGGAAGAGAAGCCGTGAGCGCGTCCAGACCTGCGATGGGGTATGGGGTCAAAT
>JBAZPK010000124.1:0-6929 GCA_041648235.1 Thermoleophilia bacterium
GGGTGAAGTAGATCCTCATGGCGCCTCACTCCCACTCCCGGCCTTGGCCATCAGGTCGACAAGCTCGCGGGCGAGGCGTCGCTGCCAGATCGGCCGTGCGGGGGCGAGCAGGTGCTGCAGGTCGTTGAACTGCGTGTAGGGGATCGCGAGCTCGCGGTTGAAATCGAGGTACGGCGCCCCATACGCGGCGGCGAGCTTCTTCACGGGGCCCCGGTACCGGGCGACGGGCTCGTCGAACGCGTGGCCGATGATGTCCCTGTTGATGGGCAGCTCGACGAGCACGATGTGCAGCCCGCGCTGCCGGCAGCGCTCGAGGAGCCTCTCGAACACGGCCATGTTCAGCGCGAAGTACTTCTGAAAATCGGGGTACCGCAGCCGGTACCAGGCCTCCACGGTGCGCTCCATCCTGGCCCGCGAGAACTGCGTCTTCCTGTCGACGCGGTGAAGATCGTACCGCCCGGGGGCGAACTCGCCGTGACGCAGGCCACGAGCGTAGAGACGACCCAGGTCGGCGAGGTAGGCGAAGATCCCCGGGAGGATCGTGGGGTCGTAGCGGTAGATCCCGTACGTGTCGGCGACGTAGCGATGCAGGTAGTCGCTCTTCAGCAGCAGCCCCTTGCCGACCGCCTGGCCGGTGGTGGTCTCGGGGTCGCCCGCGAAGCGCCCCACGTTGATGCCGATCACGATCCAGGCGTCGTCGGCCGGGATGGTGTCGGCGATCGCGAGGCTCTGCGCGAAGGTCTGGCGGATCGAGCCCATGTTCCAGGCCTCGATCCGTGGCCCCCCGAGGCGGCGGACGTCAGCGGCGAGCGCGGCCCCGCTCACGATGGCCTCGCGCGCACTCGATCCGCCGACCAGATACACGGTGGGCAGTTTGGGAGGGTCCTGCAGGCGCCGGCCGACGGTCCAGGAGACGACGGTGCCGTCGTCCAGCGGGTCGCGCACCCAATAGCGGAGCGGGATGTCAGACCACGCTCCGCTCGTGAAAAAGGCCTGGAGGAGCGCGAAGGCCGGGAGCAGCAGGGCGAGTGCAAACGCCAGGACGATCGGGCTGCGCGCGCGCAGCCCGAGCCTGAAGGCGTTCACTGGACCGTCTCCCCGGCGGCGCCCGCGGGGTGGGCCCGGCCGCGCCCCCGGTCAGCGCCGCTGGCCGGCCGCCGGTCAGCGCCGCCGGGCGGCCGGTCAAGAACGGGCTGGCCCGCGCCACTTCCCCGGCCGCCCTCGGCCGTCACGACGCACGCGGGCCGCGGTATCTGAGGGACAGTCATGAGTGGAGGCAGGGCCGGCGTCAGAAGCCGACGTAGCGGAACTCGGTGAGCGTGTGGCCCACCGAGACGGCGATGATGATCGCGAGGAAGAGCAGGAACCAGAGGGCTGTCTGCAGGCTCACACCGAGACCGTAGAAGACCCAGTAGAAGCGGCCGCGCCCCTCGGCGTCGGGCTCCTCCCCGGAAGCCCCGCTGGGGGGCCCCTGCGCGACCTCAGACAACGCCCGCTCTCTTGCGGCCGATGTAGGCGAGCATGTGGGTCACGGTGTCGAGGTTCTCGAAGACGATGTCCATGGGCTTCACCTTGATGGCGAAGCTCTCCTCGAGGAAGGCGATGAGGGCCGTGAGGTTCATCGAGTCGAGGAGCTGGTCGCGAAACAGCGAGGTCTCCAGCGTGACCTCGCCCTCGTCGAGGTCGGCCTCCTCGCGGATGAACTCGAGGATCGTGTCGGCGTCGGTCATCGGAGCTCCTCCCTTGCGCGGCGGCGGGTCAGTCCCGGGTGCCCGAGGTGTACGAGAACTTCATCGGGTTCACGAAGCCGGTCGCCGCGACCCCGGCCTGGAAGACCCGGGCCAGGGTGAAGACGCGCTCGGCGGTCTGGGCGGCCTGCTCGAGGCCCCACGCGTCGCTGAGGATGTGGCCGCGGGGGCCGGCCCAGCCGTAGGCCCCGAACTGGCAGCTGGCGTCGCCGTTGCCGACCACGAGGCAGCCGTTGCGCACGAAGGGCAGCCAGGTGGCGAGGATCGCCGTCTCGGCGCCGCCGGAGCGGCGGCCGGCGGTGGCGAGCACGCCCACGGGCCGGTTGGCGAGCTTGAAGTCCTGGTGGCGCAGGGGCCGGGTGCGCATGATGAACTTGCTGAACAGGTCGGTCGGGAGGCCGAAGTAGACCGGCGTCGCGATGAGCAGGCCGTCGGCGGCGACCATGGCGTCGAGGATCGCCTGGACGTCGTCCTCCTGCTCGCGCACGCAGGGGATGAAGCGGCCGTCCTTGGTCTTGCCGCAGACGTTGCAGGCCTTGCAGGGTTCGATGTGGTGCTCACGCAGGGCCAGCACCTCGCAGGCGGCGGCGCCGGGGTAGGCGGCGCCCAGCTTCTCGAACGCCGTCGCGAGCATGATGCCGCTGTTGCTGTTCTCACGCGGGCTGCAATCGAGCCCCAAGAGCCGCACCGTCATGCGCCTCGCTCCTCTCCGCACGCGTCCGCCCGAGCTCGGGGGACGGCTGGAATCGACAGACCCGTGGTCAGCGGACGGGAGGGTAATGCTACCAGAAGCGGCCGGCGGCCGCGCCGCCACGCGCCCTTCCGGGGCACCCGGCGTGGAGCCGGCGGCCAAGGCCACCGGGGCCCGTGGGTCAGAGGCCTTGCCCGGTCAGCCAGGCCAGCGGCAGCCGGAGCGCCAGGTAGATGATCTTCAGGGCGTGGCGCAGGGAGTCCGTCGCGACGAAGGCGTAGCCGAGGGCGACGTAGAGGAAGGTCACGGGGTAGCCGAGCCAGGAGACGAAGCGCTCGTAGGGTGCGGCCGCCGCCTGGCCGGCCTTCTTGCGGCGCTTGCGGCGCGCCTTCTTCCAGCGCTCCCAGCGCGCCAGGAGCACCAGCCCGGTGCCGTGGTAGAGCCCCCAGAAGGTCCAGTTGAGGTCGACGTAGTGCCAGAGGCCCATGGTGAGCATGCTGGCGTAGAGGCCGACCCAGGTCTTGCGCGTGAGGCCGAAGACCGGGAAGTAGATGTTGTTGCGGCACCAGCTCGAGAGCGAGATGTGCCAGCTGTGCCAGAAGTCGCTGAGGTTCTTCTGCAGGAAGGGGTAGTGGAAGTTCTCCATGATGCGAAAGCCGAACAGAGCGCTGAAGCCGATGGCGAGGTCGGTGTAGGCCGAGAGGTCGAAGTAGGCGCGCAGGAAGACGATGACGCAGTAGGCCAGGGGCCACCAGGGGTCGAGGCCCTGCCAGTCGAAGTGCGGCTTGCCGAGCGCCCCGGTGATCGTCCCGAAGAGCAGTGGGAAGAGGAAGTCGACGACGAAGACCTTCTTGAAGTAGCCGAGGGCGATGCGCCGCAGGCCGAAGTAGAAGAGCTGGCGGTCGAAGGCGGGGCTGCGCTTGCCGTAGAAGCCCTGGTAGGTCTCGAGGGGGCCGGCCGGGAAGGTGGGGATGAAGAGCACGAAGGCGGCGAGGCGCAGGAGCGAGTTCTCGGCGATCACGCCGCGCAGGCAGTCGAAGACGTACTGCAGGAGGCGGAAGACGAAGTAGCTGATCCCGAGCGGCATGATGAGGCGGCTCACGACCCAGTCGTCGCCGCCCCAGAGGGCGGCGGCGCCGCGCTGGCCGTACTTGCCGAGGGCCAGGGTCACGAGCGCGATGAGGACCGTGAGGAGCAGCACCCGGGCGCCGCTCAGGCGCTCGGCCCGGCGGAGCTCGACGAGCTGATGGGTGACCAGCACGAGGCCGAGGGCGACGGCGGCGAAGGCCGGGTGCAGGAGGGCGAGCACGGCGAGCGAGAGGCCGCTCAGGAAGACGAGCCGCCGGCGCTCGCCGGGCAGTGCGAACCAGAAGACGAGCAGGGCGAGGACGACGACGGGGATCAGGTAGAGGGTGAAGTAGATCCTCACGGCGCCTGCCCCCCGGCGATGGCGCCGGAGCGGTAGAGGCGCGCCAGCTCGCGGGCGAGCCTCGCCTGCCAGATGGTGCGGCCGCCCGGGCGCAGGTGCGAGAAGTCGTAGAAGTCGGCGCCCGTGAGCTCGAGCTCGTCGTTGAAATCGACGTAGGGGACGCCGTACTTGGCGGCGATCGCGGTGCTCGCGTCCCGGCAGGCGGCGAACGCCCCCCCGAAGGCGGCCTCGGAGGCCACCGGGTTGTGGGGCAGCTGCAGCAGCACGATGTCGAGGCCTCGCTCCTGGCCACGCCTGACCAGCTCGTCGAGCAGCGCCGCGTTGAACGCGAGGTTCTTGTCGAGATTCGTCTTCAGCCGCGCCGCCAGTGCCTCCGGGTGCGAGCGGAGGGCGAGCTGGACCTTGGCCTTGTGGGCGGCGGTCTCGGGACGCCGCAGCTCCCTGAGGTCGAACGTGTGCGGGACGAAGGTGAAGAGCTTGAAGTTCCCCTTCTCCCAATTGCTGGCCCGCTTGTAGAGCCAGGTGGCGAGCGACTGCAGGACGCCGGGAAGGATGGTCGGCGAGTAGCGGTGCTCGCCGTAGCGGGTCGCGGCGAACTGCCGCAGGGTGTCGCTCTTCAGCAGCAGCCGGCGCCCGACCGCCTGGTCGAGGCTCGCCTCCGGGTGCCTCGTGAAGCGCCCGATGCTCACCCCGACGAGCACGGTGGTCGGGGCGCGCGGCAGCGTGTCGACGATCGCGAGCGTCTCACCGAACGACTGCGCGGGGCACGACAGATTGGCCCCGACGATCTCGGGACCTCCGAGCGCCGCCACATCTGCGCTCAGCGCTTCGCCGGTCCAGATGCCCTCGCGACCGCCGGAGCCGCCGGTGAGCGCGACCAGCGGTGCGTCGGGCGGCTCGCGCTTGAGGTCCGCGGCCGTCCACGACACGTACATCAAGCCGTCGCCGAGGCTGCGGATCCAGTACTTGAGCGGTACGGCGGTCCAGGCGCCGCTGGTGAAGCAGTACTCCATGCCGAGCAGGGCCGGCAGGACGAGGAGCGCCGCGAGCACGAGGACCACCGGGTTCCGGTTGCGGAGGCCGGCCCGGAAGTCGTTCACCCCGGCTCCAGGAGCTCCAGCAGCCGGGCTCGGATGGCCTTGCCGGAGCCGGTGCGGGGGATCTCGTCGACGACCACGGCGCGCGTGGGGAGCGAGCTCGGCGGCAACACGCCGCGCAGCTCGCGCAGGAGGCGCGACGGCTTCACCACCTCGCCCGGGAGCGGGACGATGAACGCCACCGGGACGTGCCCGAGGATGTCGTCGGGCGCCGCGACCACCGCCACGTCGGCGAAGCGCTCGAGACCCTGGAGCGCCTGCTGCACGTGCACGATCGAGACCTTCTCGCCGCCGCGCTTGATGATGTCGTCCTTGCGGCCCGCGATCCACACGTAGCCGTCGGCGTCGAGGTGGCCGAAGTCGCCGGTGCGCAGGCCATGAGCGGTGAGCGTCCGGCGGGTGATCTCGGGCTCGGCGAGGTACTCCCGCATGAGCAGCGAGCCGGTGACGAAGAGCTCGCCGGTCTCGCCCGGCGCGGCCGGCGTGCCGTCGCCGCGCCGGGCGACCACCCGCATGTCGCCGATCGGCCGGCCGACCGAGCCCGGGCGGGCGTCGAGGTCGGCCGGCGGCAGCACGCAGAGCCGGCCGCTGACCTCGGTGAGGCCATACATGTTGAACAGGCGCACGCCGGGCAGCACGCGGCGCAGCTTCGCGATGACGGCCGGCGGCAGGTGGTCGCCGCTGCTGACCCAGAAGCGCAGGGCGTGCTCGCGCGGCGCCTCGAGCGGCTCGACGACGCGCACCAGATGCGCGGGGGCGCCGCCGAAGCCGGTGCAGCCGAGCGCCTGCATCTCGTCGAGGAGGCCGGCCCCGAAGAAGAAGCCGAGCTGGCCGGCCGTGCCCCCGCCGGCGGCGAGCAGCGTGAGGAAGTGGCAGATCCCGCTCGTGAAGTACGGCGGCGTGTTGATGAAGATGCGGTCGTCGGGCGCCAGCCCGAGCGTGAGCGCCACGTGCCCGGCGTTGCTCGACACCGCGCGCAGGTCCTGGCAGACGCCCTTGGGAAGCCCGGTGGTCCCGGAGGTGAACATGATCATCGCCAGGTCGTCCTCGGCGATCGCCTGGTCCTCGGGAAGGCTCTCAGGGGCGGGCGGCGCCACGGCGGCGGGCGTATCGCCCGGGGTGGGCTGGTCCGCCGGCGCAGAGTCGTCCGCCGGCGCAGGCTCGTCCGCCGGCGCAGGCTCGTCCGCCGGCCGCAGCCCGTCGACCAGGCCGTCGGCGTCGGCAGTCACCTCCAGACGGCGCGGACCCCGCGCGAGGCAGGCGTCGGCGGCGGGCAGCACCAGCACGTCCGGAAGCGACTTGCCGAACAGCCACTCCAGGTCGTGCCGCGGCAGCGTCGTGTTGAGCGGCACCACCACGGCGCCCGCCAGCCAGGCCCCGAGCATGGTGATGAAGAACTGGTCGTACTCCTCGAGCAGCAGGGCCACGCGGCGGCCGCGGCCGCCGCCGGCGGCGCGAAGGGCGGCGGCGACCCTCGTGGCGCGCGCCAGCACCTCGGCGTACGTGTAGCGGTGCCCCCGGGTCAGCAGCAGGATCGCCTCAGGGCGCTCATCAGCCCAGCGCCGCAGCCGCGCCACGGCGTCGGTCATGAGCTCAGGGGCGGTCATGAGTGGAGGCAGGGCCGGCGTCAGAAGCCGACGTAGCGGAACTCGGTGAGCGTGTGGCCGGCCAGCACCGCCACGACGATGGCGAGGAAGAGCAGGAACCAGAGGAGTGTCTGCACGGCGAGGCCGAGGCCGTAAGCCAGGCGGCCCGAGCCTTGAGCCGCCGGATCGTCGGGCGGAGCGGGCGCCTCGCCCGAGGCCGCGTCGCGGGCCGCTGCCGCTGCCTCAGGCATCGCCCGCTCTCTTGCGGCCGATGTAGGCGAGCATGTGGGTCACGGTGTCGAGGTTCTCGAAGACGATGTCCATGGGCTTCACCTTGATGGCGAAGCTCTCCTCGAGGAAGGCGATGAGGGCCGTGAG
>JBAZPK010000125.1:0-6817 GCA_041648235.1 Thermoleophilia bacterium
GCACCGCGGCCCGCCCCTAGGCTTCAGGTCCGCGCCGCGTTGCCGATGAAGGAGACTGCGGGGCACCATGGCCGGCGGGTACGGCGATGCGCCGCCGGCCGTGTCCGGGCGCCGGTGCGGTCCGGGCCACCTTGACGTGAGGTATGTGGTGCAGCTTCAGGGCAATCTGACGGAGTTCAGCCTCCCCAACATCTTCCAGCTCGTGAAGATGAGCGCCAAGAGCGGGGCGCTCACCATCCGTCGCGACGGCGAGTGGGGCAGGGTCTTCTTTCGCCACGGCCTCATCACGTACGCCTTCTCGGTGCCGCAGCACCTCCCTCTCGGCGAACGCCTCGTCCAAAGCGGAGTCATCACCGCGGCGCAGCTCGACAGAGCTCTGAAAGCGCAGAAGAAGGGCGGTGAGAGCGAGCGCATCGGCACCATCCTGTTGCGGGACGGGCTGCTCGATCGCCGCACGCTCGAGGAGGCGGTGCGCGCGCAGATCCAGGACACGGCCTTCGACTTCTTCAGCTGGCCCGCCGGCGACTTCGAGTTCGGCGCCGACGAAGACGTCCCCGACGAGGACATCCTCGTGGAGATGAACGTCGAGAACGTCATCATCGAGGGCTGCCGGCGCATCGACGAGTGGGAGCTCATCTTCGACCAGCTCGGCTCGCTGGAGCGCGTGCCCCACCTGGCGTGCGGTGACCGCTTCGAGGAACGTGGCGAGGTCACGCTCACCCCCGAGGAGTGGCGCGTCATCGTCCACATCGACGGGCGGGCCGACATCAATGTCATCCTGCGCGACTGCGGCCTCGACCGCTTCCACGGCGCCAAGGTCGTCTACAGCCTCTTCTCGAGCAGCCTCATCACGCTCAGCGAGCCGAGCCTCGAGAGGATCGGCCGCGGCGTCAGCATCGCCGTCCGCGGCCCCATCGACATCTACAACGAGGTGTTCCTCAACACGCTGACCGACTCCAACGTGGTCAGGCAGCTGCGCGTCGAGCTCATCGACGAGAAGGAAGTGGAGATCCCCGTGGTCGCCGGCCAGCTCGTGTTCGGTGGTGGCGACGGGGAAGGGGGGGAGGCGGCCGCGGAAGTCCTGGTCTTCACGGCCGCCGCCTCGGCTCCCGAGCAGGTCTGGCGGCGGCTCGGCGGCGAGAGCTCGGCCTGGGTGCTGCTGGCCAACGCCAACGACGCCGACAGCCTGCGGTCCACCCGGGCCGACCTCGAGTTCGTGCGCTCGCTCGGCGACACGCCGCTGGTGGTCGCCACCTACGTGTCGATGGCCGGCGACGAGATGAGCTCCGCTCAGGTGGCCAAGCACCTCGGGCTCCATCGCGACGTGCGGGTGCTGCCCTGCCAGCTGCGCGACCGCGACTCGGTGACGGCGGTGGTGACGGCAGCCCTCGAGCTGGTCACGGACTGAGGCGCCAGCGCCGCGCTTGTCATCGCCGCCCGGGAGCGGGAAGATTGAAGGCGCATCGGGCCTGCCCCGCGTCCCGGCACGAAAGGACACCACCCCATGTACTACCCCAGCTACCGCATGAGGCGCCTGCGCCGCACGCCGGCCATCCGCGACATGATGCGCGAGACCACGCTCAAGATCGACGACCTCATCTACCCCCTCTTCGTGATCGCCGGCGAGAACGTCCGTAACCCCATCTCGTCGATGCCCGGCTGCTATCAGCTCTCCATCGGCAACCTGCTCACCGAGGTGCGCGAGGTCGTGCAGCTCGGCATCCGCGCGGTGCTTCTCTTCGGCCTCCCCGCGCACAAGGACCCGGCGGCCACCGGCGCCTATGATCCGGAGGGCGTCGTGCAGCTCGCCGTGCGCGCCATCAAGGAGGAGTTCCCGGATCTCGTCGTGATCACCGACGTCTGCCTCTGCGAGTACACCGACCACGGGCACTGCGGCGTGATCCAGGAAGGCGAGGTCCTCAACGACGTCACCTTGGAACTGCTCGCCAAGATGGCCGTCACCCACGCTGAGAGCGGCGCCGACATGGTCGCCCCGAGCGACATGATGGACGGCCGCGTGGCCGCCATCCGCAACGCACTCGACGACGAGGGCCTCACCGACACCATCATCATGGCCTACTCGAGCAAGTTCGCGTCGGCCTTCTACGGTCCGTTCCGCGAGGCGGCCGAGTCCACGCCGGCGTTCGGCGATCGCAAGTCCTACCAGATGGACCCGGCCAACGGGGAAGAGGCGGTGCGCGAGTCGCTGCTCGACATCGAAGAGGGCGCCGACATCATCATGGTCAAGCCGGCGCTGCCGTATCTGGACGTGATCCACGCCATCAAGCAGGAGACCAAGTTCCCGCTCGCCGCCTACAACGTGAGCGGCGAATACGCGATGATCAAGGCGGCGGCCGCGAACGGCTGGCTCGACGAGGAGCGGGCCGTCATGGAGGCCGTCACCAGCATACGGCGCGCCGGCGCCGACCTGATCATCACCTACCACGCCAAGGACCTCGCGCGCTGGCTCGGCTGAGCGCCTCGGGCCTGTCGTCGTGCGGGGCGCCGGCGGTGCGCACCGCGCGTTGACGGCCGCGTTGCGCCGGCGCCGGCCCTCTGGCACACTGGAGGCGGTTTGCAGCATCCACATGCACAAAACTCGACAGATATGACCGCGCGGCCCGGCGAGGCCGGCGTCGCACCGCCGCGCGTCATCGCCTGGGAGGTCACGCGCAGCTGCAACCTCGCCTGCGTGCATTGTCGCGCCTCCGCCGTCCACGGCCCCTACGAGGGCGAGCTGAGCACCGCCGAGGCGTTCACGCTCGTCGACCAGATCGCCTCGTTCGCGCGGCCCATCCTCATCCTCACCGGCGGCGACCCGCTGATGCGGGCCGACATCTTCGACATCGCCGCGTACGCTATCGGCAAAGGCCTGCACACGGTCATGTCGCCCAACGGCACGCTGGTCACGCCTGAGGTGGCGCGGCGTATGAAGGCCGTCGGCATCGCCCGGGTGAGCATCTCCATCGACTTCCCGAGCGCCGCGGAACACGACCAGTTCCGCGGCGTCCCCGGCGCCTTCGACGGCGCCGTTCGCGGCGTCCGCAACTGCCTCGCCGCCGGCGTCGAGGTGCAGATCAACAGCACGATCACGAAGCTCAACGTGCACCACCTGCCGGCCCTGCTCAAGCTGTCCGAGGACCTCGGCGCCGTCTCCTTCCACCCGTTCATGCTCGTGCCCACCGGCCGTGGCAAGGAGCTCGAGGACCAGGAGCTGCCGCCGGACGAGTACGAGCGCGCTCTCGAGTGGATGTACGACGCTCAGCAGGAGAGCGCCCTGTTCATGAAGCCCACCGACGTGCCGCATTACTGGCGCGTCATGCGCCAGCGCGCCAAGGCTCAGGGCCGCAAGCTCGACGTGCATCCGCACAGCCACGGCGGTATGAACACGCTCAGCCGCGGCTGCCTCGCCGGCATCGGCTTCTGCTTCATCAGCCATCGCGGCGACGTGCAAGGCTGCGGCTATTTCGACAAGGTGGCCGGCAACGTCCGCGAGCAGACGTTCCCCGAGGTCTGGCACGACTCGCCGCTCTTCAACGAGCTCCGCGATTTCGACGGCCTCAAGGGCAAGTGTGGGGCCTGCGAGTTCAAGAAGGTCTGCGGCGGCTGCCGCGCGCGGGCCTTCGAGGCCACCGGCGACTACATGGCCGAGGAGCCGTACTGCGCCTACGTGCCGCGCGGCTGGTGCGCCCCGGCCGGCGCCTGAGCGCAAGGTCCGGCCCCGCCCGTCTGGCGCCGCCGCGCCGGCCTCCGCTCAGCGCTCGATGTGCTTCTCGAGCAGCACCGACGCCTCGGTGAGCCCGAGGTCGCAGTAGAGCCGCTGGGCGACCTCGTTGCCGGCGCCGGTGCTCACCGAGATCTCGGCACAACCGGCGTCCTCGAGAAGGCGCAGGGCGGCGCGCACCAGGGCGCGCCCGATGCCCTCGCCGCGCCGGCCCTCGGTGACCACGAGCGACTCGATCAAGCCCGAGTCGGCGACATGGAAGAGGCCCGGTACGGCGGCATAGCTGATCAGCCCGACGGGCGCGTCGCCGTCGAAGGCCAAGAGCACGCCGCTCTCCGGCGACGCCAGGAAGTGGCGCACGTAGTGCTCGTCGATGGTCGAGGGGTAGTCGTCGGCGGTGGCGAGCTCCTGGATGAGCTCGACGACGGCCGGCTCGTCGCCGGGGCCGGCTTGGCGGATGGTCACGGGCATGGGTCCGCGCTCCTGCTTCGGGGGGCCGGCCGGCGGGTCCGTCCGCCGGGTACGCCGGGCGTCGACACACATATCCCCCTGGGCAACGTAGTATATTCCATACCCTATGCAGACTCTCACTTCGCCGGGAGGATACGAGTGAAGCTGGACACGTCCGCGCGTCTCTTCGATGAGGCGCGCAAGTACATCCCGGGTGGGGTCAATTCGCCGGTGCGCGCCATGAAGGGCGTCGGCATGCCTCACCCATTGTTCATCGCGCGCGCCGAAGGCGCTCACGTCTGGGACGCCGACGGCAACGAGTACGTCGACTTCGTGTCGTCCTGGGGCCCCATGATCGTCGGTTGGGGCCACCCGGACGTCGTCGGCCGGTTGCACGCCCAGGTGGACCTCGGCACAAGCTTCGGGGCGCCCACCGAGCTCGAGACCGAGCTGGCGCGACTGATCAGTGACGCCGTGCCGTCAATAGAGATGGTGCGCATGGTCAACTCGGGCACCGAGGCGACGATGAGCGCGGTGCGCGTCGCCCGCGGCTTCACCGGCCGCGAGAAGATCGTCAAGTTCATCGGCTGCTACCATGGCCACTCGGACGGGTTCCTGGCGGCGGCGGGCAGCGGGGTGCTCACGCTGTCGCTGCCTGACAGCCCCGGCGTCACCAAGGCCACCACAGCCGACACCTTGCTGCTCGAGTACAACGACAGCGAAGGCCTCAAGGAGCTGTTCGCGCGGCGCGGCGAGGAGATCGCCGCGCTCATCGTCGAGCCGGTGGCGGGCAACATGGGGGTCGTCCCCCCCGAGCCCGGCTTCCTCGAGGCCTGCCGGGCGGCGTGCACGGAGCATGGCGCCGTGCTCATCTTCGACGAGGTGATCACCGGCTTTCGGGTCGCCTGGGGCGGCGCCCAGGAGCGCTACGGCATCCTGCCCGACCTGACGACGCTGGGCAAGATCATCGGCGGCGGGCTGCCCGTGGGTGCGTTCGGCGGGCGCCGCGAGATCATGGAGACGGTGGCGCCGCTGGGCACGACCTACCAGGCCGGCACGCTCTCCGGCAACCCGCTGGCGATGGCCGCCGGAGCGGCGACGTTGCGGGTACTCGCCGAGGACGGCGTCTACGAGCGCCTCGAAGCGCTTGCCGCCGGCGCCGCCGGTGGCCTGCTCGAAGCCGCCGCCGCCGGTGGCCACGCGGTCACGGTCAACCGCGTCGGTCCCATGTTCACCCTGTTCTTCCACGAGGGTCCGGTCCGCAGCTTCGCCGAGGCCAGGCACTCGGATATCGCCGCCTTCGCCGCCTACTGGCATCACATGCTCGAGCGCGGCATCTACCTCGGGCCGTCGCAGTTCGAGTCGGCGATGATCTCTTTGGCCCTGAGTGACTCAGACCTCGAGCGCGCCACGGCGGCGGCGCGCGACTTCTTCACTGGTGGTGCGGCCGGTGCGTAACGTGGACAAGAACGACGTGCCGGCGGTCACCGTCCCGCGCCTGGCGCTCTACCTTCGCAAGCTGCGCGAGTTGCACGCCAAAGGCGTGGAGCGCGTCTCCTCCAAGGACTTGGCCGAGATGATCGACCTCAACGCCGCGCAGATCCGCAAGGACTTCTCGTACTTCGGCGAGTTCGGCACACGCGGCGTGGGTTACGAGGTGCCGCGCCTCATCGACGAGATCAGCCACTGTCTGGGGCTCGACCACGCCTGGAACGTGATCATCGTCGGTGCCGGCCTGTTGGGCACGGCCCTGGCGCGCTACCGCGGCTTCTCGGAGCAGGGCTTTCGGCTCGTGGGCATGTTCGACAGCTCGGCCACGGTGATCGGGGCCAGCTTCGGCAGCGGCCGCGTGCGCGGGATGACCGAGCTCGACGAGTTCTGCCACGAGCAGGAAGTCGACATCGCCATGGTCACGGTGCCGGCCACCGAGGCGGAGGGCACCATCGACCGCCTGGTCGGCGCCGGCGTCAAGGCGGTGCTCAACTTCGCGCCGGTGAAGGTGCGCTCGCGGGACGGCGTGCTGGTGCGCCAGGTCGACCTGTCGAGTGAGCTCATGTCGCTCACGTTCTACCTCGACCGGGAGAAGGACTGAGGTGGTCGGCGAGGCGGCCGTGGCGCGGTCGCTGAGGGCCGCGGGCGAGCCCTTCGGCGTGGCGCCGGCGGCCCCCGTCCCGCTCCGCTGGGGGGCGCTCTTCGAAGCTCTCGACGGCACCGGCGACGAGGAGTACGTCACCGCCGTCGAGCTCATTTACGAAGGCTACCTGTACCACTACCGCAGCAGCCGCGTCGCGCTGCCCGGGGCTGACCACGAGACGCGGCTCCTGGCCGGCGACTGCTTCTACGCGCGCGGCCTGCGGCTGATCGCCGCTCGCGGCGACGCCCAGGCTGTGGGCCTGCTGGCCCGGCTCATGGCCGCCTGCTCGTACTTACGCAGCCTCGGGGCTGCCTTCGCCGCCGACGACGCCCTGTGGGCGTTCACGATGGGCGGGCTCGCAGCCCTCCGCCGCGGTGTGCCGGCTGCGACCGCCGCCGCGCTCTTCGATCGGCTGGACGCGGCGTTCGCCGCCGCCGCCGGCCCCGACGTACGCGCCCTGGCGCGCGCCGCGGTATGGGGCCTCGCGCTGCCGTGGCCCGGCCCGCTCG
>JBAZPK010000126.1:0-6812 GCA_041648235.1 Thermoleophilia bacterium
CGGCGTCTCGGAGCTCGCCGCGGGCCACGTCGTCTCGGGCACCTCGCGTCTCGCGGGGGCCGCCATCGTCCTCGCGACACTGGCGTTCGGCGTGGCGCTGGGCACCTACGCGCTCGGTCGCCTGGGCTGGTTGCCGCCGTCGTTCGCCCCTCGCGGGCAGGTGCCCGAGCTGTTCGTCGTGGCGGCGATCGCCGCCGGGTCGGTCGCCTTCCTCATCCTCATGAACGCGCGGCCGCGCGACTTCGCCGTGATCGTCATGGCGTGGGTCGTGGCCGTGTACGGCCTGCGGCTCGGGACCTGGCTCGCAGGGGCGACGCTGGGCATGGTCGTGGCCGCGGTGCTGCTCGGCGTGGCCTGCAACCTGTACGGCCGCTACACTGGGCGCCCTTCGGCGGTGCCCCGCGTGCCGGGGCTGGTCGTCCTCGTCCCGGGGGCCTTCGGCTTCCGTTCGGCGGCGGCGTTCTTCGACGGATCAACCTCCGCCGCCGGGATCGCCGTCTCGGTCGCGGTGATCGCCGTCGGGATCGTCGTCGGCCTCCTCATCGCCGACTCCACGATCCCGGTCCCGCTCACTCCGCGGAAGGTGCGCTGACGCAGGCCTAGCCCGCGCGTCGGTGGGTACACTAGCGGCACGGGTGGCGGAGGTGGCGCGCGCGCCTCGCTCGGCGTCGCAAGACGCCGGCAGTGCGCGCGCCGCCCGCGCCACCCGTCGACCCTCTGCCGAGGAGGCCCCCGTGGATTCGTTCTCCGTCCTGATCGGCGGCAAGGCCGGCGACGGCATCACCGAGGCGGGCTCGATGATCGCCCATCTGCTCAACGAGCTGGGCTACCGGCTCTACCGGCACGTCGACGCGCCGTCGCTCATCCGCGGCGGGCACAACTTCGTCATCGTGCGCGCTCACAAGCAGCGCATCAGCGCCCATCGCGACCACATCAACGTGCTCGTCGCGCTCAACGAGGAGACCATCCGCAAGCACGAATGGCGGCTCAAGCAGCGCCCCGTCACGGTGTTCGACAGTGAGACGATCACGCTCGACGCCCTGCCGGCGATGGCCCACCCCTTCCGCACGGGCATCCCCGTGAAGAGCATCCTGGCGCAGGAGAAGGCGCCGCCGGTGATGCGCAACTCAGCCATCCTCGGCGCTCTCTGCAAGGCGATCTCGATCCCCTGGCCGGTGCTCGAGGGCGTGATCACCCGCTACCAGCCCAAGATGACCCAGCTCAACCTGCGGGTGGCGCGCCGGGGCTACGACCTCGCCACCGAGAAGCTGCTCATCGACCTGCCGGGTGGCGGGCCGGTGCCCGTGGTGGGCGGGCTCGAGGCCGCCGGCCTGGGCCTCATCCGCGGCGGCCTCAAAGCCTACGCCGGCTACCCGATGACGCCGGCCAGCGGCCTGCTCCACTTCCTCGCCCGGCAGGCGCCGCGCTTCGCGCTCAAGGTGGTGCAGCCCGAGGGTGAGATCGCCGCCATGATGACGGCCCTGGGCCACGCCTACGCGGGCGAGCGCGCCGCCGTGGGGACCTCGGGCGGCGGCTTCTGCCTGATGGTCGAGGGCCTGAGCCTGGCCGGCCAGGCCGAGCTGCCGATCGTCGTCGCGCTCGGCCAGCGCGCCGGCCCGAGCACCGGCCTGCCGACCTACACGGCGCAATCGGACCTGCGCTTCGCGCTCAGTGCCGGGCACGGCGAGTTCCCGCGTCTGGTGCTCGCGCCGGCCGACGTGGAGCAGGCCTACGCCTGGTCTACGCTGGCCTTGGACGTGGCCTGGAAGTACCAGCTGCCGGTCATCGTCCTCAGCGACCGCACCCTCAACGACGACTCGCAGAGCTTCGTCGCCGAGGCGGTCCCCCGGTTGCCGCGCCTGGCGCAGGTCGACTGGGACGGCGCGGCCCAGGACGACGACCCGGAGCTCGCGTACAAGCGCTACCTGCAGACCGAGGACGGCGTGAGCCCGCTCGCCTTCCCCGGCCGCGAGGGCGCCACCGTGAAGGCCAACACCTACACGCACGACGAGTCCGGTATCACCACGGAGGACGCGGAGGTGACCGTCCAGATGCAGGACAAGTGGGCCCGCAAGGCGGATGCGATGTGGCAGGAGCTGGACGCGCTGCCGCTCGTGAACGTCTACGGCGACCCGAAGTCGCCGCGCACCCTGGTCACCTGGGGCTCGCCGACCGGCGCCGCGCGCGAGGTCGGCGAGCTCGCCGGGGTGCGCGTCGTGCAGCCGGTCGTGCTCTCGCCGTTCCCCACCCGGCAGCTCGAGAACGCCTTCGCCGGCAGCCGCCAGGTGGCTGTGGCCGAGCTCAACGCCGGCGCCCAGCTCGCCGACCTCCTCGAGAGCCACGGCTTTGACGTCGACGCCACCATCAACCGCTACGACGGGCGGCCCTGGGCCGTCGGCGAGTTGCGCCAGCTGGTCGAGGAGGTGCTGGCATGAGCGCCCTGGGGACGTACGCCGCCAACACCTGGTGCCCGGGGTGCGGCAACTTCGCCGTGCTGAACGCCGTCAAGCCGGTGATCCAGGAGCTCATCGACGAGGGCACCCGGCGCGAGGACATCGTGCTGGTGGCCGACATCGGCTGCAACGGCAAGATCGTGGACTATGTGGGCGTGAACACCTTCGGCTCGCTGCACGGTCGCTCGGTGGCCTCGGCCATGGGCATCAAGCTGGCCAACCCCGCGCTCAAGGTGATCGTGCATCTCGGCGATGGCGCCGCCTTCGCCGAGGGCCTCGAGCACATCCTCTTCGCCGCCAAGCGCAACCTCGACATCACGGTGATCGTGCACGACAACGGCGTGTACGCGCTCACCGTAGGCCAGGCGGGTCCCGAGACACCGCCGGGGTACAGAGGCCGGTCGACGCCGTACGGCAGCCTGGAGGAGCCCTTCAACCCGCTCGAGCTCCTCTACGTGGCCGGGGCGAGCTACCTGGCGCGTGGCTACACGCACGGCATCCCCCTGCTCAAGCGCCTCTACAGGGAAGCCATCCAGCACCCCGGCTTCGCCGTCGTCGACACGCTGCAGGTGTGCGTCACCTTCCGCAACCTCTACAAGCAGTACAACGAGCGAGTCTACGAGCTCGAGGGCCACGACCCGCGGGACGAGGCGCAGGCGCTGGCCAGGATCCGCGAGTGGGACTACCGCTCGGATGGGCCGGTGGCGCTGGGTGCGCTGAGCGTCCGCGAGCGCCCCGTGTACGGCGCGCACTTCGCCGAGAGCGGGGCGCAGCCCGTGGACGTGGAGGTCGGGCTGGCGGAGGTGTTCGCGAGCCTCACCTGAGCTGGTCGCGGCGAGGCGCGAGCCGGCGCGGCTGGCGGGCGGCAGAGCCGCCCGCCGCACTCAGTCCTGCGCCAGGCGGTGCAGCTTGTCGAAGCTCAGGATCTCGATGAGCTCGTGCTGGCTGCTCATGCGGATCACCTCGGCGCGCTTGAGCCGGTCGAAGGTGCGGCTGAGCGTCTCGGGCACCGTGCCGAGGCGCGCGGCCAGCTCGCGTTTGCTGGTCGGCAGCTTGACGACGCGGGGGGCCGACGGTCCGCCGCCGACGGTCGGCGCCGCGGCCGCGGCTGGGCTCTCGGCCGGCGGCCCGAGCTGCCGATCGGCGAGCCCGAGCAGGTAGCGCGCCAGGCGCGCGGGCACCGGCAGGAGCAGCTCCTCGACCCGGCGGTTGAGCAGCCCGAGCAGCTCCGCCATGGCGCCTAGGAGGCCGACGGCGAGTTGCGGCTCGGCGAGCAGGAGGTCGAGCATCTCGCGCTTGTCGAGCCGGTAGAGCCGGCTGTCGGCCATCGTCTCGGCGCTCGACGGGTACGCCTCATGGAACAGGGCCGCCTCCGCGAACGTGGCCCCGGCCTCCACGTGGCGGATGGTCGCTGTGCGCCCGTCGCGGAGCGTCTTGAAGATCTTCAGGCGGCCCTCGGCGAGGAGGTACAGGGCGGCCGCGGGGTCGCCTTGGAGAAAGAGGGTGCTCTCGGCCGCCAGGCTCAGCGGGCGCGCCAGCGCCGCGAGCTTCGCCAGCTGCCCGTCGTCGAGGTGCGCGAACAGCTGCGCCGCGCGCAGGTCGGCCATCGTGCGTTCGCTCGGAGCGTCCATCGGGGGCAGTATACCGGGCGGCCGCGGGGAGCGGCCGCGAAGGGCCCCGAGGTGGCCGCCGCGCCAGCGCGCCGCGCCAGCCCGCCCTCCTGCGTTGCGGCGCCCGCTTGACGGCCGGCACGGTGTCGTCTACCATCCGCGGCGCTTGGAGATGCCCGCGAGGGCCTCGAGGGAAGCCGGTGAGATCCCGGCGCGGACCCGCCGCTGTGACCGGGGACGAAGGCTGGACGAAGCCACTGTCAGCTCGCTGACGGGAAGGCCCAGCCGGAGGACGATCCGGGAGCCAGAAGACCTGTCCCCAAGCGCGCTGACGACGCCCTGCGTGGTGAACGGGGTGGCGGCGGCGCATGCCGCGGCCTCGAAAACGGGAGGCCCGGGCCCGACGAAGTGTCGGCCCGGGCTTTTGTCGTTTTCGCGACCGGGAGGCGGTGAGATGCAGAACCTGAACGACGGCGAGCTCGCCGGCACGCCGGCGGAGGCTGCCCTTCTGCCGACCGCCGCGCGGCCGGCCCGGGTACGGGCAGGGGCGCGGCGCCCGCTCTTGCGAGGCGCACTCGCGCTGGGCGTGTTCGTCGCCCTCACCGCCGTCGTGGAAGTCGCCGTGCGGCTGCTGCACCTGGCACCCTACGTCTTTCCGCCGCCCTCGGCAGTACTCGCCGAGCTGGCCAAGGAGCCCAGGCTCTTCGCCGACAATGCGCTGGTGACCGTGTACGAGGCCTTCGCCGGACTGGCGTTGGGTGGCGCCATGGCGCTCATCTTCGCCGCCGCCGCCATTCATTCACGGGTGCTCGACCGGGTGCTCACGCCGCTCGTCGTGGCGTCGCAGACGGTGCCTGTCATCGCCCTGGCGCCGCTGCTGGTGCTCTGGTTCGGCTACGGCGTGCTGCCGCGAGTGATCATCTGCGCGCTCATCGCCTTCTTCCCCATGGCGGTGACGACGCTCCAAGGCTTCCGCGCCACGGACCCTCAGCTGCTGCTGCTGCTGCGGTCGGTGGACGCGCGCCTCTGGGACGTGTTCTGGCGGGTCCGGATGCCGGCGGCGGCTCCGTTTCTGGCCGCCGGCCTGCGCACCGGCGCTACCCTCAGCCTGGTGGGGGCGGTTGTGGCCGAGTGGACCGGCACCGACCGCGGCCTCGGCTACCTGGTCTTGAGCGCCAACGCGCGCCTCGCCACCAGCCAGGCGTTTGCCGCCGTCTTCACGATCACCGTCCTCGGCCTCGCCGCCTACGGCGCGGTCGTCCTCCTCGAACGCAAGCTCTGCTGGTGGAACCTGCCCGACGACAGTACCAATACCAAGGAAGGATTCGCATGAGATCCATCACGACTCGCTCGACGAAGACCAAAGGCAGCGGCGCCCGCCTCGCGGCGGTCATCGTGCTGCTGATCGCGGCAGTTCTGAGCCTGCTGGCACTGGTGGCGGTCTCCGGCTGCGGCGGCACGGACGCTGCAGAACCGGCCGCTTCGCCGAGCGCCGCCGCGGCGGGCCTCCCCGAGGTGGCGGACATCACCCTGATCATGGATTGGCTGCCGTGGGTGCTCGACATCCCCGTCGACGTGGCGCAGGAGAAGGGGTATTACACCGACGCCGGCCTCGCCGTGACGCAGATCCTTCCGGCCGGGCCCACGGATGTGGTCAAGTTCGTCTCCACCGGCAAGGCGCAGTTCGGACTGTACTATGCCCCGGACGTTCTGATGGGCGTCGCCGAGGGTGCGCCGCTCCTCTCGGTGGGAAGCCTCATGAGCCATGCCCCGGTCGGGCTTGCGATGGAGCCGGGCCTGCAGGCCAGCGAACCCAAGGATCTGGTCGGGAAGGTGGTGGCCGTGCCCATGATCCCCTCGGTGCGGGCATCCTATGAGTCGCTGCTCGAAGCCGGTGGCGTGAAGGCCGATCAGGTCACGCTCGCCGATCCCGGGTTCAGCCTCGTGGCGCCGCTGCTCAAGGGTACGTATCAGGCCGTAGCGTTCACGGAGTTCGGCGAGCTGGTCGAAGCCGAGGCCGATGGACTCGATCTCGCCTACATGGACTTCCGTGATTGGGGCACTCCCGACTTCGCCTTCCTGAACATGATCACGAGCAGCGAGTTCGCCCAGGCCAATCCCAACGCCACGCGCGCCTTCACCGCGGCGACCCTGGAAGGACTCGCCTACGCGGTGGAGCATCCGGAGGAAGCCGTGGATATCTATGTGGCGCGGCACCCCGAGCTGAAGAAGGAGCTTCTGCTGGCGCAGTGGAAGGCGGCTGTCCCGTCGATGGCCACCGCCGGCACTCAGCCCGCGGGCTACCAGGATCCCGTGGCCTGGAATGAACTGAACGACTGGCTGGTGCGGACGGGGCTGATCGACGAAGCCGTCGACGTGGACAGCGCGACGAGCAACGAGTTCCTCGCTGCCGAGTGACCGCGGCCGCCGTGACAGTGCGAGGCCTGTCCGCCGCGTATGGCTCGCGGCGGGGCCCGGTGCCGGTGTTGGGGCCGCTCGATTTCGCCCTGGCCCCCGGAGAGCGACTCGCGGTGGTGGGCGAGAGCGGCTGCGGCAAGAGCACGCTTCTCCACGTGCTGGCGGGGCTTCTTGCCCCGCCAGCCGGGGAGGTGCTGGTCAACGGCCGCGTGGTGGCGGCAGCGGGCCTTGGCGCCTCCGGTTGCCGCTCCGGCCACGCCGCGTACATGTTCCAGCGCGACCTGCTGCTGCCGTGGAAGACGGTCCTCGCCAACGCCGTGTTAGCGGCCCA
>JBAZPK010000127.1:0-6811 GCA_041648235.1 Thermoleophilia bacterium
GCAGGATCCGAGCCAGGGGACGATCAACGCCACCCTCCGGGCGGTCAAGGATGCCGTGCGGCCGCCCGGGGTGCTCTCCGGGGCGACCCCCTCCACGGACGTGCTGAAGGGGTCGCCGTCCACCGGGTTCACGCTCCGGCGGGCCATCCGGCCGGGTCAGGTCGCCGAGCTCGGCCTCACGGGGATCCCGGCGAGCGATGTGGCCGAGGGCAGGCAGGCCGTGAAGCCGGCGCCCGCTGCCGGTGCCGTCACGGGCATCGTCTGGCGTGACTTCTCACCGGGCGGCGGCACGCCCGGCAAGGTGGAGCAGGGCGAGATCGGGATCGCCGGCGTCACCCTGCGGCTGCTCGACGCGAGCGGCAGTGAAGTCGCCTCGGCGACGACCGGCGCCGACGGCGCGTTCAGGTTCCCCGAGCTGCCTCAGGGCAGCTACCGGGTCGGCATCGCCAGCCAGACCTTCCGCCAGCCCTACGCCGGTGTGGGCTGGCTCGGCTCCCGCCTCATCACGCCGTCGATCATCATCGCGTACATCTGGGTCTGGGCCGGCTTCTCGATGGTGGTGATCGCCGCCGGGCTCGCGGCCATACCCCGCGAGGTGCTCGAGGCGGCGCGCACCGACGGTGCCACGGAGTGGCAGGTGTTCCGGCGCGTCACCGTGCCCCTCCTGGCGCCGGTCCTCAGCGTGGTGTTCATCACCATGATCATCAACGTGCTCAAGGTGTTCGACATCGTGCTGTCGGTCGCGCCCGCGTCCGTCCAGGACGACGCCAATGTGATCGCGCTCGCCATGTGGCGCACCGCCTTCGGCGGCGTCAACGACTTCGGCCTCGGGTCGGCGATCGCCGTGTTCCTGTTCCTGCTCGTCGTCCCGGTGCTGCTTCTCAACGTGCGCCGGTTCAGGAGGGAGGTGTGAGATGGCCGCCACCGGGTACGCGGGGGTCCCGCTGATCAAACCTGGGGGCGGCGAGGAGAGCCTGGGCGGCCGCATCGCGCGGGCCTTGAGCCACGCCCCGGTCAACATCCTCCTCGTCGTCATCGGCGTCCTCTGGCTGGTGCCGACCCTGGGCCTCCTGCTCACGTCGCTGCTCCCGGCGCGGCTCATCTCGGCCGAGGGCTGGTGGAACGTGCTCTCGAAGCCCAGCCTGGCGACGCTGGAGAACTACCGCACCATCTTCGCCGATCAGGCGATCACCAGCGCCCTGGTCACGACGGTCTGGATCGCGCTCGGCGCGACCATCCTGCCCATCGTGGTCGCGGCCCTGGCCGCCTACGCCTTCGCGTGGATGGACTTCCCCGGCCGCGACTGGCTGTTCGTCGTGGTCATCGCCATGATCGTCGTGCCGCTCCAGATGGCGCTGATCCCCATCTTCTCGCTCTACGACGCGCTGCACCTGTTCGACACCATCCCGGGGCTCATCCTGTTTCACACCGCCTTCGGCCTGCCCCTGGCGATCTTCCTGCTGCGGAACTTCTTCGTGGGGATACCCAGCGAGTTGCTCGAGGCGGCGCGCATCGACGGAGCTTCGGAGGTGCGCATCTTCACGCGGCTGGTCCTGCCCCTGAGCTGGCCGGCGGTGGCGTCGCTCGCCATCTTCCAGTTCCTCTGGACCTGGAACGACCTCATCGTGGCTTTGTCACTCGCGCGCCAGACGCAACCCATCACGGTGGCGATCTTCACGCAGCTGCGCCAGTTCGGCGCCAACATCGACGTGATCGCTCCGGCGGCGTTCCTGTCGCTCGCCGTCCCGCTGGTCGTCTTCTTCGCCTTCCAGCGCTACTTCGTGCAGGGCCTCCTGGCCGGGTCCGTCAAGTAGGCCCGCCGATTACGTCCTTGCCCAGGAAGGGTTGCAGCACCTCGGGCACCGCGATGCTCCCGTCGGCCTGCTGGTAGTTCTCCATGATGGCGATGAGCGTGCGGCCCACGGCGATGCCGGTACCGTTGAGGGTGTGCACGAAGCGCGGCCCCTTGTCGGTGCGGTAGCGGCAGTTGAGGCGCCGCGCCTGGTAGTCGGTGCAGTTGGAGCAGCTCGTCACCTCACGGTACTGCTGCTGGCCGGGCATCCAGGCCTCGCAGTCGAACTTCTGCGCCGCCGGGGCGCCGAGGTCGCCGGCGGCGATGTTCACGACGCGGTAGGGGATCCCGAGGCCACGCAGGATCTCCTCCTCGGCGCTGAGGATGAGCTCGTGCTCGAAGGCGCCCTGCTCGGGGAGGCAGAACGAGAACATCTCGAGCTTGTCGAACTGGTGGACGCGCAGGATGCCGCGTGTGTCGCGGCCGGCGGCGCCGGCCTCGCGGCGGAAGCAGGACGAGTAGCCGGCGTACCGCAGGGGGAGCTCCTCGGCCTCGAGGAACTCCTCCATGTGCATGGCCGCCAGAGGCACCTCGCTGGTGCCGACCAGGCAGTCGCCGTCGACCGTCTCATAGACCTGGGCGCGGTCCGTGGGGTAGAAGCCGGTGCCGTACATGGCCTCCTCACGCACGAGCACCGGCGGCACGACGGGCTTGAAGCCCTTGCCGCCGGTCACCCGGAGGCCGTACTGCAGCAGGGCGAACTGGAGGAGCACGAGGTCGCCCTTGAGGTAGGCGAAGCGGGAGCCGCTCACCTTGGCGGCGCGCTCCATATCGATGAGCCCCAGGGCGATCCCCAGGTCGAGGTGGTCCCTGGCCTCGAACTCGAACTCGCGCGGCTCGCCCTCGTGGCGCAGCACCACCGAGTCGGCCTCGCCGCCGTCGGGGACGCCGGGCAGGGGGAGGTTGGGGATCTCGAGGAGCATCGCCCTGAGCCGCTCCTCCACGCCGCCGAGCTCGGCCTCGCGCTCCTTGATGGTGTCGCCCAGGGTGCGCATGGCGGCGATCGCCGCGGCGGCGTCGCCGCCGGACTTCTTGACGGCGGCGATCTCGTCGCTGGCGCGCTTGCGCTCCGCGCGCCGGCTCTCGACGTCGGTGAGGATGCGGCGGCGGCGCTCCTCGAGGGCGAGGAGCTCGTCGAGCGACGATGTCGAGCCAGCCCCTCGCCGCAGCAGCGCCGCGCGCACCTCGTCGGGGTTCGCGCGCACCATCTTCACGTCGAGCATCGTCACTCCTCGCGGTCGAGTTCGTCGCTCGTCATGGTATCGCACCGGCTCGACCCCCGTGACGTCGGCGTGCTAGGCTCGGAGCACGGTCAACTACGCGCGGCCACGCGAGAGCAGGAGCGAGCAGATGCGCCACCTCACGACCCGCCCCAAGTCGTACCGCGCGGCTCTGGCCGCGGCCCTCGTGACGCTCGGCGCGCTGCTGCTGCCCGCGGCCGCCTTCGCGGTCACGCCGGAGCCTTCGCCGACGGGCGAGCCCACACCGCCGCCGACCACGATCACCTGCCTGCTCTCCCAGCCCGCCGTCGTGTACGGCGGCACGGTCGGGGTCACCGGCGTCGTGCAGCCGGCCGTCGAGGGCCAGGAGGTCACCGTCACGCTCGCCGGAGCCCCCGTGGCGACGGCCTTCACCGACGTCGCCGGGGCCTACGCCGCCGACGTCGTGCCGAGGGGCGGCGGCGACGTGGTCGCCATTCTGGCCGCCGCCGGTACCGCCAGCACGCCGCTCCCCCTGGTCGTCAAGCCCGGGGTGAGCGTCGCCCGCGGCACGCCGGTGCCCTTCCTGCGGCTCGCCTACACCGTCAAGGTGACCCCGGCGCGCTACACGGGCACGGTCGTGGTGCGCCTCCTGCACCGGGGCGCGGTCGTCGCCGTCACCAGCACGCGCTGCCGCGACGGCAAGGTCGTCTTCAGCCTGCCGCTGCGCGGCGTCGACGGCTTCACGGCTCGCTTCTCGCTGGCCGCGGCCGGCGACCTCGGGCCGCGCGTCGTCGAGAACCGCGTCCAGGTCAAGTGGCGCACGCTCAAGGTGGGGTCGAGCAGCCAGCACGTCCGCGGTCTGCTCACCGCCCTGAACCGCCTGCGCATCCGCGTGCCCGCGATCGGCACCACGTTCACGAGCCGCTGCCGGGACTCCGTGGTGGCGTTCCAGAAGGCCTACGGGCTCTCCCGCACCTACGTCGTCGACTACGACGACTGGCGCCGCCTCGAGACCGCCAAGCGGGTGCGGCCGCGGTACGCGGCGCCGCGGATCCACCTCGAGGTCGACAAACACCGGCAGATCCTCATGGTGGTGGTCGACGGCGCCGTGCTCGGGCTCATCCCCGTGTCCACGGGAGCGACCGGCAACACGCCCGAGGGCAGCTTCTCGATCCAGCGCAAGACGCCGGTGACGAGCGGCTTATACGGCCCCGATTTCCTCTACCGCACGATGGGCTTCATCGGCAACTTCGCCATCCACGGCTACGACCCGGTGCCGCCCTACCCGGCGAGCCACGGCTGTATCCGCGAGCCCATCTGGGTCGCCGACTGGGTGTACGACCACTCGTTCGTCGGCGAGCGGCTCTTCATCTACCACTGAGCGGCTGAACCCCGGCGGCCGCGCCGTGAGGGCGGCGCGCCGGGCGAGTTCCGTCAGCCGCGCGTGGCGGCTTCCATCACGGCCAGCCCCGCCTGGAGGGTGCTCGCGGTGTCGTCGTCGCGCTCGGGGGTGAACGACGTCAGCGACAGCGCCAGCACGGTGAAGCGCTCGCGCACCAGGCCGACGGCGGCCACGAGCTCGGCGAGGGTGAGGCCCCCCGGAGACGGGAAGGTGACGCCTGGGGCGGCCGCGGGGTCGAGCACGTCGATGTCGACGTGCAGGTGCGCCGTGGGGCCCCCGCCGGCGGGGCCCGGAAGGCGGGCCGCCAGGGCGTCGAGCGCCGGCGGGGCGGCGGCGCCGAGGCTCTGCGCGCGCAGCTCGGCGCCGCTCACCACCGTCACCTCCGAAGCCGCCAACGCCTCGGCTTCGCCGCGGTCCAGGTCGCGCGCCCCGAGCAGCAGGACCAGCGACGCCGGCAAGGGCCGGCCGCGCAGCCGCTTCCAGACCTCGGCGTGGGCGCGGCCGGTGAGCATGGCCAGCGGCATGCCGTCGAGGTAGCCGGTCTCGCTGGTCTCGGGGGTGTTGAAATCGCCGTGGGCGTCGAGCCAGACGGCGACCGGCGTGGCAAGCGGCGCGGCCTTCGCGAGCCCGGCGTGCACGCCAAGGGCGGCGTTGCAGTTGCCGGCCAGCACGATGGGCAGGCGGCCGGCCGCGACGGCCGCCGCGACGGCCTCGGCGACCGCCGCGTCGACGTCGAGGACAGCCTGGAGCTCGTCGGCGAAGGGGGCGCCGCGCGGCACGGTCACGACGGTGACGTCGTGACCGTGAGCCCGCAGCGCCTCCGCGGCTCCTCCCTTGAGGAAGGCGGCCGGGCCGCGCCCGCTGCCGACGTCCTCGCGGCCGAGGTCGTACGGTACGACGATGAGCGTGACGTCCACGCCGCGCTCAGGCCACGCTGCCCGGCAGGCGCTTCTCGAGCACCAGCATGTCGGGCTCTCCGGGTTGGCCGGCCGGCACGAAGTCGTGCCCTTTGTAGAGGTGTCGTGAGGGGTGGTCGGCGGCCGGCACGTGGGCCGTGAGCCGCCGCAGCCGGTGGTCGATGGCCAGCCCCTCGGCCCAATCCACGAGCTGGTTGGCCACGCCGCGCCCCTCGAAGGCGGGGCTCACGCAGATGCAGCGCAGCGCCAGCGTGTCTTCCTCGGCCTCCACGGCGATGAAGCCGGCCATCACTCCCTCGGCCTCGGCGACGAAGACGTCGGCGCGGCCGACGAGCTCGAGGAACTCGGCGGTGCGGTAGCGCTCCGGGTGGCCGGCGCCCTCGGCCAACGGGTGCAGGGTCTCTTCGGCGAGCAGCACGAGCATGCTGCGGTCGTCGTCGCGCCGGGCGCGGATGGTGCATTTCACGCGGTCCATGGCGGCTCCTCCGTCGGGAACGAGCCCAGCACCTTGACCCAGGGCAGCTTGCAGGCGAGGCACTTGAGCGCCTCGGCGATGGGCGGGTCGGTGCGCCGGCCCTCCATGTCGATGAAGAAGATGTAGCTCCCCAGACCCTGCTTGGAGGGCCGGGACTCGAGCTTGGTGAGGTTCACGTAGCGGTGGGCGAACTCGCTGAGGATGAGCAGCAGGCTCCCGGGCTGGTCGGCGGCGATGCCGCACACGAGGCTGGTCTTGTAACCGGCGTCCAGGTCCTGCGCCGCGGGTTCGCGGCTCAGGTAGAGGAAGCGGGTGCGGTTGTCCACCGAGTCCTCGATGTCGTCGCGGATCACGACGCACTCGTACATCTCGGCCGCCAGCCGGTTGCCGATGGCCGCCCAGGGCCGCTTGACCCGGTGCACGGTGCGCACCGCGTCGGCGGTGGAGTTGGCGGCCTCGTGCTCGACCCCCGGCAGGTGCGCGTCGAGGAACTGGCGGCACTGGCCGTAGGCGTGGGGGTGGCTGAGGATCTTGGTGACCTTGGTGAGCTCCAGGGGCTCGCGGGCGATGAGCTGGTGGCGGATCGGGTGCGTGATCTCGCGGGTGATGAAGAGGTCGCTGTAGGTGAACGCGAGGAGGTCGAGGGTGATCGGCACCGAGCCCTCGAGCGAGTTCTCGATGGGCACCAGGCCGAGCTCGGCCTCGCCGCTGCGCACGGCGTCGAGGACCCCGCGGATGGAGGGGTAGGGGAAGGGGTGCAGGCTGCCGCCCGGGGGGTTCTCGAGAAGCGCCTCCTCGGTGAAGGTGCCCTCCGGCCCCAGGAAGGCGACTCTGTCGCTGCCGGTGCTCACGCCTGCGTCCTCCTGGTCCGGTCCTCCCGCGCGCTCGTCCCCATTAACCTATCAGACGGGGCCGGGCCGCGGTCGCCGCGGCTGGGCGGGCGGTGCCGGACGAGGTGGCGCC
>JBAZPK010000128.1:0-6781 GCA_041648235.1 Thermoleophilia bacterium
TGCGTCGAGCGCCTCTGTAGCGGACTGATCCGTGGTGCCCGCCCCTGCCCCCGCCGCGGCCTACTCCACGAGCTCGGCGGCCCCGAAGCCGGCACCGCCGCCGTTCTCCCGCCAGGGGATCACGTAACAGTGCACCTCGAGGCCCGAGAAGGTGTTCTCAAGCAGGGATCGCACCCGGTGCAGGTCGCGGGCCAGCAGCTCGCGCTGGTCGAAGCCCAGGCCCCCGAGAGCGCGTTCGTACGTGGCGCAATCCTGGTGCGAGACCAGGTAGACGGTGCCGATGGCCTCCACCTCGAGCTGCGTGCGGACGCAGTCCAGCGCCACGCGGCGCTCCATGCCGGCGCGCGTGAGGACGAGCGGGCCGCCGGGCACGAGCAGGCGGTGCGCGTCGGGCGCGCCCACGGCATCCTGGAGGGCGGCCAGCGAGGGGGCGATGCGGCTGTCGCCGCAGCTGATGAGGAGCGCAGTCATGCCGCAGAAGTATGCCAGACCGGCGGCGATGGCACTACCGGGGTGGTGGTTTCATCCCGCGGGCCTCGGCGGGCGCCGGCTCCCACCGCCGGCCGGCGCTTGCTACACTTGGCGCACGCGGAGGGGTGGCAGAGCGGTTCATCGCACCGGTCTTGAAAACCGGCAACGGCGCAAGTCGTTCGTGGGTTCGAATCCCACCCCCTCCGCCAGGCGACCCAGGGTGGACGATCCTCGGGGCTCGCGCCCCCCCTGCCGTGAGCCGAGGCGCGCATCACTCCGGGAGGGCGAAGCCTTCCTCCGCAAAGAGCTCGCGACAGGCGGCCGCCGCCTCGGCGTCGTAGCGCGAGGCGACGCCGACCTCGGCCAAGGCCTCCTCGAGCGACAGAGCCGCCCGATAGGGGCGGTGCGTGATCATCGCTTCGACCGCGTCCGCGACGGCGAGCACGCGCGCCCCGGGCAGGATCTCGTCACCGCGGAGGGCCCTCGGATAGCCGGAGCCGTCGAGGCGCTCGTGGTGCTGCCGGACGATCTCGGCGACGGGACCGTCGAAGTCGACCGACGCGAGGATGTCGGAGGCGGCATCCGCGTGCGCTTTCACCAGCTCGAACTCGGGTTCCGTCAAGCGCGTGGGCTTGGAGAGGATCTCGGCTGGGATGGCGATCTTGCCGACATCGTGCACGAGGGCCGCCGTGTGCACTCTCTCGATGGCCTCCTGGCTCCATCCCAGACGCTGGGCGATCCGGCAGGCCAGCCACGCCACGCGGCGCTCGTGGCCGGCGGTATAGGGGTCGCGCATCGCGACGGTCGCGCCGAGCGCCGCGACGGTGGCGTCGAGCGCCCGCCGCAGGCGCTCCTCGCGCTCGCCCAGGACCTCGTCGGCCTGCACGCGCTCGGTGACGTCGAGCGACGCCCCGATCACCGTCTCAAGCCGGCCCTAAGCGTCCAGGACCGGCTCGCCGTAGGTCATGAGGTGGCGGACTTCGCGCGTCTTGGGGTGCACGATCCGATGGTCGACGCGGTAGATGCCCCCGGCCGCCGCATCCGCCATCGCCGCGCGGACGGCCTCCCGGTCATCCTCGTGGCAGGTCGCGCTGATCTCGTCGTTCGACAGGTGGTCACCGGTCAGGCCATGGATGCGCTGCCACTGGTCGGAGACTGCGCAGACGCCTGAGGCCACGTCCCATTCCCAGCTTCCGAGCCGCGCCAGGCCCTCTCCGTTCCGCAACAGCCTGGCCGAGCTCTCGAGGGCCCTCGTCGCTTGATCCTCGGCCGTCACGTCCTGCACGAAGCCGAAGAGGTTGATCTCGTCGCTGCTCGTGTCGCGCCGCTCGCAGAGGTAGATGGCACCGACGTGCGTGCTGCCGTCCCTGCGGCGAAGGCGGCCCTTGAAGGCGACCCACTCGCCGCCGGCGTCATGGACGTCCTGCAGCAACTGACGGCGGTCGGCATGGTCGCCGTAGATCGCCTCGGCGATGCCTACGCAGTTCACGAAATCGATCATCTCCGCGGGTGAGGCACAGCCGAAGGTGGTCGAGCAGGCGGGGTTCACGTAGACGAGCCGGCCCTCAGGCGTCGACTGGAACACGCCGACGGGAGCGTTTTCGACCACGGTCCGATAGTGCGCCTCGCTCTCGCGGAGCGCCTCCTCGGCACGCTTCCGCTCGCTGATGTCCCTGATGATGGAGAAGAAGCAGATCGGCTGGCCGGCCTCGTCCCGGACGACCGAGGGCGTGATCAGCACCGGGAAGCGCTCGCCGTTCTTGCGCATGAACGTCGTCTCTTCGCGGCAGATCACGCCGTCCAGGGTCCGGCGCAGGCCGCGAGCGACCTGCTCCTGCGCCTCGGGCGGCCAGTAGGGATACGGCAGGCCGACGCCGATGAGGTCCTCGCGTTCGCACCCCACCATCGCGCACAGTGCAGGGTTGACATCGAGATGGACGCCCTCGGGGCTGAGCACCGAGAAGCCGTCCTGCAGGTGCTGAGCCAGGCTGTCCATCAGGCCGTCGTGCGACTGCCAGTGGCCGGCCTCGAGAGCGGCGAGCTTCTCGCGGGCACGCTCGAGCTCGGCGAGGAGGTCGTCCCGCGAGAGGCGCCGCCGATCCGCTATCTGGTGTACTGACATACTCTGTCTATCGGCCGCGTCCTGCGAATCAGGAGCCTTCGGTCGCGTGGCCCGGCTCCGCGAAGCATCTCCCGCACGTCCCCCGAGTGCCTCGATCAGCCTCGGCGACTTTGTGACACTGTGCACAATGGTTGTCACTGAATTGTACGTCCTGTACAGTGTTTTCGACCTTGCTGAGAAACGTAACGGGGCCGCCACTCGAAGCTCAGCGGCCCCGTTGCGCATTTCGCATTCGAGAGGAGCGGTCGATGGAAGAGCTCGTCCTCGCAGTGCCCGGCATGTGGGCCGACCACCACGTCCTCACCGTGCGCGACCTCCTGGGCCACGTAGACGGCGTCGCCGCCATCTCGGCGAGCGCGCTCGACGCCGCGGTCCGTGTCGAGTACGACCCCGCGGTGGCCGACCCGCAGAGCATCGCCGCCGCTCTCGACGAGGCCGGCTACCCCACCGGCGCCGGCGAGCCGGCCGCCCCACCGCCGACGAACAAGCCGGCCTGGGCGACCGCCGGAGTACGGGTGACGGTCACCAACCCGTCCGACCTGACCATGTCGGGAGACCACCGCAAGTACTGAGTTCGTGACCGACCCTCGTCTGAGCTCTCTTCACCCACACCGACCGCCGTCACCCCGCTCGCGGGCACAGCCGGCGCCACCGGCGCCCCCGCGACCCGCCAAGGAGTTGACCTATGGATGACGTGAAGACCAACACCGGCCAGGCCGCCCAGAGCATCGACCCCGCCGCCATCGAGATGCTGGCCCACGCCGACGAGTGCGGAATCGAGACCGCCTTCAGCCGCGCCGCCGCGATGAAGCCCTGCCCGATCGGTGAGAGCGGCGCCTGCTGCCGGATCTGCAGCATGGGCCCCTGCCGGCTCGTCGGCAAGGACGCCGAGGACAAGACAGGCATCTGCGGCGCCGACCTGCCGACGATCGCCGCCCGCCACTTCGCCCGCCAGGTGGCGGGGGGCGTGGCCGCCCACTCCGACCACGGCCGCGACATGGCCATGACCCTGCGGGCCGTGGCCAAGGGCGAGGCCGCCGGCTACAAGGTCAAGGACGAGCAGAAGCTCATGGCCGTAGCCGGCTACATGGGCATCGACACGGCCGGCCGCGAGGTCAACGAGGTCGCGCTCGCCGTGGCCGACAAGGCCCTCGAGCAGTTCGGCCAGCCGCACGGCGAGATCATCTACACGAAGCGCGCCACGCCCAAGCGCCAGAAGCTCTGGCGCCAGCTCGGCATCACGCCGCGCGCCGTGGACCGCGAAGTCACCGAGGTGCTGCACCGCACCCACGAGGGCGTCGACCTCGACGCCGAGAACATCCTCAAGAGCGCCCTGCGCTGCTCCCTGGCCGACGGCTGGGGCGGCGCCATGCTGAGCACCGACATCAGCGACATCCTCTTCGGCACCCCGTCGCCGCTCTCGTCCGAGGTCAACCTCGGCGTGCTCAAGAGCGACCAGGTCAACGTGATCGTGCACGGCCACGAGCCCACCCTGTCGGCGATGCTCGTGGAGGCCGCCCGCGACCCCGAGCTCATCGCCGAGGCCAAGGCGGCCGGCGCGGAGGGCATCAACCTCGCCGGCATCTGCTGCACCAGCAACGAGATCCTCATGCGCTACGGCATCCCGGCGGCCGGCAACTTCCTCCACCAGGAGCTGGCCGTGCTCACCGGCGCCGTCGAGGCGATGGTCGTCGACGTGCAGTGCATCATGCAGGCCTTGGGGCCGCTGGCGCGGCGCTTCCACACCCAGCTCATCACGACCTCGCCCAAGGCCAAGATCCCGGGCGCGGTACATGTGGAGTTCGACGAACACCGCGCCCCGCAGACCGCCACCGAGATCATGCGCATGGCGATCGCCAACTACCCCAACCGCGGCCCCATCCACATCCCCGACTACCACGAGCCGCTCGTGGCCGGGTTCAGCCACGAGTACCTCAACTACATGCAGGGCGGCTTCCACCGCGGCTCCTTCCGCCCGCTCAACGACGCGATCATCGCCGGCCGCGTGCGCGGCCTCGCCGGCGTCGTCGGCTGCAACAACGTGCGCGTGACCCAGGACGAGGGCATCGTCGAGATGATCAAGCGCTTCATCGCCGAGGATGTGATGGTGGTCGTCACCGGCTGCGCCGCCACGGCGGGCGCCAAGGCCGGCTACCTGAGCCCCGAGATCCTCGACTCCGCCGGCCCCGGCCTGCGCGAGGTGATGGAGGCCATCGGCATCCCACCGGTGCTGCACCTCGGCTCCTGCGTGGACAACTCGCGCATCCTCACGGTGCTCACCCAGGTGGCCACCGAGGGCGGGCTCGGCGAGGACATCGACGACCTGCCCGCCGTGGGCCTCTGCCCCGAGTGGATGTGCGAGAAGGCGATCGCCATCGGCACCTACTTCGCCGCCTCCGGGGCGCACGTGATCTTCGGCGTCAGCAGCCCGGTGAAGGCCTCCAGCGTGGTCACCGGGCTGATGACCAAGGGCTGGGAGGAGCTCGTCGGCGGCGACCTCGAGTTCATCCCCGACTGGGACCAGATGTTCGCCCGCTCGCTCGAGCTCATCGACGCCAAGCGCGCCGCCCTCAAGCTCAAGGACTACGACCCGGCGCAGTTCGGCGACAGCGGCGATTCCACCTACTTCGCCGCCATCAAGGCCTACCTGGCCGAGAAGGCGGACGAAGCGGAGCGCGGGGTCGAGACCGTCGGCTCGCCGGTGTACCCGCTCGCCGAGGGCCACTCGCACGACCACGGGGACGACGGGCACACGCACGGCGGCGACGGACACCCGCACGGCGAGGGTGAGGCCTGATGAGCCGCCACATCGCCACGCACGCGATCCGCGGCGCCACGGCCATCGTGCGCGAGGCCGAGGCCCACGTGGAGGCGGCGCTCGCCGAGCTCGGCCCCGACACCCCGGTAGCGTTCACCAACACCGCCTACTACCTGCCCGTGATCTACGCCTTTACCGGGCGCAAGATCGAGAAGCTCGGCGACCTGCCGCCGGTGCTCGCCCGCGCCCGCGAGCTGCTCCACCCCGAGCCGGGCGCGTCGATGTGGCTGCCCTACCTGGGCGAGACCCTCGACGCCGGCGTCGCCACCCTGTTCGCCGAGGAGGTCATCGAGGGCGTGCGCTTCGCCCGCAAGCAGGAGCCGCAGATCATCAAGCTCGGCCACGCCGGCGAGGACGCCGAGCGCTTCACCGGCGGCGACCTCCTCGTGCACGGCGACAAGATGAAGCTCAACGGGCCCATCGACGACATCCAGCTCCGCGCCTGGGGCATCCAGCTCGTGGACGGGCGCATGCCCGGCTTCTGCGCCATCGTCGGCTGCGCCAAGAGCAACGAGGTCGCGGTCAAGATCGTCCGCGAGCTGCAGAGCCGCGGCATCCTCATCTTCCTCAGCGGCAACGTCAACGGGCGCAGCATCATCCACCAGCTCCAGGAAGAGGGCATCCAGCTCGGTTACGACACGTTCACCGTGCCGTTCGGCATCGACACCGTCTCGGCCGTGTACGCGCTGGGCTTCGCGGCCCGCTCGGCCCTCACCTTCGGCGGCATGGACCCGGGCCAGGCGCGCGACATCATGCTCTACAACAAATACCGCGTCTTCGCCTGGGTGCTCGCGCTCGGCGAAGTCGACGACCTCAAGTACGCCACCGCGGCCGGCGCCATCAGCTACGGCTTCCCGGTGATCGCCGACACGCGCATCCCGCAGATCCTGCCCACCGGCGTCACCCAGTATGAGCACGTCGTCTCGATGCCGTTCGACGAGATCCCCGGCGCCGACGACATGGAGCGCACCGAGAAGCTCATCCAGCGCTGCGTCGAGGTGCGCGGCGTCAAGGTCAAGATCGCCAAGGTGCCGATCCCCGTCTCCTACGGATCGGCCTTCGAGGGCGAGCGCATCCGCAAGGAGATCATGTACGCCGAGTTCGGCGGCAAGCGCAGCCGCGCCTTCGAGTACCTGCGCATGCGGCCCGCCGACCAGGTCGAGGACGGCAAGATCACCCTCAACGGCCTCGACATCGACGGCGTCGAGGAGGGCGCGGCCCTGCCTCTGGGCATGGTGGTCGATGTCTCCGGGCGCAAGATGCAGATCGACTTCGAGCCCATCCTCGAACGCCAGTTCCACTACTTCATCAACGGCGTCGAGGGCATCCAGCACAACGGCCAGCGCGACATCGCCTGGACGCGGGTCAGC
>JBAZPK010000129.1:0-6715 GCA_041648235.1 Thermoleophilia bacterium
CGCGTCAGGAGGAGCGCCGCGATCGCCGCGATCACAGCGGCGAGCACGAGCAGCGCCGCGATCCGGTGCCGGCGCACGCGCCGGTGCCTCTCCTCCACGCGCCGCGAGCGGTAAGCCGCGCGCGGGCCTGACGGCGGCGCGCTCACTGCTTCAGCAGCCGGGCGGTCACGCCCTGGATGGTCTCGAGCCCGAATCCGCCGGGCAGGTTGCCGTCCGTGAAGACGGCCAGCCCGATCCGGATCCGGCCCCGCTCGAGCCGCGCCGCCTGGTTGGCCAGCAGGTAGTCGCCGAGCCAGCCGCCCTTGAAATACGCGGCGTAGCCGAGCGGCTCGGCCGCCGGCGGGATGCCCCAGCGCTGCCACGGCGCGATGCCGGCGAGCAGGCCGTTGGCGAAGCTGCGGTGGCGGGCCGGGATGTAGCGCTCCATGCCGAGAAAGAAGCGCGCCATGTCGGCGGCGGTGATCCGTGTCGTGATCCAGCCGCCGTACGGCTGGAAGCCGTTCATGCCGGCGGCCTTGGCCAGACGCACGAGCCCGCTGCGCCCGACGCTGCCGTAGACCACGTCGGTGGCCGCGTTGTCCGAGTAGCGGATCATGCGCGAGAGGCTGGAGCGCATGGAGCTGCTCACCGCCGCGTGGCCGCGCAGGTACTGTACGAGCAGCATCGCCTTGACGACGCTGGCGCTGGTACACGGGTGGGTCGCCCGATACCCACGGAACCGGCCGCGGCTGTCGACCACGGCCACGCAGACATCCCCGCGCGTGGCCGCCCAAGCGAACGCGCGGCGCACCGCCGCTGCCGTCGGCACCCGCGGCGGCAGCGCCGCCAGCACGGTGAGGCGCGCGGAGGTCGCAAGCGCCTCGCACGCTCCGAACTCGTCGCGCGCCCGCACGACGAGGCGGTAGGCGCCCACCGGCAGCCGTAGGCGGCCACGCCACACCCGCGTGACGCCCACGGCGATCACGCGGTCGCGGACGAGCGCCCGCACCGGCACGCCGTCGAGCGTGGTCACGAGCAGATCGGCGGCGACGGCGCCGCCAGCCAGCGAGTCGGCTCGGTACTCGACGCGGGCGACCTCGCCGCTGTGTACGCTGACGTTCGCCACGACGCTCGTCGTGAACGATGTGGCCTCGTCGGTCGTCGGCACGCCGTCCGCCTGCCCCGTGAAGGCCGAAGCGTCGGCTGTCGCCCGGTCGGCCACAACGAGCGACGCAAGCATCGCCGCCAGAAGAAGCAAGGCCAGGGCGGCGCCGTGAGATGTGGTCCGCTGCGCTCGTGTCATGGCCCGATACTACCGCGACCGCCACCGCTGAGGCGCGCGATCAGGGCGCCGGGCGCGCCCCGGTCGCGCGCTCCTCCAGGGGTCGCGATCCCGACGCTACCGGCGGCCGACGACGAGCGGCACGCCGGTGAGGCCGAGATGAAAGTCGGTGGACCAGACAGACCCGACCCCGTGCGCCGTACAAACGTGGAGCCCGACCGCATCCGTTATCGTGAGGTCCTGATCGGAGAAGCGCCTGAGGATGTGGATGCCTGCCGCCTGCTCGTCCGGTCCTACCGCGACCACCCTCAGAGGCGTCAGCGCCTCGATCAAGGCCAGGAACTGAAGCGCCCGGCTGCGGTCGTACCGCCGCAGGAACCACCCGTGACCTTCGGCGATGACGAGCGTGGTCGTGACCAGAGGGGGCGGGTCGGCGAACAGTCGCCGGAAGACGGGGTGGTACGAGTCGGAACCGTCGATGAAGGCGATGAGCGCCGACGTGTCGACGTAGGCGTCAGCCCTTGTGACCATAGACGATGTCGTCGATGGATCGGCTGGACCTCGAATCGCCGCTCTCGACCATGCCGGCGTAGCGCATCCAAGGCCGGGCGTCGTCGGCGGGCAAGGCGCTGCGCAGAGCCCGCCTCACGAACTCCGCCAAAGAAACGCCGAGGCGTACCGCCTCGGCCTTGGCCGCGTCGTACTCGTCTTTCGGCAGGCTGATCTGCGTCCGAATCATGATAACAGAATACGCTGCGACGTTATCAATGACAAGGTGACCGGATTCCATGACCGGATGGTCGCATGGCCAAGCGGCGAGGCCAAGGCGATGGCATGCGGGAGCGGGTCACGATGGCACCCGCTCCGGGTGGACATACGCTGGCGGAGCGACATGGGAGTCGAACCCACCCAGGACGAGAGCATCGCCCCGCAGACGGTTTTGAAGACCGCGCCGGTCACCGGACCGGGAGTCGCTCCGCGCGGCCCTGATTCTCGCACGCGCGGGGTCGGCGGTCACCCCGGCGCGACCGGCACCGTCCGGCGCGGGCGCAGCTACTTCGCCGCGTCGAGCAGCGCCTGGCGATCGGCGGCGAGCTTGTACTCTGACTCCATCTCGAGCAGGCCGCCAGGAAACTCGTAGGCGGGCATGAGGGCCACGTAGTCGTCGGCGCAGAACGCCTCCGGGTTGTGCACGCCGGCCGCGGGGTCGCCGGGGTGGCTGCCGAGCTTGCCGTTGGCGAGCAGCTCGAGCGTGATCACCGGCGTGAAGCCCGTCTGGGCGACGACCACCTGGGTGCCGTACTTCCGCACGCACTCGGCGTTGTCGGCGACCTGGTAAAGGTAGACCTCGCGCTCGAGGCCGTCCTTGCGGCCCTTCACCCACGTGCCGGCCGCCGTCTTGCCCACGTACCGCTTGCCGATCTCGTTGGGGTCGGGAGCGGCCGCGGCGATCACGTCGCGCGGCGCCACCTCCACGTCGCCGACCCTGATCTTCTCCTTGCCGTCCATGTTGATGGAGCGGAAGACCTCCATCGCCTGCATGAACTCGTCGCCGAGCGCGTACTTGAAGGTGGCCTTCTTCACGCCCTTGAGCTTGTCGGCGTAGCGCCCGATCTGGATGACTTCCTCATGCTCGACGTGGCCGACCTCCACCTCGCCGATGCCTTCCGGGAGCCAGAACTTCTCGAGCTCCGCGAACGGCTCGATGGTGTGCCAGGCTCCGTTCTCGTACACGATCGCGGGGTTGTTGCACTCCTCGATCGTCGTCCAGATGGAGAAGCCGAAGCTGATGCCCCTGGCGCCCGGGATCACGAGGTCACCGCCGTCGCGGATACCGATCTCGTCGACCTCGTCGAAAAAGTGATCGGCGGCGTAGCGGGCGAAGTAGTCGGCCATGCCGGGCTCCACCCCGAAGCCGGCCAAGGCATACTTGCCGATCCGCTCGAACTCGGGGCTCAGGGCGTACTCCGCGTCGCCGAGCTTGACGCCGCAGCGGTGCATCGGGTCGGTGGGGTGTGGCTCGCTGAGCGTCATGGCCGTGTCGAGGTAGTGCACGCCGGCCCGAAGGGCCGCCTGCAGCAACGCCGGGTTGAAGTTGGGCGCGCAGAGGTTCATGAGGATCTCGGCGCCGTGCTGCTCCGCCAGGGCGGCCACGGCGCCGGCGTCCCCGGCATCCACCTGAGCCGGGACGAAGCGCGGGTCATCCAGCGAGGCACAGAAGCGCTCGGCCCGGGCGCCGTCGTGGTCCGCCATCACCATCTTCTCGAGCCATTCGGACTTCGGGTCGCGGCGCCTGGCGATCGCCGCGATGGACTGGCCCACACCGCCGGTGCCGACAACAAGCGCCTTCATCGCAGCCTTCCCTTCGCGGCCCGTCAGGGCCCTGGCCCCAAGACTGACGTCATGCGAACTGTACACCTTCGTCGCCACGCGCCGCCAAGGAGAAGTGCGATCGCTGGATCCCAGTGAGGCGGGCGGCGGCCGGAAGAGCCACCGCCCGCCTCTGCCCGCAAGCCCCGCGGCGTCAGGCGAGCGCCTCGATGAAGAGGACGTGCGCCATGAGCCGCGTCTCGCGGCGTTCCACGACCGGGCTCTGCGAGGCGCACACCCGCACCTCTTCGCCGTCGGCGCGCAGCAGGTTCTCCTCGAAGCCGCGCTCGTGGGTGCGCTCCAGGTCGCGGGCGCGAGCGTCCCAGCCCGGCATCACACTCGACCACTCGCGGCCGACGAGCCCCGGGCCGCTGCCGCCCAGCAGCCACACCAGCGGAGCGTTCACGGCGAGGATCTTCCCCGCGGGGGACACGACGGCCAGCGGCTGCTCCGCGGGCAGGTGCGACAGCACGTCGAAGACGACAAGGACGCGCTGGCGGAGCGAATCCGCCAGCGGAGCGGCCATCCAGAAGTCCTGCCCCAGCCCGCGCGGAGCGTCCTCCAACCTTGCGCTCAACACCCCGGTGCAATCGACCATGTCGACCTCTTCCCGTCAGGACCGTCTCGATCCGCCTACAACAGGCATCGGCCATGAGCCCGGAAGCCACATGGGACGCACGTCTAGGCCACCCGGAACGTGTGTCTAGGCGCCCACCTCGTCTATCGGGCGCCCGACGACGCCGGGCCGCCTTACGCCGCGGCGTTCACTGGCGCTTGCGGCCGCCTCGGCGCTGGCGGCTGGGCTGAGAGCGGGCCCGGCCGGCCTGGGCGCGGGGTCCGCCGGCGCCCCGCGCCCGCTGGGGTCGAATCACGGTGAACAGGTAGAGCAGGAGTGCCGGCGTCATGATCAGGAACAGGCCAGTCGTCCCGGCAGCGAGACTCAGGGCCAGCGCCGCCGTCACAACGAGGAAGACCAGGGAGTGCAGCATGCGCACGCTGAACGGGCTGAAACGCCGGCCCAGCATCCACACGTCCACCACGTCGACGGTCATGGCCAGGGAGGCGACCGCGGCCGCCAGCAACGAGAGCACGACGGCGACCCGCCGCCAGCCCGCGAACTGGTCGCCGCCGGCGTACGTGAGTGCCAGGAGCCCGCACGCGGCCGCCGTCAGCACCAGCACCGTGAGGCCGGCCGAGTACAGGGCTCGCCGGCCGGCTGAGACCTCCGGGCTCCCGGCCATCAGCCCTGCCCGAGGAACTTGCGCTTGTACTTGCGCCACGTGAAGGCCCACTGCTCCGGGTCCTCCATGGCCTCGGTGCGCCGCATCTGGTCGATGGGCTGAAGGTACGGCGCGTCGAGCACCGTCTGCGGGTCTTCGTAGGCCTCGTCGCTCCCCTTCCTGATGACCGCCGCCCACTCGTCGAGGTCGTCCTTGCTGTAGGTCTCGCAGGGTTCCGGCGTGAAGGGCTCGGGCACCACCCACGGGTGGTGGCTCATCCAGTAGCTCTGGACGCCGAAGTCGACCACGCGGTCGCGCAAGGCTTCGGTGCCGACACCCGTATCCTCCTTGAGCTGCTCCAGGCTGTAGCGCACCTGGTCGAGCCGGCGGTGGCCTTCGGCGTACGGCCGGCTCACGCCCTTGACCGCCATCAGCAGGTGGTCGAGGTAGTTGTTGTTGAGGACACTGATCTCGGCCACTTCCTTGAGGCCCTCGGGGCCCAGGTTGCGGATCCAGGCGTAGGCGCGGATGACGCCCATCCAGTTGCCCAGGAAGCCGCGCACGCGGCCGATGCTCTGCGGGCGCTCGTACTCGAGGTGGAAGGCCTCGCCGACCTTCGTGACGAGCGGCACCGGAAGGAAGGGCGCCAGCTCGTCGGTGCACAGGTAAGCGCCGGTGGCCGGGCCCTCGCAGCCGTGCGGGCTGCTGAACGTCTTGTGCAGGTTGAAGTGGCAGGCGTCGAAGCCGGCGTCGCGAGCCCGGGCGAAGCCCAGGATGCCGTTGGCGTTGGCCTGATCGGTGAACGCGAGGGCGCCGGCGTCGTGCAGCACCTCTACGTACTTGTCGATCTGCGGATTGTAGATGCCGGTGTCCTCGGGGTTGGTGATCATGCAGCCGACGGTGCGCTCGCTCACGGCGGCCCTGAAGGCTCCGAGGTCGGGGTAGCCGTTCTCGTCGGGCATCACGGTGACCACCTTGAAGCCGGCGACCATCGGCGTGGCGGCGTCGCACGGGTGCGAGAAGATCGTCGTGATCATCTCGTCGCGCTGCGACAGCTCACCCCGAGCCTCGAAGTAGGCGCGCATGACGCAGGCGTTGGTGTACACGGCGTGCGAGCCGCCGCCGGGCTGCAGCGTGATGGCGTCCATGCCCGAGATGGACTTCAGGTACTGGCCGGCCTCGTACACGATCTCGAGCAGGCCCTGCAGGGTGGCCTCATCCTGCCAGGGGTGCAGGTCGGCGGCACGGTGATAGCGGATCATCTCCTCGTGCAGCTTGGGGCTGTACTTCATCGTGCAGGTGCCCTCGCCGATATCGCTGCCGAGATCCATGCCCAGGGTCATCTGCGAGTAGCGCAGGTAGTGGCGCAGCACCTGGTGCTGCGAGAGCTCGGGCAGCACGGGAGCGGCCGCGCGGCGCATCCCCTCGGGGATGTAGTCCGCGGCCTCACCCACCACCTTCTTGACGGCGTCCTCGGCGATCGGCACCAGCACGCCACGCTCGCCGGGCGCGCCCAGCTCCATGACGAACGGCTCGTCCCAGCGGGCGGAGCGGTAGTCGCGCAGCACCCCGCCGTCGCGGCGCAGCCTGGCGAGGCGGGTGAGCTTCACCTCCGGCGTCTCGCTGAGCGGTGCCCCTCCGGTACCCCGCTCGATAGCTTGCCTGGGGTCGCTACTGAGCGGTGCCCCTCCGGTACCCCGCTCGATAGCTTGCCTGCGGTCGCTGCTGAGCGGTGCCCCTCCGGTGCCCCGCTCGATAGATTGCCTGCGGTCGCTATTCATGCCGTCACCTCCTTGACGGCCGCGGCCAAGGTCTCGATGTCGGCCTGGTCGTAGTACTCGGTGACGCAGTAGAGGGCGCTCTG
>JBAZPK010000130.1:0-6709 GCA_041648235.1 Thermoleophilia bacterium
CGGCTCGGGCCGGGCGCCCGCAGCCGGCTGCCCGGCAGCCGACCCCGGCACGGCGCGGCCGGCGGCCGGGCCTTCGATGCTCAGGCGCGGCAGCCAACCGAGCCACGCCGGGAGGTACCAGTTGGCCTTGCCCAGCACGCGCATGGCGGCGGGCACCAGCAGGATGCGCACCACGGTCGCGTCGAGCAGCACTGCCGCCCCGCGGCCGAAGCCGAGCTGCTGGAACATGACGAGCTGGCCAGTGGCGAAGCCGGCGAACACGGCGACCATGATGAGCGCCGCCCCGGTGATGATGCCGGCCGTGGAGCTCACCCCGTGGAGCACCGCCGCGTCGTTGTCGCCGGTCAGGTCGAAGTGCTCGCGGATCCTGCTGAGCAGGAAGACCTGGTAGTCCATGGAGAGGCCGAACAGGATCGAGAACAGGAACAGGGGCACCCATTGCTCGATCGTCTCGACCTTCTGGAAGCCGAAGAGGCTGGTACCCACACCCTTCTGGAAGACGAGCGTGATGAGGCCGTACGCCGCGCCCACGCTGAGCAGGTTCATGACGATCGCCGTCGCCGCCACGACCACGGAGCGGAAGGCCAGGAGCAGCAGCGCGAAGCTCAGCGTGAGGACGATGCCGATGACCCACGGGAGCCACGTGTTCACGACGTCCATGTAGTCCACGCTGCGCGCCGTCTCGCCGGCGACGTAGACCTCGGCGGCGCTGCCCTCGAACGCTTGAGGGATGTACGTGCTCCGCAGCTCTCGCACCTTGGCGAGCGCCAGGTCTCCGGTCGCCGCTCCGGCGACGGGCACCTGCACCAGGGTGAGGTCCCCGGCTTTACCGGTCGCGACCTGCGCCGGCCCGAAGGCCGGGTCCTGGGCCAGCGCCGTGCTCAGGCGTTGAACGGCGGCCTTCACCTGCGGCGAGGCCGCCGGCCCATCCACGACGACCTCCACCGGGTTCATCAACCCGCCGGAGAACTGGCGGTCGAGCACGGCGAACGCCTGCTTGGCTTCAAAACCGTCGGGCAGGCTCTTGACGCCCGAGACGCCGGTCTTCATGTCGATCAGCGGGTACGCGGCCAGGAGCAGGACGCCGACCCCGAGCACCAGGGCGAAGGCCGGGCGGCGCATCGCCCGCTGCGCCAGGCGTGCCCAGGCCGAGGGCCCGCGGCTCGCGCGCCCCGCGATGAGGCGCCGCCCGAGGTACGGCAAGCGGAGCCGGTTGACCCGGGGGCCGAGCAGCCTCAGCACCGCGGGCAGCAGCGTCAGCGCCGCGACTACGGCCATCGCCACAACGAGGATGGCGCCGATGCCGAGGCCGGTGAACATGGTGTTCGGCACCAGCGCCAGGCCGAACAGCGCCAGCACGACGGTCATGCCGCTGAAGAAGACGGCCCTGCCGGCCGTGCCGCTCGCCGCCGCCACGGCGTCGACGGTCGAGCGTCCCTGGGCCAGCTCCTCGCGGAAGCGAGACACGATAAACAGCACGTAGTCGATCCCGACCGCGAGGCCCATGGTCGTGATCATGTTGGTCGCGAACACGTTGACGTCCATGACCCCGCCGATCAGGGCGGTCAAGGCAAGGGCCATGACGATGGCCAACACGGCGACGATGATCGGCAGGAGGGCCGCGGCCGCGGTGCCGAAGACGACGAGCAGGATGATGAGCGCCAGCGGCATGCCGATGCCCTCACCCTTGGCCAGGTCGTCCTTCGCCGCCGCCGCGAAGTCCTCGTTCACGCTGGCGGTGCCGACGACCAGGCTGCGGAAGCCGGCTCCGTCCGCAGCCTCGATCGCGTCGCGAAGCTCCGGTACGTGTGTCTGAGCGTCCTCGAGGGACCCCGTCATGGCGACCGGCACGAGCAGCGTGCGGCGGTCGGCCGACACGAGCGGCTCCATCTTCGTCTCGTAGTAGCTCTGCACGTTCGCGACCGCGGCCGGCGGCAAGGCTCTGAGCTTCGCGGTCAGGCCGGCGACGTAGCTCCTGAACGCCGGCTCATCCACCGTGCTCGCGGTCGAGCTCACGACGACGAGCTCGGTGATGGGCTGTGGCATGCGGTGGTCGAGAAGCTCGGCGCCACGCGTCGAATCCGGCCGGTTCAGGAGCGACATCTCGGAGGTCAGGCTCCCCCCCAGCAGGGTGGCGATGGTCGCTCCGGCGGCGACCACGAGCACGACCCAGGTCGCGATCGTCAGCCACGGCCGGCGAGCTGACGCGCGCGCCAGAGATGTCGGTGACGGTAGTCCCATTGTCGGTCAGGTCCCTTCTTCATTCACGAGAGGCGTCGCCGGCCTCGGCTGCTGAGTGCCGCAGCCGGCGGCCACGACGGCCTCCTGATGGTTGTCAATCACAGTAGTTGTGCTTGCGAACGATTGGCCGAAAAAAGGGACAGCCGCCCGAGCCGGAGACCGGAGCCCCTGCAAATCGGCGTCACGCTCAGCATCCTGCCTCTACCTCCTTGCATTTGTTTCTTACAGTAGTTGTGTACTCGAAATACATTCCGAAAAAAAGGGTGGTCACTCGGCCCCCGGGCGACAACAGCACTGGGCCGTCAGGGTCCTGGTGACCGCGTGCAGGACCCGCACGAACGGTTGCCAATCCTTTTCGTCGATCTGCGCGGCCACTTGCGCGAACACGGTCAGGAAGTCCGTCTCCACTTCTCCACGGACTTCGCGACCTCGCTCGGTCAGGGTGACCCGCACGATCCTGCGATCCTCCTCGTCGGGAGCGCGCCCCGCGAGGCCCTTGTAGACAAGTTGGTCGACGACCCGGGTCATCGTGCTCCCCGCGAGGTTCATGGCCGTGCTCAATTCGTTCATGCTCATGGCCCCCCGGGCGGGCAGCGCCAGGAGCGTATGGCCTTGAGCGACCGTGACTTCGCGCCTATTGACGAACGATCGATCACACAGCTCGAGCACGCCCACCGTCTCGTACAGGTGGCGGTGAAGCTCGCTGGCGAACGCCGGGTTCAGAGTCTCGTGAGTCGTCATTGTCTGCTCCGTCATAATTTGTATATTACAAGTATCTCTCCGGCTGGTCAAGGTCCCGGGGCCTCAGGGCTCAGAGCTTGAGGAGTGCTCGCCGGTTGCGGGCGACCAGGTCGATCGAGCACCCGAGGCCGCAACGCACCAGCTTCTGGCGCTTCGCCTCGTCGCGTCAGACGCGGAGGCGCCCGCCGGCGGTCGCCGCTCGAGCTCGCTCAGGCGGCGGCGCGGAACCTCCGCAGCCTCAGCGAATTGGAGACCACGCTCACGGACGAGAGCGCCATGGCGGCCGCCGCGAACATGGGGTTCAAGAGGACGCCGAAGAGCGGGTACAGGATGCCGGCCGCCACCGGGATGAGGGCCGCGTTGTAACCGAACGCCCAGAACAGGTTCTGCTTGATCGTGCGGATCGTCGCCCGGCTGAGGCTGATCGCGGTGACGATCGGCAGGAGGTCACCGCGGATGAGGGTGATGTCCGACGCCTCCATCGCCACGTCGGCGCCGGTGCCGATAGCGATGCCGATGTCGGCCTGAGCGAGCGCCGGTGCGTCGTTGATGCCGTCGCCCACCATGGCCACCACGTGGCCCGCCTCCTGGAGCCTGCGGACCTGATCGGCCTTGGTCTCGGGCAGCACCTCGGCCATGACGTTGGCGATGCCCACCTGCGCGGCGATCGCCTCGGCGGTGCGCCGGTTGTCGCCGGTCATCATGTGGACCTGGAGCCCCAGCCGCGTGAGCTGCGACACTGCGTCCCGCGAGTTGGGCTTGAGCGTGTCGGCGACCGCGATCAGGCCGGCCATGCGGCCGCCCACGGCGACGAACATGGGCGTCTTGCCCTCCGCGGCGAGCGCCTCGGAGCTGCCCTCGAGCCCGTCCAGGGCGATGCCGCGCTCCTCCATCAGCCTGAGGTTGCCGAGCAGCACCTCGCGGCCGCCCACGGTCACCTCGATGCCGTGCCCGGGGATGGCGTTGAAACCCTCGGGCTCGACGAGGTCCAGGGCGGCCTGCCGAGCCCGCTCCACGATCGCCTCGCCCAGTGGGTGCTCGGAGCCTCGCTCGGCCGACGCGGCGAGGCCGAGCAGCTCGTCGCTGCTCAGGGCGTCGCCGCCGCCGGCGGCCGCGACCGTCAGGATGTCCGTGACGACCGGCTTGCCCTCGGTGAGCGTGCCGGTCTTGTCGAGGACGATCGCGGTGAGCTTGTAGGCTCTCTCCAGCGCCGCCCCGGAGCGGATGAGGATGCCGTTCTCGGCCCCCTTGCCGGTGCCCACCATGATGGCGGTGGGGGTGGCGAGGCCGAGCGCGCACGGGCAGGCGATGATGAGCACTGCCACCGCCGCCAGCATCGCCAGCGTGAAGACCGGCTCGGGGCCGAAGAAGATCCAGACGGCGAAGGTCACCGCGGCGAGGGCGAACACCGCCGGCACGAAGACGCTTGCCACCCGGTCCGCGAGGCGCTGGATCGGCGCCTTCGACCCCTGCGCCTCCTCCACCAAGCGGATGATCTGGGCGAGCGCCGTGTCCTTGCCCACCTTCGTGGCGCGGAAGCGGAAGGACCCTGTCTTGTTGATGGTGGCGCCGATGATCTCGTCACCGGGCCCCTTCTCCACGGGGATCGACTCGCCGGTCAGCATGGACTCGTCGATCGAGGAGCGGCCCTCGATCAGGACACCGTCGACCGGGACCTTCTCGCCCGGCCGCACAATGACGATGTCGCCCGCCATCACTTGCTCGACGGGGACGTCCGTCTCCACATCGGCGAGGAGCACGCGTGCCGTCTTCGCCTGCAGCCCCATCAGCTTCTTCATCGCCTGGGACGTCTGCCCCTTGGCTCGCGTCTCCAGGAAGCGGCCGAGGAGGAGCAGGCCGATGATGATCACGGCCGTCTCGTAGTAGACCTCGGCCTCGAAGCCGGCCCCTCCGGCACGCTCGAAGGCCGACGGGAAGAACGTGACGGCCACGGAGTAGAAGTAGGCCACCGACGTACCCACGGCGATGAGCGTGTTCATGTCCGTCGTGCGGTGGCGGCCGGCCGCCCAGGCGCCGCGGTAGAACTGCGCCCCGGCCCAGAACTGGATCGGCGTCGCCAGCGCGAACATCACGACCCAGAGCTGCTCCATGCTCAGGAAGGACGGAGGGAAGAAGCCGAGCCCCATGAGGCCGAGCCCCACGGCGAGGCTCACTCCGACCTTGAGCCGGAGCCTGCCGAGCTCGGCGCGGCGGGCTTTCTCGAGCCCTGCCGCGGCGTCGGCTTCGGGCTCGGCCGCGTCCGCGGCCAATGGCCCCCGGACCTCATAGCCGGCCGCCTTCACGGCGCTGCGGAGCCCGCCCAGGTCTACGGCACCCGGCAGGTAGCGCACCGTGGCGGTCTCAGTGGCGAAGTTGACCGACGCCTCCACGACGCCGGGTGTCGCGGTCAGAGCCTTCTCGACCCGGCCGACGCAGCTGGCGCAGACCATGCCGCCGATCGGTAACTGCACGCTCTCGGAGCTCACGTCTCCTGCCTCCTCTCCAGTCATTGTCGCTGGCAATAGTTGTTGCAGCGAAAGAGATTCCGAAAAAAGGGGGGGAGTCAGCCCCCCGCCGAGGACGAGCCTGCAGCCTTGGGCACGTCGTACCCGACATCCTCGATGGCCGCGATGATCGCCGCGCGGTCGGCGACGGCGCCGTCATAGCGGACCGTCACAGACTTCGCCGCGACGTCGACGTCCGCCGCGGCGACCCCTTCGAGCAGGGCCAGGGCTCCTTCGATGACTCCTTTGCAGTGCCCGCAGCTGATCGCGGGGACGACGAAGCTGTCGCTCTCCATCATGGCGTTCTCCTTTGGTCGGCGTGTCATGGTGCCGGTCGGTCTGGCTTGGTTCACTTGCCCACGAAGCGGGCGACTGCGGTGACGAGCAGCTCGATCTCGGCGTCGCCCTGCCCGCGCTCCACGCTCTCACGCAAGCAGTGGCGGACGTGGGAATCCAGGAGGCCGACGCCGATCGCCTTCAAAGCGGCGGTGGTGGCGTTCAGCTGGGTCATGATGTCGATGCAGTACTTGTCCTCATCGATCATCCGCTGCAGACCGCGGACCTGACCCTCGACCTTGGCGAGGCGGGACAGGAAGTCTTCCTTGTTCATTGCGTAGCCGTACATCGTTTCTCCCCCGTTGCCTGCGGTGAAGTGTACCATACGGGGGTAGGGTGTCAACACTGGGTCGAGCCGAATCGATCATCAACGACGGCAGCGCGTCGCGGTGAGCGTCAACGGCTCAGGAATGCCTCGAGCGCGGCGGCCCGCGTCAGGCCGCCCCGGCTGTCCCCGTCGGCTCGTCGAGCGCCACTTCGTAGATGTCGGCCGAGACGCGCTCGCCCCAGCCCTTGTTGCTCGGGGACATCTCCGAGAGGATCCGGTCGGCCTCGCGCACCTGGTCCTCGTGCTCGCAGTACACGCACACGGCGACGTTCCCGCCGCGGCGGTCGACGAGCATCTCCACGCGGCTCGTGATCTCGGCCAGCCGTGCCGGGATCTCACGGGTCGTCTCGCCGCGCTTCAGCGCCGCGATGCCGTCGCGCAGCAGCGCGCCTTCCGCCTCGAGCTCATCAGTGTCCCCGCCCCTGAACCGGGCGATCCGCACGTACATGGTCGTCTCCAAAGTCAGTTCATGGATGCAGCTAGGTCATGCCCTGGGTGTTCCCGGCACGGGTGATTAATGACCCTCGCCCACGTACGCGGGCGGCGGGCGCGGGGCCGG
>JBAZPK010000131.1:0-6674 GCA_041648235.1 Thermoleophilia bacterium
GTACGTGGCCCCGCGCCAGGCAGACGGCCTCAAGTGGGTCGTCTCTCTCACCGACGCCCGGGACGCGTTCGCCCGCTGGCGGCACGGCGAGGAGAAGCTCGGCCCCTGGCTCAGGTCGTACCGGGGAGTCAAGGTCGACGGGCTGTTCTCGCTGCGAGACCCGGTGCCCGGAGCTTTGCTGACCGCGCGGCAGCTGCGCGCGATCATCACCCGCACGGGGACGCCACAGGAGGGCAAGAGGCCGTGAAGGTCCGGCGCCGCGCTTCGGCTGCTCCCAGGCGGCGCGGCTGACGCCGTGGCCGGCCTGCCGCCCCTGACCGTCGTCACCGACGCCCCGCCGGCGTTCCTGCCGCGCGCCACATGGGTCCTGGACACCGTCCTGGCGCCGCTGGGTCGCCGGGTCGCGCTGACCCGTGACCCGGCCGCCGGCGGCGGCGCCGCGTTCGCGTACGCCGCCGCTCCGCTCGGCGGCGTGCCGACGATCCCCTGCGCCGCGGCGGCGATGGCGATGCTGGCGGCGGGAGAGGCACTCCCGGCCGGCGCCTTCGCCGTTCGGCCTGGCGCCGCCGGGGAGGCCGTCGGCGCCTTCGCCGCCGCGCCGGACGCCGGCTTCTGCGTGCCGTTCGACCTCGTCGCCTCCGCGTTCACGCTGCTCGCCTGCTGGGACGAGCGCACCAGCGGCGAGCGCGACCGCTTCGGCCGCCTGCCGTACTCGGCCAGCTTGTTCACCGCCAATCCGGCCCTGCGCATCGAGGAGCCGGCCGTGGATGGCTACGTGGCGCTGCTGCGCGGGATCCTCACGCCGCGGCTCGAGGAGCTCGGGCTCGAGCCGCTCCCCGCAGCCGGCTGGATGTGGGGCGACGGCCCGGCGAGCGGCGGCTCCGCCGGCGCCCGTTTCGCCGTCGCCCTCACCCACGACCTCGACAACCTCTGGCGCTGGTCGCCCGCCGGCCTCCTCGCCGCCGCGCGCGCCGGCGCGCGCGCCGTGCGTCACGCGGATGCCCCTGCCCTGCGCCGCGAGGGCACGGATGTGTGGGCGTGGCTGAGCCACCACCTTCCTCACCGCACCGACCCGTACTGGACGTTCCCGGAGATCCTCGGCGGCGAAGACGCGCGGGGGGTCTCCTCCACCTTCTTCGTGATCGCCCGCCACACGCACCGCCTCGATGGAGCCCAACCACGCCAGTACCACCAGCGCCTGCCCGCCGTGCTCGACCTCCTCGCCGCGGCACGCCGCGAGGTCGCCCTGCACGGCAACGACGGCGACCGACTCGGGGAGCGGCTGCTGCGGGAGGACCGTCTGCGGCTCGAGCAGCAGACGAAGAATCCCGTCCGCGGCATGCGCTACCACTACCTGCGCTGCCTCTATCACGAGACGCTGCCATACTTGGAGAAGACTGGCTTCGACTACGACTCCAGCCTGGCGTTCGCCGAGCACGAGGGTTGCCGCTGCGGCACCAGCTTCCCCTTCCATCCGTACAACCTCGCGGAGGAGCGCCCGCTGCGCCTGCTCGAGCTACCCCTGGCCGTCATGGATACCGGCCTGCAGGGCGCCCGCTACAGAGCCCTGGACGCACCCACGGCCGAGCGCGCCTCGCGCCGAGTCCTGGAGCGCACCCAGGGAGCCGGGGGCGCCGTCGCCCTGCTCTGGCACAACGTGCGCTTCGACCGGTGCTCGGCCCAGGGCTACGACGCCGTCTACTGGCACCTCGTCGACTGGGTGCGTGCGCAGGGCGGTCTGGCCACCACGGCGGAGACCGTCGCGCGCCGCTGGCGAGAGCGGACTGAGGACGTCTCCACGTGATCGAGGTCGTGCACTCTCCCGCCACGCGCGCTGCCGACGACCCGCGCATCCACGGCTGCTCGTGCGACAGGCTCGCCGTGGGTCCCGGCGCCGTAGGCGACCTCCGCGGCCGGCGCCGCGAGCGCGCCGGGGGCGCCGGCACTCCCGGGAGTCCGTGGCCGGCGATTTGGTAGACTCTTACGGTTCGCTCTGCGCCGGCCTGACCTGACCACCCCGGCACGGCGACCGGCCGGATCAAACGCCTCATCGAGGAGAGGGCCTCACGTGAGCATCGAACGCTTCGACAGCGTCCTCGTCCTCGCCCCGCACACCGACGACGGCGAGTTCGGCTGCGGCGGCACCATGGCGCGGCTCATCGAAAGCGGCGTCAAGGTCACCTACGCGGCCTTCAGCACCGCCGCCAAGAGCGTCCCCGAAGGCTTCCCCAAGGATGTCCTCAGGCACGAGGTCCGCGCCGCCACCGCCGTGCTCGGCATCCCCGAGAGGGACCTCAAGGTGTATGACTTCGAGGTCCGCACCTTCCCGACCGTGCGCCAGGACATCCTCGAGGAGATGATCGTCCTCCAGCAGGAACTGCGCCCGGACTGCGTGATGATGCCCGCCCTCATCGATCTTCACCAGGATCACAAGACCATCGCCGAAGAGGGCCTGCGCGCCTTCAAGCGCACCACCGTGCTGGCCTACGAGATCCCCTGGAACAACCTCAACTTCGCCCACCAGGCCTACGTCCGCCTCGAGGACCGCCACGTGGAGAAGAAGGTGAAGGCCCTGGCCTGCTACGCCAGCCAGGGCCACCGCAACTACACCCGCGAGGACTACATCCGCAACGTGGCCCTCACCCGGGGCATCAACATCGGCTGCGAGTTCGCCGAGGTGTTCGAGGTCTACCGCTGGATCCTCTAGTGCGATCCGGACGCGCGACATGACGCTCGCCCCGCTCAAGCTCGTCCTCACAGCGGTCGGCTGCCCCGGCGCCAGCACGCTCATCCGTATGCTCAAGGCCAACGGCGAGCGCGAGATCCGGATCCACGGCGTCGACATGCGCCCCGACGCCGTCGGCCGCTTCCTCTGCGACGGCTTCGACCTGGTGCCGCCGGGCGCCGCGGCCGAGTACGTCAGCGCCCTGGCGGCGGTGGTCGAGAGGGTGCGCCCCGACATCCTGTTCGTGCAGTCGTCGCACGAGATCGAGACCGTCGCCCGCCACCGCGGCGTCTTCGAGGCGCTCGGGGCACGAGTGCTCGCCGACGGCGTGCCCGGGATCGAAGTCGCCGGCGACAAGGCGAAGATGCACGCCGCCTGCCGGGAGATCCCGGTGCCGCAGCCCGAGCTGCTCCTGCCGGCCAGCCTCGCCGAGTTCGTCGCCGGCGCCCGGCAGCTCGGCTACCCCGACGTCCCGGTGTGCTTCAAGCCGCCGGTGGCCAAGGGCTCGCGCGGCTTCCGCATCCTCTCGGCCCAGGTCGACCGCGTCCACGGCCTTCTCCACGAGCGTCCGATCAACCGCTACATGACGCTGACGGATTTCGAGGAGATCTTCCGCGGCGTGGAGCCTTTCCCCCGGCTCATGCTCATGGAGTACGTGGACAGCCCCGAGGTCACTGTCGACCTCTTCGCCGACCGAGGCGAGGTGGTGTTCCACCAGGTCCGCACCCGGGAGGAGTTCCTCACCGGCCTGGCGATGGCGTTCAAGACGATCGATCGGCCCGATCTCGTCGAGCTCAGCCGCGAAGTCGTGCGCCACCTGGGCCTCGACTACTACCAGAGCATCCAGTGGATCGGTGGCAAGCTGCTCGAGATCAACCCGCGCGTGAGCACCTTCGTCTACCAGGAGGACTTCATCATCCCGTACCTGGGGATCAAGTACGCGCTGGGCGGGCTAAACGCCGAAGGCGTGGCCCTCGCCCAGTCCAAGGTGCGCTTCTCGCGCCGCTCCGTGCGCTACTACGACCAGGTCTTCTGGGACGAGTGAGCGCGGCCGCGTGCACGTCCTCTTCCTGAGCCACTACTTCGTCCCTGAGAACAACGCCCCGGCGGCGCGTGTCCACGCCATGGCCGCCGAGTGGTCGCGCCTGGGGCACCGCGTGACGGTGCTCACCGGCGTGCCCAACGTCCCCGCCGGCGTGGCGTACGAGGGCTACCGTAACCGCCTGTACCAGGTGGAGTGGGTCGACGGCATCCGCACGGCTCGCGTGTGGACGTACCTGGCGGCCAACCGCGGCCGCGTGCGCCGCGGCCTCAACTTCCTCTCGTACATGGCAATGGCCGGCGCGGCCGGCGCGGTGCTGCGGCCGCGCGCCGATGTGGTGATCGCCACCTCGCCGCAGTTCTTCGCCGGCTGGGCGGGCGTGCCCGTGAGCCGCGCCCACCGAGCACCGTTCGTGCTCGAGGTCCGCGACATCTGGCCCGACTCGATCACCGCCGTCGGGGCGCTTCCGGAGGGCCGCGTCATCCGTGCCCTCGAGAAGCTGGAGCGAGCCCTCTACGACGCTGCCGACCACATCGTCGCCGTCGGCGAGGGCTACCGCCAGAACATGATCCGCAAAGGCGTGCCGCCCGAGAAGATCGACGTGGTCACCAACGGTGTCGACGCCGGCCTCTTCCAGCCGCGGGAGGCCGACGCCGCGTTGCGCGAGCGTCTTGGCCTTCGCGGCAAGTACGTCGTCACGTTCGCCGGCACGATCGGCATGGCCAGCGGCCTCGAGGTCGCGCTCGGCGCCGCGCAGCGCCTCAAGCGGCAGGGCCGCGACGACGTCGCCTTCCTGCTCGTCGGAGACGGCGCCGTACGCGCCGGGCTCGAAGCGCAGGCCCGCGCCCAGGGCCTCGACAACGTCGTCTTCACCGGCCTCGTGCCGCGCGCCGAGCTGCCCGCCTACCTCGCGAGCAGCGACGCCTGCCTGGTGCACTTCCGCAAGCAGGAACTGTTCACCACCATCCTGCCCTCCAAGCTGTTCGAAGACGCGGCCATGGAGAGGCCCATTCTCCTCGGCTTCGAGGGTGACGCCCGCGCCCTGCTGCGCGAGGCTGACTGCGGTCTCGCCTTCGAGCCCGGCAACGACGCCGAGCTGGCGGCGGCGATCCTGCGCCTCGCCGCCGACCCCGAGGAATCGCGGCGGCTCGGCCGCAACGGCCGCCGCTACGTGCTCGAGCACTTCGACCGCCGCCGTTTGGCCCACGACTACCTCGCGATCCTCGAGCGCGTACGGCGCGAGCGCCTGCGGTAGGATGTGGTCGTGAACGCACGCGGGAGGAACGCATGACGACCGACGATACCGCCTTCGACGTAGGCGCCTGGTTCACCACTCTGGCCCGCAACTGGTGGGTCGTTGTCGGCTTGGTGGTGCTCGGCGTGGCCGTCGGCGCGGTGATCACCGTCGCGCAGCCCAAGGAGTACACGGCCACCTCCGCGGTGTACATCGGCCAGACGACCGACGCCAACGGCAGCCCCATGGCCGGCCTCAACGCCAACTCAAAGGCGGCCACGCAGCTTCTGGGCAGCCAGACGCTCCTCAACGAGGTGGCGGAGCGCACCGGGATGGGCATGACGGCGGCCAGGCTGCGCCGGCAGACCACCGCCGAGACGCCCTCATCGACGCTCAAGACGACGACCTCGGTGGTCAACATCATCGTGATCAGCGTCGTCGACACCGACAAGGTGCGAGCGGCCAAGGCGGCTGACGCCATGGCCGCCGTCCTGCTCGAGCGCATCGGCGGCGGAGTCGATGCGAAGATCGCCTTGCTCGAGGAACAGGCGAAGGCGCAGAAGGAGCAGCTCGCTGGCGCCCGTCAGCGCGGTCACCAGGTGGACGCCGCCCTGGAGGCGATCGCCCACGACGGCGGCACCAAGGCGGACAGGGCGGTGGCCTCCGCCCCCTACATCGCGATCGCTCAGGCGGCTGCCACGGAGAGCGAGGCGCTCGTCGCGTCGCTCCTGAAGAGCGAGCTCATGCTCCTCACTGCCCAGCAGACGGAGCGGCCACGCGTCCTGTTTGAGGCCGCCACCCCGGACACCCCCAGCGGGCCCCACTTCTCGCTGAACGTGGCTGCAGGCGCGCTTGCCGGCCTCGTGGTCGGCATCGTCGCCGCTTTCGTTCGCAGGCGGCTCGGGCAACGCTCCGGCTGAGGGGAGCACCGCGCGGCGATCCGCCCGCCGCGTGAAGCCTCTTACAGGGTGTAGGCGTGCGGGCGCCGGTTTCTCAGCGACGGTAGCTGGGCGCGGACCTCGGCCAAGAGGCCCATGTCGAGGTCGGCCACGCAGATGCCCACGCCCTCTTCGATCTCGGCGAGCACCGTCCCCCACGGATCCACGATGAGGCTGTGCCCGTAGCACGCGCGGCCCGGCAAGTGCTCGCCGACCTGGCCCGGCGCCACCACGAAGCATCCGTTCTCGATGGCTCGGGCGCGCAGCAACACCTCCCAGTGGGCCGCGCCCGTGAGCGCCGTGAAGGCCGAGGGCACGAAGAGCACCTCCGCACCGCGCAGGGCGAGCGTGCGGTAGAGCTCGGGGAAGCGCAGGTCGTAGCAGACGCTGAGGCCGGCGGTCACGCCCTCGACCACGGCCGTCACCACCTTGTCCCCGGCCGTCACGTCGTCGGACTCGCGGTACTCCAGGGCGCCGGACACGGCGTCGAACAGGTGGATCTTGCGGTACACGGCCAGCAGCGCTCCGTCGCGGCCGAACAGCGCCGAGGTGTTGTGGACGCGTCCGGCGTCCGCCGAGGGCTCGTAGATGGAGCCGGCCAGGAGGTACACGCCGTGCCGCGCGGCCAGCTCGGCCAAGGCTCGGTTGGTGGGCCCGTCCGGCGCCTCGGCGCTCGCCACGATTCCCTCACGGCGACCTTTGTACGCCCACGTCTCAGGAAGAGCGACAAGATCG
>JBAZPK010000132.1:0-6582 GCA_041648235.1 Thermoleophilia bacterium
TCGCGGCCTCCGCCGCGGCCGGGTCCCGGCTCGCGCGCGGGTACGCGCTTGCCGGCAGCGGCGCCAGCAGCTTCTCCTTGACGGCCGCGATGCGCTCCACGGCCCGCTGGTACGGGCCGTCCACATCGCGGCCCTCGACGAAGGCGTCGGCGACCACGGTGATGGCGTGCTTGAGGTGGTCGAAGACGAGGAGCGTGTCGGCCAGGAGGAAGGCCATCTCGGGCAGGCCGAGGTCGTCGGGCGGCGCGTCCGGCAGGTGCTCGAGGCGCCGCACGAGGTCGTAGCCGAAGTAGCCGACGAGGCCGCCGGCGAGGGGCGGCAGGTCGTCCCGCGCCGGCGCCCGGTAGCTGCTCACGAGCTCGGCCGCGGCGGCGAACGGGTCGGCGTGCTCGACTTCGAGCCGGTCGCCGTCCTCCTGCACGATGAGCCGCCCGCCGGCGTAGGTCACCAGGGCACGGGCGCCGACGCCGAGGAAGGAGTAGCGCCCCAGGTGCTGGCCTTGCTCGGCGCTCTCGAGGAGGAAGGCGCGCCGCGGTGCGCCGAGCTTGAGGAAGGCCGAGACGGGGGTCTCGAGGTCGGAGACGAACGTGTGGGTGACGGGCAGGACGTTCTGCGCCAGTGCGAGGCGGCGGGCCTCGACTAGCGTCGGTGTGACTCGTATGTCCTTTGCCACGGGCCAGTCATGTGACACCTCCGGTGAACACGTCGGCCCAACATCGTCACGCGCCTGCCGTTTCGGCGGGCGGTCAGGGAACCGTAGGGCAGAGGGCTGAGGCTGTCAACCCGCGGCGGAGGGGAGCGCTCAGCTCCGGCTCAGATCCGGGAGGCCGCGACGGCCTCGCGGATGAGCCGCACGCCGGCCGCGGCATCGTCGGCCCAGAGGTCGGCGCCGGTCCACTCGCGGGTCTGGTCGCTGACCATGCCGCCGCCGATGATGACCGGCACGGTGCGGCCGAGATCGGGCGCTGCGCGCCGCAGCTCGGCCACTGTGTCCTTCATGCCCTCCACCGCCGACGTGAGGAGCCCCGAGAGCCCTACGATGTCGGGGCGCAGCTCGTCGGCGCTCTGCACCACGTCGGCCGGCGGCACGTCCACGCCCAGGTCGTGGACCACGAAGCCGTAACTGCGCAGCTGCATCGCCACGATGCTCTTGCCCAGGTCGTGGATGTCGCCGCGCACGGTGCAGAGCAGGATGCTGCCGGCGGCGGAGCCGGGGCTCGTGTCGGGGAGCAGGGGCCCGAGGATGAGCATCGCCTCGCGAAAGATCTCGCCGGCCATGATGAGGCCGGAGATGAAGTACTTGCCCGACTGGTAGTGCTCGCCCACGTAGCGCATCCCGCGCTGGCAATCCTCGATGATGGCCAGCGGGGCCTCACCGCCGGCGGCGCGCTCGGTGACGGCGTCCAGGGCGCCTTGCTCGTCGAGGGCGGCGATGCGGCCGACCAGTGAGCCGGGGTCCGGGGGGAGCGGCCGGCTCACCGGCTCCCCTCCGCGCCGCCGTCCCGGGCGGCGGGCGCCCGGACGCCCACGCGGGCGCGGAACTGCAGGAGGTCGCCGCGGCAGACGAAGCGCCCCCAGCTCATGGGGCTGTCGTCGTAGTCGAAGAAGATGTGCTCCAGCACCCAGGCTGCCTCGCCGGGGGCCGAAGCCAGCCGCGTGGCCTCCTGCGGGTAGAGCACCGAGGCGTAGATGACGAGCTCCCCGTACTGGGGGCCGCTGCCGGCGCCGCCTTCGAGCAGGTCGCGCAGGGCGGTGATGTTCAGCTCCGCCTCGACGATGGGGCGGGTGGGGTCGTAGACCAGGGACTCGATGTGGTAGACCAGCGGCCGCTCGTCGCGCAGCAGGAGGCGGCGCAGCGAGACGATCCGGGTGCCGGGGGCGACGGCGAGGTGGGCGGAGGCGCGCCCGCTCGCCGGCACCACGCGCGCCTCGAGCAGCTTCGCCGTCACGCGCTCGTCACTCAGGAGGTCGTGGAACTCGCTGAGGTCGAACGAGGCGGCGGCCAGGCGCAGCGGCTGGACGAAGGTCCCGCGGCCCCGCGTGGTCGTGACCGCGCCCTGGTCGAGCAGCATGCCGATGGCGCGCCGCACGGTCATGGGGCTGACGTCGTACGTGGCGCAGAGCTCGGTCTCCGTGGGCAGCTGGTCGCCGGCCTGGTACTCGCCGCCGGCGATCGCGCGGCGCAAGATATTGACGATCTGCAGGTAGGCGGGCTCGGGCGCGGAGCGGTCGATGCCGAGCGCCTTCATCCCAGTCGCCACGTGTCAGGCGTTGACCATGGGGGTGTTCATGCCCTGCATCATACCAAGTACCCGCGCGGGCTCCAGCACTGGTTGAAAACTCTATATATTTGCTGCTGGCGTCTCGCGCGATCCAGCGGCCGTCTCAGGCGGGGTGCGCCGGGCGGCCGGGACGTCGGCATCAGCCAGCGGGTAGAGGAGGAAACGTGCCACACGAGCTGACCACCGCGGTCGCCGCTCTGCGCGAGAAGGAAGCGCTGGCGCTCGTTGACCGCCTGCTGGCGGAAGGTGCCGACCCGGTCGGCATCATCGACGCCTGCAAGCAGGCGATGGACATCATCGGCGAGCGCTTCGCCGCCGGCCAGGCGTTCATCCCCGAGCTCATCATGGCCGGCGAGATCATGCGGGCCATCACCGCCAAAGTGACGCCGCACCTCAGCGGCGCGCCGGGCGCGGCCAAGCGCGCCACCATCGTGTTGGGCACGGTCAAGGGCGACATCCACGATATCGGCAAGGACATCGTCGCCACGATGCTCGACATCGCCGGCTTCGACGTGGTCGACCTCGGCGTGGACGTCCCGGAGGTGAGGTTCGTGGAGACGGCGCGCGAGCGCCAGGCGCAGATCATCGCCATGAGCTGCCTGCTCACCAGCGCCCTCGAGGCCATGAAGCGCACCGTCGCCGCGGCGGCCGAGGCCGGGATCCGCGGCGAGGTCCGCATCATGGTCGGCGGCGCTCCCATCACCGAGCAGGTCGTGGCCTATACTGGCGCCGACGGATGGGGCAAGGACGCGGTCGCCGCCGTCGAGCTGGCCAAGGCTTGGACGGGAGGTGCGTGAGGTGTTCACGGAGAACTGGAGCGAGCTCACCCCCGACGAGCGCTTCGACGTCCGCATGCAGGCCTGGATGGAGCCGGGGGTGGAGTTCGCCTCCCCAGGCGTCCGCCAGGCCTACCAGGAGCGGGTGCAGCTGTTCCGCGACGCGATCGAACTCAAGAAGCCCGCTCGCGTGCCCGTGGCCCCCTGGATCGGCCTGTTTCCAGGCCTCAACGCGGGCCTGACGGCCCGCGAGACCTACTACGAGTACGAGAAGCTGCACGGCGCCTGGCAGACGTTTCACGACGAGTTCCGGCCCGACGTGCTCGCCTTCTCGATCAACATCGTCCCGACGAGGCTCTACGACATCCTCGACTACCACCTCTACGACTGGCCCGGCCACGGCGTGCCCGAGGACGCCGGCTACCAGTACAACGAGAAGGAGTGGATGAGAGACGACGAGTACGACCTGCTCATCAACGACCCTTCCAACTACTGGCAGCGTTTCTACCTGCCGAGGGTGATCGGTGCCCTGGAACCGTGGACGACCCTGGCTCCGTTCACCGACCTCGTGGAGGGCCCGTTCACCGGCCCCTTCTTCATCCCCTTCGGGACGCCGCCGGTGCAGCAGATGCTCAAGACCATGCTGGACGCCGGCAACGCGGCCCTCGAGTGGGTCCAGGCGATGGCCGGCATGGACGGCGCCTCCACGGCCGCCTTCGGCATCCCCGGCTTCGCCGGCGGCGCCACGAAGGCGCCCTACGACACCCTCGGCGACACCATGCGCGGCACCCGCGGCCTGATGCTCGACAAGTTCCGCCGCCCCGAGAAGGTGCTCGAGGCCTGCGAGCGGCTGGTGCCGCTGGCCATCGATTGGGGCGTCCGCGCGGCCGACGTCAACCGCCACCCCATGGTGTTCATCCCACTGCACAAGGGCGCCGACGGCTTCCTCTCCGACGAGGACTTCCGCACCTTCTACTGGCCGACGCTCAAGAAGGTACTGCTCGGGCTCATCGAGCAGGGCGTCGTGCCGCTGTGCTTCGCCGAAGGCGGCTACAACGAGCGCCTCGCGGCCATCCATGACCCGGAGATCCCGGCCGGGCGGATGATCTGGATGTTCGACGCCACCGACATGAAGGCCGCCCGCGAACACCTCGGCGGCTACCAGTGCTTCGGCGGCAACGTCCCCGGCGCGCTGCTCACCACGGGCACGGCCGCAGAGACGGAGGCGTACGTCAAGCAGCTCATCGCCGACGTCGCCGGGCCGGGCGGCTTCATCCTCGGCTCGGGCATCGTCATCGACGAGGCCAGAGCCGACTGCATGAAGGCGATGATCGACGCCGGCCGCAGGTACGGCTCCGAGATCTAGCCCGGCGGTGCAGACTCACGACTGAGGGAGCGAGAACCATGGAGTTCGACAGCGTCATCCGCGGCCGCCGGAGCATCCGGGCCTACAAGCCTGAGCCGGTCCCCGAGGCCGTCATCCGTGAGATCCTCGACGCGGCGCGCTGGACGCCGTCGTGGCGCAACACCCAGGCGTGGAACGTCTGGGTGCTGACCGGCGAGGGCCTGGCGCGGTTCAAGGAGGAGTTCCGCGCGGCGGCCGAGCGCGACGAGCCGCCGGCGCTGGACCTGCGGCCCACGACCGACTGGCCGGAGGCCTGCTCGGCGCGGACCACGGCCCTCATGAGGACCCGCGCCGCGACGCTCGAGGCAGCCGGAGAGCCGTCCGACCCGAGGAGCGCCCTGGCGCGCATGGCCGACGTGTTCGGGGCTCCCTGCCTGCTGGTGTTCGGGTTCGACGACTGCCTCGCCGAGGCGTACGCGAGCTTCGACACCGGCGCCTTTGTCCAGAGCGTGTGCCTGGCCGCGCACGACAAGGGGCTCGGCACCTGCGTCGTCGCCACCGTGGTCCGCTACCCGGCAATCCTGCGCGAGCTGCTGCCCGGCGCGGTCGACAAGCGAGTCGTCGTGGCCGTCACCCTGGGTACCCGGACCCGGACGCCGCCGCCAACACGTTCGAGCGCTCGCGCGCCGGGGTCGACGAGCTCGTGACCTGGGTCGGCTGACGGCCGGCGGCCCGCCGCTTCCGCCTCGCCGGACTGCGCCCCGTGCTGTCGCTGCGCCGCATCACCACCGAGCAGCTTCACGAGCGCCGCTGGGAGCTCCTCGCGCTCACCTCGGTGGGCGCCTTCATGGGCCCGCTGGACGGTTCCATCGTCTCCGTGGCCCTGCCGGTGATGGGCCGCGACCTGGGCTTGAGCTTCGCGGCCTCGATGTGGGTCCAGGCCGCCTACCTGCTGACGATGGCCGTGCTGCTCATCCCCCTCGGGCGGCTCGCCGACGCCCGCGGGCGGGTGCGCTTCTACCTGCTCGGCACCGCGGTCTTCACCTGCGGCTCGGTGCTCGCGGCCCTGAGCGTCAACGGCACCTGGCTCATCGGCAGCCGCATCTTCCAGGCGGCCGGGGCGGCCCTGCTGGGGGCCACGGCGGGGGCGATCGTCACCGCCGTGTTCCCGCCCCGCGAGCGAGGCCGGGCGCTGGGCATCAACGTGATGGCGGTGTACCTCGGCCTCAGCGTGGGGCCACCCCTGGGCGGCTTCCTCGCCGACGGCCTCGGCTGGCGCTGGATCTTCCTCATCAACCTTCCTATCGGTCTCCTCGTCCTGCTCTGGGGCTGGCGTCTGCTGCCGCGCTCCGAGCGTGAGGCCGGCGCGCCGGGGGCCCCGCGCGCCGACACGCTCGGCGCGGCGCTGCTGGCGGCGTTCCTGATCAGCCTCCTGGTGCCGCTCACCTTCGCTCCCGAGTGGGGCTGGGCGGCCCCCCACACCGTGCTGCCCTTGCTGGCCGCGTTCGCCGCCCTGGCCGGCTTCGTGCTCGCCGAACGGCGCGCCCCGCGGCCGCTGCTCGACCTCGACCTGCTGCTGCACAACCGCCTCTTCGCGGCGGCCAACCTCGCCGCCTTGCTGAACTACATGGCCCTGTACGCCGTCAGCATCCTGACGGCGATCTGGCTGGAGGTCGTGCAAGGCCGTTCCGCGGGGCTCACTGGCTGGCTGATGCTGGGGCAGCCGCTGATGATGGCCGCCCTGAGCCCCTTCAGCGGCCGCCTGAGCGACCGCATCGGCTCCCGGGTCCTGGCCACCGGCGGCATGGTGGGGGTGGCTGGCGGGATGGTCGTGCTGGGCTCCATGCCGGCGGCGGCCGGCATGGCGCGCGTGGTGGCCGGCCTCGTGGTGGTGGGCCTGGGCATGGCGGCCTTCAGCGCCCCCAACACCTCGGCCATCATGGGCAGCGTGCGCCGCGACCAGCTCAGCCTGGCGAGCGCCTTCACCGGCACCATGCGCACCGTGGGGCAGGCGCTCAGCGTGGCCGTGCTGGGCGGCATCGCCGCCAGCCAGCTCGGCCGCGTCGGCAGCCGCCTGCTGTTCACGCACGGTCACGGCGCCGGGGCGGTGGCCGCGCGGGCCGTGGACGGCTACGCCTCCGGCTACGCGTTGGCCCTGTTCGCCGGCGCCGGCCTGGCG
>JBAZPK010000133.1:0-6512 GCA_041648235.1 Thermoleophilia bacterium
CCGAGACCGGCGTAGCTGCCGCAAGCGCGACCGCGAGCGAAGCGCCGTGACCGGCGGCGACCTCCTCACCCTGGCGCCGCTTCTGGCGCTCACCGCGGCGCCGGTGGCCGTCATGCTCGCCGCCGCCTTCCGGCGCTCGCACGGCCTCGCCCTGGCACTGACCCTCGGCGGCTTGGCGGCGGCCGGCGGCGGGCTCGCGGTGGCCGCCACCCGCGCCGAGCGCCAGGTCACGCCGCTGCTCAGGCTCGACGACTACGCGCTGTTCTACGTGGGGCTGCTGATCGCGGCCGCGGCCGCGGTCGCGATCCTCTCCCGCGGCTACCTGCGGGAACGGGACGTCCATCCCGAGGAGTACTACGTGCTGCTCCTCACCGCCACGCTCGGTGGAGCCACGCTGGTGGCCGCCACGCACTTCGCATCCCTGTTCCTCGGCCTCGAGATCCTCAGCGTCTCGCTGTATGCGCTGATCGCCTACCCCCTCGATCGCGCTGAGCACGTGGAAGCGGCGGTCAAGTATCTGGTGCTCGCCGGGGCCACGTCGGCATTCCTGATCTTCGGCATGGCGCTCGTCTACGCGCGCACGGGCATGATGACCGCCGCCGGCCTGGCCCCGGCCCTGACCTCCAGCGGCGACACGATACTTGCCGTGAGCGTGGTGCTCATGTTCGTCGGGGTGGGGTTCAAGCTGGCCGTCGTCCCGTTCCACATGTGGACGCCGGACGTCTACCAGGGCGCCCCGGCGCCCGTGACCGCCTACGTCGCCACGGTGTCGAAGGGCGCCGTGTTCGCGCTCCTCCTGCGCTTCTTCCGCCCCCTGAACCTTCACCCAGACACAGCCCTCTTCCTCGCCGTGGCGGCCGTCGCCGCCGCCTCGATGGTGGCCGGCAACCTGCTGGCCCTGCGCCAGGACAACGTCAAGCGCGTACTTGCCTACTCGTCCATCGCCCACCTCGGCTACCTCCTGGTCGCGTTTCTCGCGACCGGCGGCCGCGCCGCCACGGCAGCGACGTTCTACCTTGTGGCCTATTTCGCCACGTCGCTGGTCGCCTTCGGAGTCGTCACGGCCCTGTCGACGCCGCTCCGCGAGGCCGAGCTGCTCGGGGACTACCGCGGCCTCGCCCGGCGGCGGCGCTGGACTGCCGCCGCCTTCGCCATCGCCCTGTTCTCCCTGGCGGGGATGCCGCTGACGGCCGGGTTCATCGGCAAGTTCTACCTGGTGACGGCCGGGGCCGGGGCGGCCCTCTGGGCGCTCGTCGTGGTGCTCGTGCTGACAAGCACCGTCGGCCTCTACTACTACACGCGCATCGTCGTGGTCATGTACGTGCGGCGCCCGGACGGGAGCGAGGCCGGCGCGGCCGTCGACGGCGCCTCCGGCGCCGTCCTGGCCGCCCTCACCGTGTTCCTGCTCGCGGTCGGCGTCTACCCGGCCCCGCTCATCGAGCTCGTCGAACGCGTGGTGGCGACCCTGCCCTGAATCCAGGGCGTGGCCGAGGTTGCCATATACCCGAGGGGGTATCATGATGAGGCGACGTGCAAGCGATACGAGGAGCGACGATGGCGTCAGCCGAGATCGACAGCGGCATCTGCGGGTTCTGTACGACAGTGCGCACTACGGGTGCCGGAGACGGCAGGACTGTGCGCTTGGAGTTCGAGACCGATTGCGGGCACGTCCAGAAGCTGGCTGAATGCCTGACGGAGGTCGACGCGTATCGCGAGATCAGCTACCGCGGCGAGGGCCCGTTGACGCTCCGCCTCGCCGCCGAGCACCTCGTCCACCCGGCCTGCCCGGTCCCCTCCGGCATCATCAAGGCGATCGAGGTCGAGGCCGAGCTGGCGTTCCCCAAGGACGCGAGCATCAAGCCGTCCAAGCAGTAGTTGGCGGCGCGCCTGTCGCGCCGATCAGCTCGTCAACCGGAAGCGCCAGACAGCGAGCGCGAACAGCGCCGCCGACCAGGCCAGCGCGACACCGAGGGCCGGCAACACCTCGGCCACTCCGAAGCCGCGCACGATGACCCCGCGCAGCCCATCGAGGATCCAGGCCGTGGGCAGCAGGTGGCCGACGAAGCGGAAACCGGGGCCGGCCACTTCGAGCGGGAACCACGCCCCCGAGAGCGCCGACACACTCATCGAGAGGATGACCGTGGCGGCCACCATGGCCTGCTCGCTGGTGAGCACGGCGGCGAGCAGGAGGCCCAGGGTGGAGGCCACCAGCGAGGTCGCGACCATCAGCAGTAGCAGGGCGGCGGGGTCGCGCAGGTAGTCGACGGCGAAGAGCAGCTGCCCGGCGCCGATGAGGATGATCTGCTGGGCGAAGGTGAGGATGAACATCCCCACCGCCTTGCCGGCGATGAGCTCCCAGCGGCGTACGCGCGTGGTCATGAGGCGCAGCAGCGTGAAGTTGCGGCGCTCCACGATGAGCGCGGTGCCGGCCGTGAGCAGGCTGAACATGATGAAGTTGATGAGCATCCCCGGCGAGCTGAGCACGAAGCCGTTGGGGACCTGCCCGGCGGCCGCGCCGGCCTCGACCACCTTGACGGTGGCCACCGGGTGGGCGAGCGCCTCCGCGGCCAGCGGCCGGGCCATGAGCAGGGAGGCGTCCTCGAGCGCCTGCTCGCCGCCCTGGCCGGTGGCGCCCGCGGAGCCGGCGACGGCCACGGCCGTCTGCGCCGCGCGCTCGCCGGCGACAAGCCGGCCGGCCACTGCCGACACCTCCGTCTGCACGGTCTGAGCGGCCGAGGAGCCGGCCGTGCTGACCAGAGTGAGCTGCACCGGACGGCCGGCCGCCACCTCGGCCGAGAAGCCGGCCGGGATCAGCAGCGCCGCCGCCGACCTGCCGTCGTCGACGGACTTCTCGGCAGCGTCCGCCTCCGTGACCGTGACCTTCAGCACACCCGACCGCTGCAGCATGGTCACAAGCTGCCGCGCGGGAGCGCCGGCGTCGCCGCGCACGACGGCCAGCGGCAGGCGGTCGCTGCCGCCGGCGAACATGAGCCCGAAGAAGCTCGTGAAGGCCAGCGGCATGACTACGGTGAACAGCAACGCCAGGCGGTCGCGGCGGGTCTCAAGGAGGTCCTTGGCGGCGAGTGTCCAGACGCGCTTCACGGCGGCCTCAGGCGTACCGGCGGCGGAAGCGCAGCGCCGCGAGGACGAAGAACACCGCGGCGAACAGCAGCGGCACGAGGACGTTGCGCGTGATGTCGCCGATCCCGCCGCCGCGCATCCCCGCGTCCCAGCCCTGCAGCAGCCAGCCGTTGGGCGTGAGCTTCTGCAGGTCGGCGTACGTGCCCGAGGAGGCGGCGGTGCCCGTGAAGTTGCCGCCCACCAGCGCGAGCACCAGGTAGACGCCGGCGCCGATCGCCCCAGCCTGCCCCGGAGTGCGAACCACCGAGATGACGAGGAGGGCCAGGCCGGATGCCACGGCGGCGCCCGCCAGGGTGAGCGCCGCCACACTGTCGAGCCGGCCCCAATCGATGCCGAAGATCAGCCGCCCGGCGACCAGCAGGACCACCGCCTGCAGCGTGACCGTCACGAAGACGCTGGTGAACTTGCCGCCGAGGATGGTCTGCCTCCGCATGGGCGTCGTGAACAGTCGCGGCAACGTGCCGGCGCGGTCCTCGTCGAGGATGGTGCGCGCCACGTTGGACGCGCCGAAGAACATGAAGAAGACCATCATCCCCGCGAGGATGACGCCGGTGACACCGACGTCCTTGGTGGACTCGCCGCCCGGCAACCGCGGCGGACGCTGCGTGATGTCGATGCCGGCGGCCGCGCCGCCGTCGTGCATGTACTTCTCGGCGGCCAGCCCAGCGAGCTCGCCGGCGCTGGCGGCGGCCCCGTTGGCCGTCGCCAAACCGTACGCCGCCGCGGCCGCCGCGCGCGCACCACCGAAGCCCAGGAGCGCCCGGCCGACGACGCTTTCGGTGATGCCCCCGCCGATCTCCTGGGTGGGGTTCTCGTAGACCTCGACGGCCGTCTTCGCAGGCGTCGCGCCGGTGCTGAAGAGTGCGGCGCTGAAGCCGGCGGGGATGACGACGGCGACGGCCGCGTCGCCGTCGTCGACCGCCCGCCGCGCCGCCGCACCGTCCGTGACGTTCCGCACCTCGAGAACATCGGCGAGCCCGGGGCTGCCGAGCACGCCGGCCACCTCGGTGCCGGCGTTCTCGGCGCCGCCAAGGTCGCCGGAGTCGAGGTTGGCCACCGCCACCTTGGTGGCCGAGATGGAGAAGCTCTCTCCGCCTCCGAAGGCGAAGCCGAGAAGAGCGGCCAGCGCCAACGGCGCCAGGAGCATCATCACCAGAGCCGGCACATTGCGCAGCGTGCTGCGCAAGTCCTTCACGGCGATGGCGACGATGCGGCTCACGGCTGTGCGGCGGCGACCACGGGGCCGGGCACTACTCCCGCAGGGCCCGGCCGGTGAGATGCAGGAAGACCATCTCGAGATTGGGCTCCGTGACGTTGATCTCCGTGATGCGGATGCCCGACGTGGCCGCGGCTTCGAAGAGCCGCGGCAGCACGGCGTCCGCATCCTGCGCCGTGAGCTCGGCGTGGTCCTCGTCGCACCGCGCCTGGCTCACCCCGGCGACCTGTGCCCAGCGCTCCACCATCCCCTCGAGATGCCGGTTGACGCGCAGCACCACGTGCGCCTCCTCACCGACGATGCGCACGAGCTCCGCGTGCGTGCCGACCGCGATCATCTTGCCGTGGTCGACGATCCCGATGCGGTCGCTCAACTCCTGCGCCTCGGCCATGTAGTGCGTCGTGTACAGGATGGTCATGCCCTGGGCACGCAGGTCGAGGATCCCGTCGAGGATCGCCCTGCGGCTCTGCGGGTCGATGCCCACCGTCGGTTCGTCGAGGTACAGGACCTTGGGACGGTGCAGCAGCGCGACGCCGATGTTGACGCGCCGCTTCATGCCGCCGCTGAACTTCTCCACGCGGTCCTTCTGCCGGTCGACGAGGCTGATGAGCTCCAGCACCTCGTCGACACGGGTGCGCAGTGCAGTCCCTGCGAGGCCATACATCTTGCCCCAGAAGGCGAGGTTCTCGCGGGCGCTCATGTCGGGGTACAGGGCGATGTCCTGAGGGACCACGCCGATGACCTCCTTGACCGCCTGTGCCTCGGAGACGATGGAGTGGCCGTCGACGAGCGCGTCGCCGGCGCTCGGGTGGAGGAGGCAGGAGAGCATCGAGATGGTGGTGCTCTTGCCGGCGCCGTTCGGACCCAGGAGGCTGAAGATCTCACCGCGATCGATCGCGAAGCCGACCCCGTCGACTGCGAGTACGCCCTTGGGCGGGTCGTACTGTTTGCGCAACTCCCGCACCTCGACGATGGCCACGGCTGCTCCTCCTCCGTCACGCGGCCCTGCGACCCTCTCTGTACTCTGTACAGCGAACTCAGTCAAGGGTCGCGCGTCCACGGCGGCCGCCTTCCGCCGTTCGCAACGGCGTCAGCGTCGCGGAGGCCGCACCTGGCGTCGCGCTGCCGCGGTCCAGAGGGATCAAACGACCGGCCAGAGCGAAGAAGTGCCTGACCGAGGGCAGCGAGGCGAGCAGAACGACGGCGATGCCCGCTGCGCCGTTGGCGACCTGCAGCACGCGCCTCGTCCCGCCCCGCGTGCCGGCGATCCCGGCTTCGACGAGCATCCAGACCGCGCGCGGGAGCCCCGCCAGGCCGCTCCTACCGCGTCGCCGGCCGGTCGCCGCCGGCCGGTCGCCGATCGCCGCGCGACAGCGGCCCAAGCGGGCGCAGCACGCAGACCGGCGTCTGCTCGTGACCCTGGCCGAGAGGGTTGTCGCGCATCAGTGTGGCGGCAAGGGTGCGGTCGGCGCCGGGCGAGGCGCCGAGCACGGTGGCCGTGAGGTCGTTGGCGTCGATGACCACGAACTCCACAGGCCCGCCCGCTGCCGCCGTGAGCACGGACGAGAGGTGAGCCGCAACGCCGTCCGGGTCGGCCGGGCCGAGCTTGGCATGCGTGTTGTGCGGGGGCAGGGTATTGTGCGTGGGTCCGTCGATGGCCTCTACGTTGGCGCCGGCGACCTTGTAGAAGAGGCCGCGCCTGCCCACCGCCTTGCCCACCGCGGAGGCCGCGGCGGCGGCGATGATGCGCGGCGCCCCCGCCTCGTCGATGGCCAGCTGCATCGTCTCGGGAATGCCGAGGCCGATCCCGTGCGGGGTGCGCGTCACGGCCTTGCTCAGCACCTTCGCGAGCCGCGTCGGGTGGATCTCATCGAGCGCGTAGCTGCGGCCCTGGCTGGCGGCGATGGGCTTCTCGGCCATCACCACGACGTCGCCGGGCTTGACGTGGGCGACGACCTGGCGCCGGTGGAGCTCGTCGAGGTCGTCGCCGCGGCCCACCAGATCGGTCTTGATCGGCAGCCGCGCCCACACCGTGCCGTTCAGGGCGGCGAAGAGGTGCTTCATGGCATTGGGCGTGTACTCGGCCAGCAACTGTTCGGCCTCGGCCGCGCCCTCCCGGGCGGCGTCCCCGGCCGCCGCCAGCAGTGCCGGCACG
>JBAZPK010000134.1:0-6472 GCA_041648235.1 Thermoleophilia bacterium
TGCGCCTGCGCCAGCTGCTCGCGCACGCGCGCCGGCGCCGAGCCGCCGGACGAGCGCTTGCGCGCCAGCTGGGCGGCGGGGTCGTGGAGCGCGTAGTAGCCCTCGTCGAAGGCCGGCGAGAGGGCGCGCAGGTCCTCGATGGGGACCTGCGCCAGGCTCTCGCCGGCCTCCAGGCAGCGGCGCACGAGGGCGCCGGTGAGGTGGTGCGCCTCACGGAACGGCACCCCCTGCTCGACGAGGAAGTCGGCCACGTCGGTGGCGGCCAGGAACGGGTCGCAGGCCGCCGCCATGCGCGCCTCGTCGAAGGTGACGCCCTCGAGGAGCCCGTGCACGACCGGCAGCAGGGCGTCAAGGCAGTCGACCGCGTCGAACAGGTAGCGCTTGTCCTCGCGCAGGTCGGTGTTGTAGGCGAGCGGCAGGCCGTGGAGCACGCCGAGGAGGCCGCCGAGGTCGGCGTTCAGCCGCGGTGCAGCGGCCCGCATGAGCTCGGCGGCGTCCGGGTTCTTCTTCTGCGGCATGATGCTCGAGCCGCCGCTGTAGGCGTCCGGCAACTCGACGAACCCGAACTCGGCGCTCGCCCACAGCACGAGCTCGCCGCCGAGGCGGCTGAAATGGCCGCCGAGCTGCGCCGCCGCCGCGAGGTAGTCCACCGCGAAGTCGCGCCCCGCGACGGCGTCGAGCGAGTTGGGGGCCACGCGTGAGAAGCCGAGCGCCGCGGCCTCGGCCTCGCGGTCGAGGTCGAAATCGAGGCCGACGGCGGCGCCGGCCCCGAGCGGCAGCTCGAGGCAGGCCTCGAGCGCGAGCGCGAGCCGCGTGCGGTCGCGCTCGAGCATCCAGAAGTACGCCAGGAGGTGCTGAGCGAGGGACGTCACCTGGGCGCGCTGCAGGTGGGTGTACGCGGGCAGCACCGTCTCGACGTGGTCTGCCGCCCTGCCGAGCACCACGCCCTGGAGGACGGCGAGCGCCGCGTCCTGGCGCTCGATGACGCGGCGCAGGTGCAGGCGCACGTCGGTGACCACCTGGTCGTTGCGGCTGCGCCCGGTGTGCAGCCGCGCGCCGGCGTCGCCGACGAGCTCGGTGAGCCGGCGCTCGACCGCCATGTGCACGTCCTCGTCGGCGTCGGCGGGGACGAAGGCGCCGGCCTCGATCTCGCGGCCGACGGCGGCAAGGCCATCTTCGACGGCCTTGAGCTCGGTCGCGCTCAGCAGGCCGGCGCCGGCCAGCGCCCGGGCGTGCGCCGCCGAGCCCTCGAGGTCCTCGGGCCACAGGCGCCAGTCGAGCGCCAGCGAGCTGTTGAGCGCCACGAACGCCGGGTCGCGCTCGCCGGCGAAGCGGCCCGAGCGGGCGACGGTCATCGCCAGTCCCTGGTCAGGGCCGCCGGCCGGGTCAATCCTCCAGCCCCTGCATCAAGTGGTGCTCCTTGCCCACCCGTGCCCAGATCTCGATCGGCAGGCCCCAGAGCTGGATGAACCCGGCCGCCGCCTCGTGCGTGAACTCGTCCTCGGTGGTGTAGGTAGCCAGCTTGTAGCTGTAGAGGGAGTAATCGCTCTGCCGCCCGTCGGCCACGCAGCTGCCCTTGTAGTACCGCAGGCGCACGTCGCCGGTGACCCGCTCCTGGCTCTGGAAGAGGAAGGCCTTGCAGGCCTCGGTGAGCGGGTCGAACCACTGACCCTCGTAGATCATGTCGGCCAGTTTGCTTTCGATGGTGCGCTTGAAGTGCAGCAGGTCGCGGGTGAGCACGAGGTCCTCGAGCTCACGGTGGGCCGTGATGAGGGCCAGCGAGCCGGCCACCTCGTAGACCTCGCGGCTCTTGATGCCCACGAGCCGGTTCTCGATCATGTCGACGCGCCCGAAGCCGTGCCGGTTGCCGACCGAGTCGATCGCCTCGATCAGCTCGACCAGGCCCATGGGCTTGCCGTCGAGCGCCACCGGCTTGCCCTTCTCGAAGCTCACGATGACGTGCTGCGGCTCGTCCGGGGCGTCCCTGGGGTCGGTGATGAACTGGAAGGCGTCGGCCGGCGGCGCCACCCACGGGTCCTCGAGCACGCCGCACTCGTTGCTGCGCCCCCAGAGGTTCTCGTCGATCGAGTAGGGGCTCTTCTTGGTGAGCGCGATGGGGATCCCGCGGGCGGCCACGTAGTCAAGGAGCTCCTCGCGGCTGGGCCAGTCGGCGCCGCGCGCCGGGGCGATGATCTCGAGGCTCGGGTCCTGGCTGCGCACACCGACGTCGATGCGCACCTGGTCGTTGCCCTTGCCGGTGCAGCCGTGGGCGACGGCCGTGGCGCCGTACTTGTGCGCCATCTCGACCAGCTTGTGGGCGATCAGCGGCCGCGAGAGCGAGCTCACGAGCGGGTACTTGTCCTCGTAGAGGGCGTTGCCCATGAGCGCCGGCAGGCAGTAGTGCTCGGCGAACTCGTCCTTGGCGTCGATGGCCACGGCCTCGATAGCGCCGGACGCCAGGGCCCGCTCCATGATCTGCGGGATGTTCTTGACGCGGCCGGCGTCGACGAGGCAGGCGATGACGTCGTAGCCGTGCTTCTCCTTGAGCCACGGGATGAGGGCCGAGGTATCGAGGCCGCCCGAGTAGGCGAGGACGACCTTACCGTTGGGGGCGCTTGGGGTGCTCACGATGCTGTACTCCTGTGGTCCGGGATGAGGTGACTCGAACGCTCCGGCTGTGGTGCGCCGAGGGCGCCGGCGCCGGCGAAGCCGACCGCCGGCGCTCAGGCGAGGCTGGGGTGCGCGCCAGAATGTGCCTGCGCGCTAGGCCTCTCGGAGACGATCGAGGTAGCGCTTCATGGCGAGCGCCTTCTCGGCGTCGGCGAGGATGACGAGGAAGGTGTCGTCGCCGGCCAGGGTGCCGACCACGTCGCTGTGGTTGAGGTTGTCGATCTGGCGGGCGACCGTGGAGGCGGTGCCGATCTCGCAGCGGACGACGACGAGATGCTGGGCGACCAGTGTGGAGCGCGCGAAATCGCGCAGCACGTGGCGCGCCGCATGCTCAGGGTCTTTGGGCCGCTCGCGCGAGCTGAGCACGTACCTGGCCCGCCCCAGGTGAGTGCGCACCTTCTGCAGGTCGAGCTCACGGATGTCGCGCGACACCGTGGCCTGCGTGACCTCGCAGCCCAGGGCGCTGAGGGCGCTCACGAGCTCGCGCTGCGTGGCCACCTCGCGCTGGTGGACCACCGTCTGGATGAGCCGCTGGCGCTCCGTCTTGCCCAGCGGGGGCCGCGTATTCATGGCCTGGGCATCTCCCTTGACGAGGTCCCGGCTCGTCTCCGCGGAGCCGCCTGACCTGCTTCTCGCATACTGCTGCATAGAATACACCAGAGCCGCAGGGAATATGCAAGCTGCCGGCGGCGGCGCGAGCCCGGCCGCGGCAGTCACGCCGTCACCTTGGTCCCGCAGCCGGCGTCGGTGAGGATCTCGAGCAGCACGGCGTGCTCCACGCGGCCGTCGATGATGTGGGCGCTGGCCACGCCGGCCTCCAGGGCCCGCCGCACCGCGCCGACCTTGGGGACCATGCCGCCGGTGATGCGCCCGGCGGCCTGCAGCGCCCCGAGGTACGAGAGGTCGCACTCGGAAACCGGGGCGAGCTCGGCGCCCTGATCCTCGTAGATGCCGTCCACGTCGGTGAGGAAGATGATCTTCTCGGCGCCCAGGGCAGCGGCGATCTCGCCGGCCACCGTGTCGGCGTTGACGTTGTAGGCCTCCCCGCGCTCGTCGGCGCCGACGCTGGCCACCACCGGGATGTTGGCCTCGGCCAGCAGGTCGAGCACGCTGACGTCGACGGCGGCGACGTCGCCCACGAAGCCCAGATCGACGTCGTTGCCGGCCTTGTCCTGATGCTGCTTCTGCGTCACCCTGAGCAGGCGGCCGTCCTCGCCCGAGATCCCGACGGCGGTGCCGCCGTGCCGGGCGATGAGGCCGACGATCTCCTTGTTCACCTTGCCGACCAGCACCATCTTGGCGACCTCGAGGGTGGCCGCGTCGGTCACCCGGTGCCCGTCGACGAACTCCGGCTCCATGCCCAGGCGGGCCATGTGGCGGTTGATCTCCGGCCCGCCGCCGTGGACCACCACGGGCTTCATGCCGACGAGGCGCAGGAGCACGATATCCTCCGCGAACTGCTCGCGCAGGCGCTGGGACGTCATCGCCGCGCCACCGTACTTGAGCACGACGGTGGTGCCCCAGAAGCGGCGGATGTAGGGCATCGCCTCGAGCAGGGTCTTCACCGCCTTCTGGTGCCTGATCATGTCGTGTACTCCGCGTTAAGGGTGACGTAGGCATGCGTGAGGTCGCTGAAGTACACGGTGGCCTCACCGCCACCGGCTTTGAGGTCGAGGGTCAGCTCGATCTCCGGCTGGGTCATGATGTCGGCGAGGCGCTCCTGGGCGCCCTCGCCGAGCTCGGCCGGCTGGCCGCCGCTCACCACGGCGAGGCCGTCGTAGGCGACGTCGAGGTCGAGAGCGGCGGCGCCCGGCCCGCCGAGCACCTGCCCGGCGGCCTGGACGATGCGGCCCCAGTTGGCGTCGCGGCCGTAGAAGGCCGTCTTGACCAGCGGCGAGTCGGCGACAGCGCGCGCGACGCGCTCGGCCTGGCCGGCGTCGGGGGCGCCGCTCACCGTGAGCTTGACCGTCTTGGTGGCGCCCTCGCCGTCGGCGACCATCGCCAGGGCGAGGGAGAGCAGGGCCGCCCTGAGGCCCTCGGCGAGGCGGGCCATGCCCTCGTCGCCGGGGGCCACGCCGGCGGCCCCGTTGGCCAGCCCCAGCACCATGTCGTTGGTGGACTCCTGGCCGTCGACGGTGACGCGGTTGAACGTGCCCTCGACGGCGCCCTTGACCATCGCCGTCCACACGTCGCCCGGCACCCGCGCGTCGCAGGTGACGAAGCACAGCATCGTCGCCATGTTGGGGCTGATCATGCCGCAGCCTTTGGAGGCGACGCCGAGCCGCACAAGGCCTTCCGGAGTCTCGATCTCGAGAGCCCCACGCTTGGGCGTGCGGTCGGTGGTCCGGATGGCCTGGGCGAAGTGCTCGCCGCCGCCGGGCCGCACGGCCCTGGCCGTGTCGATGATCCCCGGCTCGATGCGGTCCATGGGCAGCGGCTGGCCTATCACGCCGGTAGAGGCCACCGCGACCTGTTCCACCGGCAGACGCAGTTGCTGCGCCGTGAGGAGCCGCATGCGGGCGGCGTCCCCGAGGCCCTGCTTGCCGGTGCAGGCGTTGGCATTGCCGGCGTTGACCACCACGGCGCGCAGCCTGCCGCACTCCCCCGTCTCGCGCGTGAGGCGCACCGGCGCCGCGGCGGCGGCGTTCTGCGTGAAGGTCGCCGCCGACACGCACGGCACCTGCGAGACGAGGATGCCGAGGTCGAGCTTGCCGCGCTTCTTCACGCCGGTGGCCACGCCGGCGGCGGCGAAGCCCTGCGGGGACGTGACGCTGCGCTCTGACTGCCGCGCGTAGGTCGGCACGGTGACGAAACGGCTGATCGGCAGCATCTAGACCAGCCCCTCGGGCTCGGGCAGGCCGAGCATGACGTTCATGTTCTGCATCGCCTGCCCCGAGGCGCCCTTCATCAGGTTGTCGATGACGCTCACCAGGATGATGCGCCCGGCGCGCTCGTCCACCGTGGCGAAGATGCGGCAGAAGTTGGTGCCGGAGACGTCCTTGAGCTCCGGCGGTGCGGCGCAGACTTCGACGAAGGCCTCGCCGGCGTAGAAGTCCGCGTACAGCCCGGCGAGCTCGTCCGCCGTGGGCAGCGCCGCGGCGCGCACGTAGATCGTCTCGCTGATGCCGCGCTGCAGCGGCACGAGGTGCGGCACGAAGGTGAGCGTAGGGCCGCCGGGCGCCGCGCCGCCGGTGGCGGCGCCCAGCCCGGCGGCGATCTCCGGGTAGTGCCGGTGCGTGCCGATCCCGTAGGCCACGAGGTCCGAATCGACGCTGCAGAAGTGCGTCCGGTCGCTGGGTGCCTTGCCGGCGCCGCTGACCCCGGACTTGGCATCGACGACCACGTCGAAGACCTGCAGGCCGGCGAGGGGCGCCAGCGCCAGGAGGGCCGCCGTAGGGTAGCAGCCGGGGTTGGCGACGAGCCGCGCCCCGGTGACCTCGGCGCGGTGCAGCTCGGTGAGCCCGTAGACGGCCGGCGTGAGCTCCGGGTACGGGTGCTCGCCGTACCACTGCGCGTAGGCGGCTGCGCCGAGGCGGAAGTCGGCGCTGAGGTCGACGACCTTGACGCCGTCGTCGAGCAGGCGCTTCACGACGGGCGCCGCCTGGCCGTGCGGCGTGCAGACGAAGGCGAGGTCGACGCCGCCGACCTCGGCCTGCGGGCAGAACGCGAGGCCGGTGCGCACCCGCGGCAGGTGCTGCCGCACCGGCTCCCCGGCCAGCTTCTCGGAGCTGACGTGGGTGAGCTTCACCGAGGGGTGGCGTAGGAGGAGCTCGGCCAGCAGGGCGCCGGTGTAGCCGCTGCC
>JBAZPK010000135.1:0-6456 GCA_041648235.1 Thermoleophilia bacterium
ACTCGGCGGCGACGGAGCTCCGGTGCTCATCGTGAGCACCGCGCACTGGAGCAAGTTCGCCGCCGACGTCGTCCGCGGCCTGCAGGGAGCGCCGGCTGGCGCGCCGATCCCCGGCGCCGGCGACGGCATCGGGTTGCTCGAGCGCGTCGCCGAGCTGGCGCCCGACGCCCGGGTGCCGGCGCAGCTCCAGGCCGTGCGCAGCCGGGCGCGACGGTTTGACGCCCGCGTCGAGCGGGGCCGCGACGCCGTCGAGGCGAGCATCCGAGCCTGGCTGGCCGGCTAGGCTCCGCCGCTCCGGGGGTCTACGCAGGACCCACGGGGCACGCAGTCTCGCGGCGCCGCGCGCGAGACCGCCGAGGAGGGCGCATGATCGCGAAGCCGCCGCCCTGGGGAGACATCCTCAGCGCCGTCGCCGCGCAGGGCTGGCGGGCGCGAGTCGTCGCTGCCGAGCGCCTCGGCGAAGCCCGGGCTCGGGTCGCCGCGGTCCTCAGCAGCGGCGAGCTGCCAAGGGCGGCCGCGGGCCACCTCGGGCTCGCGACCGCCTTCTCCCTGCCCGCCGAGCTGCCGGCGCCGCGCTCGGTGGTGGTCGGTGCCCTGGCCCGGCCGCTCACGCTGGCCACGCTCACGGTGGAGGGCAGACCGCGTAGGGTCCCGATCCCTCCCCACTACGCGGGCTACGCCACGGTGCCCGACGCGCTCGCCGCGGTCGTCGACGCGGCGCTCTCGCCACATGGCCACCGGGCCCTGCGCGCAGACCCGCCGCTCAAGACCCTGGCCACCGGCTCCGGCCTGGCCCGCTACGGCCGCAACAACATCGCCTACGTCCCGGGCCTCGGCAGCTACCTGCAGCTCGCGGCCTGCGTCAGCAACGCGCCGCCGCCGGAGGGCGCCACCTGGCAGGCGGCGCAGGAGCTGGAGCGCTGCGCGCGGTGCAGCGCCTGCCTGCGCGCCTGCCCCACCGGAGCCATTGTCGGCCGGCGCTTCCCGCTGCGCACCGATCGCTGCCTCACGTTCGTCAATGAGGATCCGGCGCCGTTCCCCGCCTGGGTGAAGCCCGCCTGGCACACCTGCGCCGTCGGCTGCCTGCGCTGCCAGCAGGCGTGCCCGGAGAACGCCGGCGTCGAGCTCGCCGTGGCGCCGCCGGAGGCGTTCGACGCCGCCGAGACCACCGCCATCCTGGCCGCCGCCGAACGGGAGTCGCTCTCGGCGGCCACGCGCGCCAAGCTCGAGCGCTGTGGCCTCGACTACTCGGCAGGGCTGATCGCCCGCAACGTCACGGCGCTGCTGGGCGGCTGACGCCGCGACGCAGCTCGGCACCCCTGCGGGCCCGCGGGGGCGCGATCGCCTTCAGCAGCTTCGAAGACCTCCCGAGATCCACACAGTGAGCCCGCCGCCGGGGCCGGGAATGCCCCCCCTCGAGAGACGGGCGCGGCGGGCGGCAAGCCGGCCCGTGGCTGCTGCGCATCGCCCGCGGGCGCGGCTCGCACGTGACCGTCGTGGGCTCGCACGGCGAGGGTCCGCTGGCGGGCGTGCTCGGCCGCCGCACGTGCTGCGAGCCCCTGCGCCGCAGCGAGATCCCGGTGCTCGTCGTGCCGAGCGGCGGCTGACGGCGCGGCCGGCGTCAGGTGGTGCGGCGCGCGAACTCGCGCACGCAGGCGACCGCGGCGCTCCAGCCGGCCAGCAGCGCCTCGCGATCCGTGCCGGGGTCGGGCGTGAAGGTGCGGTCGGCGCTCCACAGGGCCCGCACCTGGCTGTCGTCCTCCCAGAGGCCCACGGCGAGACCGGCCAGCCAGGCCACCCCCAGGGCAGTGGATTCTGCTTGCGCCGCACGCGTCAGCGGCAGGCCGAGCACGTCAGCCTGCAGCTGAAGGAGCAGGTCGTTGATCGCCGCGGCGCCATCGGCGCGCAATTCGGCAGGCGCCACCCCCACGTCCTCCACCACGGCCGCCAGCAAGTCGGCGACCTGGAACGCGATGCCCTCCAGCGCCGCCCGGGCGATGTGCTCGCGGCGGGTACCGCGAGTGAGGCCGAAGATGGCGCCTCGGGCACGAGGGTCCCAGTGCGGGGCGCCCAGGCCGGCAAGGGCGGGGACGAAGTACACGCCCTCGCTCGCCGCCTGCGCCGCCAGGTGCGCCGACTCGTCCACGCTGGCGACCATCCCGAGCCCGTCGCGCAGCCACTCCACGGCCGCCCCGCCGACGAACGCGCTGCCCTCGAGCGCGAAGGTGCGGCGGCCGCCGCGCTGCAGGGCGACGGTGGTGAGGAGCCCGTGGCGCGACGCCACCGGCTCGGCGCCGGTGTGCACGAGGAGGAAGCAGCCGGTGCCGTAGGTCACCTTGGCCATGCCGGGCGCGGTGCACGCCTGGCCGAAGAGCGCCGCCTGCTGGTCGCCGGCGATGCCGGCGATCGGGAGCGGCGCGCCGAACAGCTCCCCCGCGGTCTCGCCCACCACTCCGCTCGAGTCGCACACCCGAGGCAGCAGCGCCGGCGGGATCCCGAAGAGCTCGAGCAGCTCCTCGTCCCACTCCCCGGTGTGCAGATCGTAGAGCAAGGTGCGGGCGGCGTTCGTGGCGTCGGTGGCGTGGACGCGGCCGCCGCTGAGCCGCCAGATCAGCCAGCTGTCGACCGTCCCGAAGGCAAGCTCGCCGGCCGCCGCCCGCCGGCGGGCGCCGGGGACGTGGTCGAGGATCCAGGCGAGCTTCGTGGCCGAGAAGTACGGGTCCAGCAGCAGCCCCGTCCGGCGCCGCACGAGCTCCTCGTGGCCGGCGCTGCGCAGCTCCTCGCAGGCGCCGACCGTGCGCCGGTCCTGCCAGACGATCGCCGGCGCCACGGGCAGCGACGACGCACGATCCCACACCACCGTGGTCTCCCGCTGATCGGCGATGCCGACCGCGGCGACGTCGGCCGCCGCCATCCCGCTGCTGCGCAGCGCTTCGGCGGCCGCCCACCGCTGCGACTCCCAGATCTCGAGCGCGTCGAGCTCGACCCAGCCGGGCCGCGGATAGCGCGGGTGGATGGCGCGCTGCGCGCTGGACAGCACCCGCCCGTCCGCGTTGACGACGAGGGCGCGCGAGCTGGTGGTGCCCTGATCCAGGGCAAGGACGACCCGGCGGTCCGGCTGCGCGCTCATCTCCCCTCGCTCTCCTTCGGCGTGAGCTCCCCCATGATAGCCAAACCAGCCTCCGCTGAAGACCCCCGGATGACGGGCGTGCCGGAGTAGTGGGAAGACGCCGCCCGCCGGGTGTTCGCCGTGGAGCGCCGGGCGCCGGCGCGGCACCTCACACCCAGGCGCCGCCCCCGTCGCTCAGGTAGGCGTGGATGTCGTCCGCCGCCTGACGGGCCGCGCCCATGGCGAGGATCACCGTTGCCGAGCCGGTCACGATGTCGCCGCCGGCCCACACCCGCGGCACGCTGGTGCGCCCCGACTCGGTGAACACGCGGATGTAGCCGCGCTCGTTGCGTTCGAGGCCCGGGGCGCCCTCGAAGAGCACCCGGTTGGGGCCGGCGCCCACCGCCACCACCACGAGGTCCGCGGGCACGTAGAAGTCGGAGCCCGGGATGGTAATGGGTCTGCGGCGGCCCGACACGTCGAGGTCGCCCAGCTTGGTGCGCACGCAGCGCGCGAGGCCCACCCATCCTCGCTCGTCGCCCTCGTACCCCCGCGGGCTTGCGAGGTACTCGAAGCGCACGCCCTCCTGCACGGCGTGCTCGAGCTCCGCCGCCCGGGCGGGCATGTCGGCGCGCGCCCGCCGGTAGACGATGGTCACCTCGCGGGCGCCCATGCGGAGCGCCGTCCGGGCGCAGTCCATGGCCACGTTGCCGCCCCCGACGACGACGACCTGGGCGCCCCGGGGCGCCGGCGTGTCGTACTCGGGGAACCGGTAGGCCTTCATGAGGTTGACCCGCGTCAGGTACTCGTTCGCCGAGACGACGTTGCAGAGGTTCTCACCGGGGATTCCCATGAAGCCGGGGAGCCCCGCGCCGGTGGCCAGGTACACGGCGTCGTAGCCGAGCTCGAAGAGCTCGTCGAGGCCGTAGAGCCTGCCGACGATACTGTTGAGCTCGAACCTCACGCCGAGACGCCGGAGGTAGCCGGTCTCGGCGTCCACGATCTTCTTCGGCAGGCGGAACTCGGGGATCCCGTAGGAGAGCACGCCGCCGGGCTTGTGCAGGGCCTCGTAGATGGTGACGGCGTGGCCCTGCACCACGAGGTCGGCGGCCAGCGTGAGCCCCGCCGGCCCGCTGCCCACGACGGCGACGCGCCGCCCCGTCTTCGCCGCCGGGTGCGGCGGCACCACCTGGCCGGTCTCGCGCTCGAAGTCGGCGGCGAAGCGCTCCAGGGCGCCGATGGCCAGGGGCTCGGTGGCGCCCGCCAGAACGCAGCCCTGCTCGCACTGCACGTCCTGGGGGCACACGCGGCCGCAGATCGCCGGCAAGGCGTTGCGGCTCCGGATGAGCTGCGCCGCGGCCACGAACTTGCCCTCGGCCACAAGGGCGACGAAGCCGGGGATGTCGACGCGCACGGGGCAGCCCTCCACGCAGGCCGGCTTCTTGCACTGCCGGCAGCGGCCGGCCTCAGCCCGGGCCTGCCCGCTGTCGAAGTCGTAACAGACCTCGTCGAAGTTGCGCACCCGGAGCGTCGCGTCCTGCTCCGGCTGGCGCTGGCGCGGCGCCGCCGACTTGAGCTTCGTCTCGGCAAGCTTGGACATCTCATGCCAACGGCAGCCGGTCCGGGCGCAGAGCGACAGCGGAGCCATGCGGCTGCGCACCGACACCTCGAAGCTGAACACCGGCGCGCCACACTCGGCGCAGCGTCGCTCCGGCTCCAGCAGAGAGGCGCCGCAGCGCGGGCAGCGCACGTCGTCGGCCACCGCACCGTCGGCACCGGCGCCCGAAGCGGACCGCTCGAAGGAGCCCAGGCGCGGATTGATGAAGAGCGTCTCCTCCTGCCCGTCGGTCAGCTGCGTCAGGCCGATCCACACCCGCCGCGTGCGCGCGTCGAAGACGTCCAGCCCGGCGCGGCATTGCGGGCAGAAGCTGGCGAGGTCGCCCTCCCGATCGAGGGTGGCCAGCTGGCCGGCGACGGTGCCCACCGCGCTCCCTCCTACGCCTTGACGGACGTCAGCAGCGAGACACGCTCGTCTCGCGTGTACATCTGGTTTCGCTGGATGAGCTCGTCGAAATCGACCATGGAGGCGTCGAAATGCGGGCCGTCAACGCAGGCGAACTTCGTCTCACCGCCGACGGTGCAGCGGCAGCCGCCGCACATGCCGGTGCCGTCGACCATGATCGGGTTGAGGCTCACCTCGGTCGGCAAGCCCGCGGCATGCGTCATCTTGGCGACCGCGCGCATCATCACGAGCGGCCCCACGGCCAGCACGAGGTCGATCCGCTGGCGACGCTCGACGAGCGTCCGCAGGGCGTCGAGCACCGTGCCCTGCATCCCGCGGCTGCCGTCGTCAGTGGTCACGATCAGCTCGTCGCAGAGCGACGCCATCTCGTCCTCGAGGATCAGGAGGTCCTGCTCGCGGGCGCCGATCACGCCGACGAGCCGGTTGCCGGCCTCCCGGTGGCCGATGAGCAGGTGGCAGAGCACCGCGATCCCGGAGCCGCCGCCCACGCCGACCACCGTGCCGATCTTCTCGAGCGGCGCGGGGACGCCAAGCGGCCCGCAGACGTCCTTGATGGCGTCGCCCACGCCCAGGGAGGCGAGCAGCGCCGTACTCTTGCCGACGACCTGGACCACGATGGTGAGCGTCCCGGCGGCCACGTCCTTGAAGGCCACGGTGAGCGGAACGCGCTCCCCCGTCTCGTTGACCCGGACGACGACGAACTGCCCCGGAGCGATCTTGCGCGCGATCAACGGCGCCTCGACCGTGAGGCTCACCATGCTGTGACGAGCGAGCTCCTGCCGATCGACGATCGAGAACACCGCCCCCCACCCCCTCACCCAGCGGCCCTGCCGAGTGTGCGACCCTCACGCGCGGACGCCACCATCCAGCGAAGCGTCATCATGATGATTGTACCCCCGCGCACAAAGGCGCAGGCATAGGTGGCTGAGACGTGCCGGCGGCGGCGGCCAGGCCGACCGCCGGCGAGGCGGGGAACAGCGAGCCGGCGGCAGGCCGGAAGCGGCGAGCCGGCGGCGAGCGGCTCGCCGTCCGGCTCAGCCCGCGAGCCGGGTGAGCTGCCCGACCAGCCAGCCGCCGAGGCCCGCGAGGTCCTCGGCCGGCAGGTAATGGCCCGCGGCCGCGTCGAACAGGAGCTGGGCCCGGGCGGGGAACTCTTCGTCGCCCGCCCAGAGCAGCACCGCGACAGGCACCCGCGGCAGCGCCTGGAAACGGAAGGAGGCGTCGGCGAGGCCGAGCGCCTCGCCGCCCAGCGCCGCCGCCGCCTGGGCGAAGCGCTCCAGCCCGGGCTCGGCCGCGCCGGCCGAGGCCGCGAAGGCCTGCGCCA
>JBAZPK010000136.1:0-6427 GCA_041648235.1 Thermoleophilia bacterium
GCGAGGGCGCGGCGGCCGCCGGCGCGGCGGCCGCCGGCGCGGCCGCGCCCGGAGGCGCGAACCCCGAAGGCGGTGAGCGCTGATGGCCACCAAGTTCGACGCCATCATGGCGCGCCGCGGCGAGATCATGCGCAAGGCCCTCGGCATGGACTACGGCGTCTTCGAGCTGAGCCCCATCGCCTTCGACTACGAAAGCATGATGACCGCCCACGGCTACAGCCTCGACGACATCGTCGGCATCCAGACCCGGGCCGGAGTCGGCAGCACGCCGCTCCTCGAGCTGCGCAACCTCACCGACCTCGTGCGCAGCATCAGCGCGCCGGGCATGGGCGGCCGCATCTTCGTCAAGGACGAGGCCGCCAACCTGGCCGGCGCCTTCAAGGACCGGCGCGCCAGCGTGAGCATCCACGTCGCCAAGGAGAAGGGCTACGCGGGCGTGATCGCCGCGACGTCGGGCAACTACGGCGCCGCCGTCGCCAGCCAGGCGGCGCGCAACGGCCTCAAATGCATCATCGTCCAGGAGACGTACGACAGCCGCAAGGTCGGCCAACCGGAGATCGTCGAAAAGGGCCGCGTCTGCGAGGCCTACGGCGCCGAGGTGGTGCAACTCACCGTGGGCCCCGAGCTCTTCTTCCACATGGTCGAGCTGCTCGACGCCACCGGCTACTTTGCCGCCTCGCTCTACAGCTCGTTCGGGGTCAGCGGCATCGAGACCCTGGGCCTCGAACTTGCCCACGAGATGACCGCCCTCACCGGGGCGCCGCCGACGCACGTCGTGGTCACCCACGCCGGCGGCGGCAACACCACGGGCACCGCCCGCGGGCTCAAGCGGGCCGGCGCCACCGGCACTCAGGTGATCAGCGCCTCCGTCGACCTCAGCGGCCTGCACATGGCCAGCGACGACGACTTCAACCGCAAGAGCTTCACCACCGGCCACACCGGCTTCGGCGTGCCGTTCGCCACCTGGCCCGACAGGGCCGACGTGCCGCGCAACGCGGCCCGGCCGCTGCGCTACCTCGACCGCTACCTCACGGTGACCCAGGGCGAGGTCTTCTACATCACCGAGGCGATGGCCAAGCTCGAGGGCCTCGAGCGCGGCCCGGCCGGCAACACGGCCATGACCGCCGCCGTGAGCCTCGCCCGCGAGCTGCCGCGCGAGGCCACCATCGTCGTCCAGGAGACGGAGTACACCGGCGCCGGCAAGCACCACTGGAGCCAGCTCAACTTCGCCAGGGAGATGGGCGTCGAGGTCCGCGCCGGCGACCCGGCCGGCAACGTCCCCGGCAAGGTGATCGTCATCCCCGAGGGCATCGAGCAGATCCGGGCCCAGGACTTCGACGTGGCCCGCATGCGCAAGAGCTACGTGCGCAACGCGCTCAAGAACGCGCCCGAGGGCTACCTGCCGACCGCAGACGACATCGCCTTCCTCGCGGCCGACACCAACAGCGACGCGGCCGCCGTCGAGGCGCTGCTCGCCGAGCTCGAGGAGGCCTGACGTGGCCCGCGAGGATACGTATCAGAAGGTCCGCGGGCATCTCGACGCCGTCAACGACGAGGAGCTCGAGACGCGCTTCTGGGAGCTCGCCCAGCGGGTCGTCGACCCGCTCGTCGACCTCGCCCGCACCCACACCTCGCCGAGCATCGAGCGCTCGGTGCTGATGCGCATGGGCATCGACTCGCGCACCTGCATGGCCGTCGCCGCCGAATGCGAGAAGCGCGGCCTCCTCGGGCACGGAGCCGGGCACGTGGTGCTGCATTGCGCCACCATGTGGGAATGCCCCGTGACCGAGGCCGCGGCGCGCCTCGCCGCCGGTGAGGGCTGGGACCTCGCGGCGCAGAAGTGGGGAGGGGCGGCATGAGCGCGCCGGCTCCCCGCCCGGCGGGCGCCGGCGAGCCCGGCGACGCCCTCACGCCGCTCGACCCGGACGAGAAGCTCGACGTCGCCAAGCTGCTCGAGGGCATCGCGAGCTACCGCCCGCGGCGCCGGGGTTGGCACTGGCGCGAGCCGGTGCCCGAGCAGGAGCTGTTCAAGTTCCGCTACAAGGAGACGTCGAAGGGCCTCAAGAACAGCCTGCCGCTGCCGGCGGCCCACTACTTCGACTTCATCGACCCGCAGCCCGATTGCGTGGTCACCACCGAGATCGCCTCGGGCCGCTTCGAGGACGACGTGCGCCGCATGCGCATGGCGGCCTGGCATGGGGCCGACCACATGATGGTCATCCGCACCGCTGGGCAGAGCCACATGGACGGCCTGCTCGAGGGTACGCCGGAGGGCGTCGGCGGCATCGCCGTGACGCGCAAGCAGATCCGCGCCACGCGCAAGGCCCTCGACCTGATCGAGGACGAGGTGGGCCGGCCGATCAACTTCCACTCCTACGTGAGTGGCGTCGCCGGCCCCGAGATCGCCGTGATGTTCGCCGAGGAGGGCGTCAACGGCGCTCACCAGGACCCGCAGTACAACGTCCTCTACCGCAACATCAACATGCACCGCAGCTTCGTGGACGCGGCGGTGGCCAAGCACGTGATGGCCAGCGTGCGCATGGCGCAGATCGACGGCGCCCACAACGCCAACGCCACCGCCGTCGAGGCCTGGAAGGTGATGCCCGAGCTGCTCGTCCAGCACGCCATCAACTGTGCCTACTCGGTGAGCGTGGGGATGCCCAAGGCGGACATCTGTCTCTCGACAGTGCCGCCGGACGCGGCCCCGGCGCCCTGTATGCGCATGGACCTGCCCTACGCGATCGCCCTGCGCGACCTCTTCGGCGAGTACAAGATGCGCGCCCAGCAGAACACCCGCTACATGGAGGCCGACGGGCGCGACGCCACCGTGAGCCACGTCATGAACCTCATGATCAGCCGCCTCACGAGCGCCGACATCCAGAGCACGATCACGCCCGACGAGGGCCGTAACGTGCCCTGGCACTACAACAACGTCGCCGCCGTGAACACGGCCAAGCAGAGCCTCGTGGGCATGGACGGCCTGCGCGAGATGGTCAAGGTCGACCGCGAGGCCCCCGAGCTCAAGGCGCGCGTGCGCGAGATCAAAGAGCGCGCCGTGCTCTTCCTCGAGGCGATGCTGGAGGAGGGTGGCTACTTCGCCGCCGTGGAGGCGGCCTACTTCGTCGACTCGGGCGAGTACCCCGAGACGCACGACGACGGGATCGCCCGCAAGGCCGACGGCGGCGTCGCCGTGGGCACCATCGTGCCGCGCGCCGCCGACTACCTGGCGCCCGTCTGCCACCACTTCGGCCAGAACCACCTGCCGGAGGGGCTCGGCGGCGGGGCCGGCGCTGCCGGCGAGGCCGCCGCGGGCGCCGGCCCGCGGGTCGCCAAGCCCTGCGACCTCATCGGCGGCTGCACCCTGTGCGACATCGAGAAGGTGCCGTTCATCGACGAGCTCGACCGCGAGGACAACGTCGACGCGCGCCTGGCACAGACCGCCGAGTTCCGCGAGCAGGGCCTCATCAAGCCCGAGGTGGAGTGGGCGGCCGACGGCTGGGTCGTGGTCACGCTCTTCCTGCCGGCGGCACCGCGTGTCGCGGCGGTCGCGGCGCTCGAGTTCGGCAAGGCCATGAACCTGCGTGACTGCGAGGTCGTCAACAAGCAGGTCATGCACCCGGCCGAGGGCACCCTGATCGAGCTCAAGGGCCGGCTGGACGTAGCGGTCGACCCGGCCACGCTGGTCATCCCGCCCGAGCCGGTGGTGATGAGCGACGAGGAGATCAAGGCCTTCGTCACCGGGAAGGGCCTCAAGTGCGTGGCCGCCACCGTGGGCGAGGACGAGCACTCGGTGGGCATGCGCGAGATCATCGACATCAAGCACGGCGGGCTCGAGAAGTGGGGCTTCTCGTGCGAGCATCTGGGCACCTCCGTGCCGGTCGAGAAGGTGCTGGACGCGGCCATCGAACACGCGGCGCAGGTCGTCCTCATCTCGACGATCATCACGCACGGCGACATGCACCGCAGCAACATGGAGAAGCTCGCCGACCTGGCCGTGGAGAAGGGCGTGCGGGGCAAGCTGCTGCTGATCAGCGGCGGCACCCAGGTCACCGACGAGCTGGCGCGGGGCTGGGGCATGGACGCCGGCTTCGGGCGTGGCAGCAAAGGCATCGGCGTGGCCTCGTTCATCGTGAAGACGATGCGCGAGCGCGGGCTGTGAAGTGACGCGAGCGCGGGAAGCGGGCGGGGCGAGGGGAGAGGCCGTGACGGCCGGCCTCCGCCCCGTCGACGCGCTCGTCGCCGAGATCGGCTCGACGACGACCGTCGTCTCGGCCTTCACCGGGCTGCGCGACTACCCGGCGGCGACGCCCTCCCTCGTCGGGCAGGGCGTCGCCGCCACTTCCGTCGCCGCCGGCGACGTCACCATCGGCGTCAACGCCGCCCGGGCGCAGCTCGAGGCGGCGGTCGGGCCGCTCGCGCCGAGCCTCACGTTGGCGACCAGCTCGGCGGCCGGTGGCCTGCGCATGACCGTCCACGGCCTCACGCGGAAGATGACGGCCATGGCGGCGCGCGAGGCCGCCCTGGGGGCCGGCGGCGTGGTCGAGTACGTCACCGCCGGCCGCCTGCGCGACCACGACCTGCGGCGCATCGGCGAGGTGCGGCCCAGCCTGATCCTCCTGGCCGGCGGGGTGGAGGGCGGCGACTGCGACACGGTGCTCTTCAACGCCGGCCGCCTCACGGAGCTCCAGGCGCGGCCCATCGTTGTCTACGGAGGCAACAGCGTCGTCCACAGGGACGTCAAGGAGCTGCTCGAGGGCGCCGGCTTTCGCGTTCGCGTGACGACCAACGTCTACCCGAGCATCGACGAGCTCGACATCGTGCCGGCCCGGGCGGTGATCCACGACGCCTTCGAGGAGCACATCACCCAGGCCCCGGGCATGGAGCGCCTCGGCGAGGTGGTCAGCGGCCGCATCCTGCCGACGCCGGGCGCGGTGCTGATCGCCGCCGAGCGGCTCGCCGAAGAGGTCGGGGACCTCGTCGTCGTCGACGTCGGCGGCGCGACAACCGACGTGCACTCCGTCACCGACGGCAGCCCCGAGGTCGCCGCCCTGATGATCGAGCCGCAGCCGCACAGCAAGCGCACCGTGGAGGGCGACCTCGGCACCTACGTGAGCGCCCGGCACGTGCTCGAGATGCTGGCGGAGCAGGAGCGGCCGGTGCGCCTGCCGCCGCCGCTGCCGGCAACGCCGGAAGAGGTCGCGGCGGCGCTCACGCTCACGCACTTCGCCGCCGTCACGGGCGTGCAGCGGCACGCCGGGCGGCTCGCGCACCTCTACACGCCGACCGGCCGTCAGACGGTGGCCCGCGGCCGCGACCTCACCGCCTGCCGGCTCGTGATCGGCACCGGCGGTGCCCTCACCCGCCTGCCCGGCGGCGAGGCCGTGCTCGCCGACGCGCGCGCCAAGGGCGAGGGTGAGCGCCTGCTGCCGCCGGCCGACGCCCGCGTAGCGCTCGACCGCGACTACGTCTTCGCCTGCTGCGGCGCCCTCTTCGCGCACTTCGCTCCAGAGGCCGTCGTCGCGCTCCTGCGCCGCAGCGCCGGCGTCTGAGGCGGCGCCCGGCCGCGCCGCCCCTCGCGTTGCGTCCGTCACCCCCATGTGTGACGCTTGCCGGGCCTGCAGGCATCACTCAGCGAGATGACGACCGCGACCCCACATCCGGCTCTGGACGTCTTCACCGCGCCGGTGCGCGAGTGGTTCGCGCGCGCCTTCGCGGCGCCGACGCCGGCCCAGACGCAGGCCTGGCCGGCGATCGCCTCCGGCCGGCACGCGCTGATCTCGGCGCCGACTGGCTCCGGCAAGACCCTGGCCGCCTTCCTGTGGGCGCTCGACCGCTTCGTCGCCGAGCCCTCGCCGGCCGAGCCGCGCGAGCGCACCACGCGGCTCGTCTACGTCTCGCCGCTCAAGGCGCTCGGCTACGATGTCGAGCGCAACCTGCGGGCGCCGCTGCACGGCATCGGCGCCGATGTGCGCGTGGCGGTGCGCACCGGCGACACGCCGCAGCGCGAGCGGCGGGAGATGCTGCGCACCCCGCCCGACATCCTCATCACGACGCCCGAGTCGCTGTACCTGATGCTCACCTCGCAGGCACGCCAGCTGTTCGCCGGCACGCGCTGGGTGATCGTCGACGAGATCCACGCGGTGGCGCAGACGAAGCGCGGGTCGCACGTGGCGGTGAGCCTCGAGCGCCTGGCCGAGCAGGCGGGGCGCGACGTCCAGCGCATCGGCCTCTCGGCGACCCAGAAGCCCCTGGAGGAGGTCGCCCGCTTCCTCGTCGGGCCGCAGCGCGACTGCGCTGTCGTCGACGCTGGGGTGCGCAAGCCGCTCGACCTGCGCATCCACGTGCCGGTGGAGTCGATGGTCGAGCCCGACGCGGCGCTCGAGCTGGACAGCATCCCGGGCGGGGAGGCGACGCGGAACTCGATCTG
>JBAZPK010000137.1:0-6424 GCA_041648235.1 Thermoleophilia bacterium
AACGCGCCCGTGTTCACGTTGCCCGCCTGCACGCAGACGATCGCGGGCCCGGAGGTCCTCGGCAGCGCCTCGGCGCGCAGGCGCCCTTCCGCGTCTACCGGCACCCTGAGCACGCGCTCCCGTCCGAGTCCCAGGAGGCCGAGGCCTTTGAGCAGAGACGGGTGGACCTCGTCACCGACGACGACGGTGAGCTCGGGGGCGCCGGCGAGCCCCTGGGCCTCGACGTCCCACCCGACCCGCGCCAGCACGGCGTTGCGGGCCGCGGCAAGCGCGGTGAGGTTCGCCACCGTGGCTCCGGTCACGAAGCCCGCCACGGTCGTCGGCGGAAGGCCGAACAGATCGATCAGCCAGCGCTGCGCCACCTGCTCGAGCGTCGCCGCCACGGGCGACGCGGTGAAGGCCCCCGCATTCTGGTCCCAAGCCGCGGCCAGCCAGTTGGCCGCCAGTGACACGGGGTGCGAACCGCCGATGACGAAGCCGAAGAACCGGGGCCCGGCCGAGGCCACGGTGGCCGGCGACCCGGCTTCGTCGAGCAGGGCGATCACGCGCTCGGGGTCGTCCGGCCCGTCCGGTAACGGCTCGTCGAAGCGCTCCAGCCCAGCCAGAGCAGCGGCGTCGGGCGCGACGCGCCGCTCGGGCAGCTCGTTGACGTAGCGTATGGCCCGCTCCGCGGTGGTCCTCAGCAGCTCATCCACGATCGGTCTGCTGGTCGGCCGGTGGCGTTGCCAGGGCGTGCGCCATGGCGTGATACCGCTCACGAGCGGCCGCGCTCCCCTCCTCCGCCTCGACGCGCGCGAACTCCGCCGCGAGCAGACGCAGGTCGTCCATGTCCAGCAACTCATCTGCAAGCGGAAAGAGGACGGTGTCTTCCTTGCCGATGTGCAGGGGCAGCAGGTACGCGTACAGCTTCAGGTTCTCGGCGATCACGGCCCGCGCCTCCTCGTTGTGCTCGGCGGCGGGCAGCGCGGCGTCGATCGCGCGAATACAGTCGCGGGCGGCCTCGTGCTCGCTCAAGAGCACGCTCACGGTGCCGCCCGCCGCGGCGCTGCGCTTCTCAAGGAGCGGGAACAGCAGCTCCTCCTCCTTGGCGTGGTGATCGCCGTCGGTGAAGTTCCTGGTGAAGTCGATCATCTGCGCCACGCGGTCGGCGTGCACGCGACCGGTGCGCCCGATGTACGCGACCTCGGCGTCCATCGCGCCGACCACCAGCTTCACGTATTCGTGCTCGTCGGCGAGCTGTCGAGTAGGGCTCTCGATCATGGAGGCTCCTTCCGGGTGTCGTCCTCCCGATTCCCCGAGCGCGGCTCGTCAAACAGTCGGTTGACCACGATCAAGACGGGGGCGGGTGGCCCTTCCGGCCGCCCGCCCCCGCTCCGACCCACTCGGCCTTCTCGTCGGCCACGCCTCAAGCAGCCGCCTCCGGCTCGCCGGTCAGCGCGCTCGCGACGGAGGCGCCGTCGCGCTCGTCGCGCTCCAGCAGCGACATGGAGCCAGGCACCACATCCTGGCGCGGCGGGATCGCCACGGCGGCGAGGCCGGCGATAGCCACCGCGGCCGCACCGACCCACAGAGCGGCGGTCATGCCGTCCACGAAGAGCTGCGCGCTCGCGTAGCCGCCGACGGCGCTGAACACGCTCGCCAGCACCGCGACGCCGAACACGCCGCCGACCTCGCGGACCGTGTTGTTCACGCCGCTCGCCTTGCCCTCTTCCTTGCGCCGCACGGTGCTCAACACCAGGTTGGCGACCGGGGCGAAGTAGAGGCTCATGCCGACGCCGGCCATCACAAGCGCGGGGATCAGCTTCGGATAGGGGACGGCGGGCGTGGTGACCACCGCGATCCAGGCGAGGCCCGCGGCCATGAGCGCCATGCCGGCCACGAGGAGCGGCCGGGCGCCGATACGGTCACTGACCATGCCGGCGATGGGGGCGACGAAGATCGGCATCGCCGTCCACGGCAGCGTGCGTACCCCAGCCTCGAGCGGCGAGTAGCCCTGCACGATCTGGAAGAACTGCGCCAGCAGGAAGACGGAACCGAACATCCCGAAGCTCATCAGCAGCCAGGTGACGTTGGCAATGGAGAGAACAGCGCAACAACGTCTCCGCGGCCCGAGATCACCTTGTGGAACGCTTGACAATTGCTGGCACTGAGGCGAGTGCAGCGACTCCGCTGACGGAGCGTGCCGCTTGGGCGCTCGGGTGGCTACAGAGAGCCGAACAACATGTTGCCTACCTGCGAGCCCGCTTTGACGACGAGGATCCCCTCGAAGAATTGGGCACTCACGCCCGCCAGTGGAGAGCGGCCTTCGAATCCTTCGGTCAAGAACACAGCCTCGTGTGATCTCAACGAAGCGCTAGTACAGCCCACCGCAGCTCCGCGGTCAGCTCGCCAGCCCACCGGCGAATCGCCTCCCAATCCCGCTCGTCATGCGCGCTCTCGCCATGCAGCGGGCTCGCGGGCAGCGCGGCGATCATCTTGTCCTTGAAGTTGAGCCGCGCCGGGCCGTAGGCGCCGACGAAGACGGCGGTGGCGAAGGGAGTGGGCACCGGCAGCTTGGCCAGCGCCTCGATGAGCTGCGCCCGCGATCCGTCGACGCCGTCGTCGGCCTTGATCGGTCCGAGCGCGAAGAGCGCGAACGGCGTCCGCTCGAGAGCCGCCCGGTTCTTCTCGAGGAGGGCGCGGACGTCCCTGTGCAGCGCGCCCATATAGAGCGGCGTCCCAAGCACGACGGCGCCGTAGCCATCCAGCGAGCGGACCTCGCACGCCGGCTTCACCTCCACCTCGAGTCCCTGCTCCTCCAGGGTCGCCGCAACCGTCTCGGCGACCTCCTTCGTGGATTGGGCCTGCCCCGCTTTGACAGACACGATCATTATGCTGCCTGAGCCGCCATCAGGTCTCGCTGTCTTGCTTCGTAGGCCACCGGTGTGAGGTAGTCAAGAGTGGAGTGCATCCGCTGGCGGTTGTAGAAGACCTCGACGTACTCGAAGATGGCGCGCTTGGCGGCCACTCGCGTCGGCCAGACGCCGCGGTAGAGCAACTCCTCCTTGAGCGTCGCGAAGAAGCTCTCCGCCACGGCGTTGTCCCAGCACTGTCCGGGCCTTGAGAGCGACTGCACGAGGCCGTGCCGGCCGAGTAGCCCGCGGAACTCGCTCGAGGTGTACTGGCAGCCGCGATCGCTGTGGAAGATCAGCCCCGGCGCCGGGCGCCGCTGCGTGACCGCCATGGCGAGCGCCTCGGCCGCCAGCGAGGCGCGCAGGTGGTCGGCCATCGCCAGACCGACCACGCGGCGGCTGGAGAGGTCGATGACCGTGGCCACGTAGGCCCAGCCCTCCCAGGTGCGCACGTAGGAGATGTCGCCGCACCAGAGGGTGTCGACGCGGTGGGCCTTGGGGGCGAAGTTGCGCCGCAGGAGGTCTGTGGTCTGCCCCTTGGCCGCCGGGTCGGCGATGGTCGTCCGCTTCGTGCGCCGCCGGGCCCGTCCGGCGAGGCCGCGCAGGGCCATGAGGCGGGCGATGCGCTTGCGGGAGACGCGCAGGCCGTGCTGGCGCAGGGCCCTGGTGATCCGCGGAGACCCGTAGGTGCCACGTGAGGCTTTGTGGGCGGCGACGATGCGCTCGAGGAGCTCCTCGTCGGCAAGCCGGCGCTCGCAGAGAGCACCGGTCGACCAGGCGTAGTAGGCGGCGCGGGAGACCTTGAGCAGCAGGCACGCCCGACGGACGCACCCCGCTCCTGCGACTCTCTCCGCCTCGATGAACGGATAGACGTTCACCGGGTCTCCCTGGCGAAAAAAGCCGTGGCCCGTTTGAGGATGTCGCGCTCCTCGCGCAGCACCCGTACCTCCTTGCGCAGGCGGGCGAGCTCCTCGCGCTCGGCGCTCGTGAGGCCCTCCCTGCGGCCGGCGTCGATCTCGGCCTGACTGACCCAGCGACGCACCGAGGACTCGGTGAGGTCGAGGTCGCGGGCGATCTCGGACATCGGCTTCTCGCTGCCGCGGCAAAGGGCCACGACCTCTGCCTTGTACTCTTCGCTGAACGACCGTCGCGACCGCCTGCCTTGATCCGTGCTCTCCATGCTTCGACATCCTTTCCGGGCACTGACGCCCTATCTTGGATGTCTGTCAGAACGGGTCAAGCCCAGATCCGTACCGCGTCGCGTAGGCGACCAGGATCTCCACGGACATGACCGTCACCTCACCCTCTCGGCGTTCACTTCTTCTTGCTCTTCTTCTTGCTCTTCCTGGCTGACTCGGGAGGGCCGACCGCAGGCCGAGCCGCGCCGCTCTCCCCCGCGATCAGCCGGCGGATCGCCTGGGTGGTCGCCTCTTCGGGACGACTCGCCGGGTCCTCACGCATCTGCCGGACTCCCTCCATACCGACGGCGAGCGTGAACCTGGTCGTCATCTCGACGTCGGCCAGCTCGAACTCCCCGGCCGCGACGCCCTGCTCCAGCAGCTCGTGGACCATGGGGCCGTAGACGCGCTCGTTGACCTGCGCCTGGAACTCCGGCGGCTCGACCATCTCGGCGTCCGGGCTCTGCTCGTAAAACGCCCGAGCGTCGGCGAGCGCGATGCTCACGATTTCCAGGGTGCGGCCGAGCGCCGTCGTCTCGGTGAGCCGCGACTCGACGCTCGCGCGCTGCCCCCTGTGCGCCAGCTCGAGGGCGTACTCCAGCAGCGCCTCCTTGCTGGGGAAGTACTCGTAGATCGTCTTCTTCGAGATCCGAAGCTGGCGCGCAACGTCCTCGACCGCGGTGCGGCGGTAGCCGAAGCGAAAGGCCAGGGCCATGAAAGTCTGCGCGATCTCGTCCTTGGTCGCCGGCACGCGGATGCTCTCCATGAGTACGCGGAAACGAATAGGGTTTCTGCGTAGATCCTGGGCGCCGAACGGCGAGTTGTCAATCGCTGGTGAGCACGCCGCGTCAGTGACGCTTGCGGCTGGACTCCATGACAGCGCCAGCGACGGCTCCCAACCCGGCGCCACACGCAAGCCCCAGCGCCAGGCTGCCCAGCATCGTGCCGAAAACGAGGCCGATCCCGGCGCCGAAGCCGATGGCGGCTCCCATGCCGATGGAGGCGGGCTTGGGTGCAGACTCCGCCTGCACCTCGTCTGTGCTCGTCTCGCCGGGCGGCTGCTCGTCCACCGGCGTCATCGGGTCGCTCATCGATCTCCTCCCGTTCCGGCGCTCACACCGCGTCCTTGTCCATGCGGTCGCGCAGTCTGAAGTACGCGGCGAAGTCGATCACGGGCACGCCGCACTCCCGCGCCTTGCGTGCCTTGCCGCTGATGGAGTCCGGGTCGGAGGCCACGACGACTTTGGTCTTGCCGCTGACCGAGCCCATCGGTCGCATGCCCCGCGCCTCCGCCTCGTAGCACAGTTGATCGCGGCTCACGCCCGGCTCCTCTCCCGTGAAGACGATCCGGTCGCCGGGCTCGAGGGCGAAGGCGCCGACGGGCGGGCGGCAGGCGGAACCGGCCCGCCCGCCCGCTCCTTCAGCCGCCGCGCGGACGGAGCCCTGCAGCTCGGACTCGCCGATGCCGAGCAGGCTCGCGACGACGAGGAGGTCGGCGGTCTCCGCGTCGTTCAGCGCGCCATCGGACCAGGCCTGCCGGACGAGCGCGTCCAGGTAGTCGCGATGCGCTCGGTGGGTCTGCTGCCTCGAGAGACCGAGGTCGCGCGCCAGGGCGATGAGCTCGTCCATCTCGTGCAGCGCCAGAATGCGGTCGATGAGCGCCCGGTCGAGCACCTCGAGGTAGCTGTCGGTGACGCCCGAGCCGCCGACCGCCGGCAGGTGCGCGGCGAGCCGCCCGACGTACGTGCCGGCGGCGTCGCTCGCGGCCGCGGCGCCGCGGGGCTTCACGCGGCCACGGTCGGCGGGGAGCGCCGGCCACTGCACCTGCAGCGACTGCGCGAAGCAGTGGGCCCAGCGGTCGGCGAACTCTTCGTCCACGCTGATGTAGCGCCCGAGTAGCTGAGTCGTCGCTCGGGCGTCGGCCAGCGCCGAGTGCGCGTCCTGCAGCTCAACGCCGCAGCAGTCGCAACAGGCCTGCAGGTTGCGCGGCGAGTGCGGGATGTACGTGCTCGCCAGCGTCATCGTGCAGATGCCCGAGCTTCGGTCCAGCTGCAGCTCGTGCCCGAGCCGCGCAAATTCGCCCATCAGGAACTGCGCCTCGAAGGAGAGGTTGTGCGCCACGAGCACCCTGCCGCGCAGCGACTCGGCCAGGAGCCCGGCCACTTCCTCGAATCGCGGCGCCCCGTAGACGTCCCGCGCCGCGATGCCGTGGATGTGCCCGGCGCTCACGTCGCGTTCCGGGCTTACCAGCGTCGTCCACTCCTCGATCACCTCACCCGAGTGGTCCATGCAGACGACGCCGATCTCGACCACGCGGTCGGCCTTGCGCGCACTGAAGCCGGTCGTCTCGAAGTC
>JBAZPK010000138.1:0-6404 GCA_041648235.1 Thermoleophilia bacterium
GCGCAGGGGCCGCCGAGGTTCGCCGGCTTTCGTGGCCGGTTCAGGCGCTGCGAGCGGGCAGCACGCCGGCGGCCGTCAGGGCGCGGAGCGCCTCAGCCGCCGCCTCGCCGGGGCCGAGGCTCGCCGGCAGGGCGATATCGGCCCCGAGTTCGACCCCGGTGTCGCCCTCGCCGCCGGCGGCGATCACCACGACCTCGTGCGGCGCCGCCAGGGTGCGCAGGCGCTGCAGGTCGAAGCGGTCCACGTCGCCGAGCGCCGCCACGAGGACGATGCCGGCGTCGGTCATCGCCCAGGCGATCTCACCGAGCCGGCCCAGATGCGATTCGCGCTCGAGGACGTCCTTGTCGGCTCCGAGGTCGGTGGCGCTCAGGTAGTACGAGTGCACGCCGAGCTTGAAGAGGAGCCGCTCGAGCTCGGCCGCAACGGCGTTGGCGTCGGCGGCGGACTCGCCGACGAACAGCACGGCGCGCCCGGCGTGGCCGTAGCGGGCGGCGCGCTCCTGCTCGCTCACCACGCCGCCGCCGAAGCGCCGCTCAGTCTCGCCGCGCTCGGGTGCCTCGGCGAGCTCCTCGAGGATGATGCCGCAGCCGGCCGTGTCGTAGCCGTGCACGATCACGAAGCGGGAGGTCGGCTCGAGCGTGTCGGCGCGGTCGAAGGCCACCGGCCGCGTGGTCCGGAAGACCACCTCGGCGACGTCGTGGCGCTCCACCTGCGCGGCCCCGGTGACGGACTCGAGCTCGGAGGCGTCGAGGACGCTGATAACCGATTCGAGCTCCACCGGCACGCGCGCGGCGCCGACTCGCAGCACGTAGCGGCGGCCGCGCACCAGCGGCGCGGTCGTCATCCAGAAGACGTTGGCGCGCAGCCGCGTAGCCATCTCCGGGGCCGGCTCGCCGGCGCGGACCAGGAGCTCGCCCGGCTTCGCGTAGATCTGCGTCTCGAGCGTGAGGCCGGTGGCCTGGCCCGCGTAGGCCTCGTCCGGGCGCGGCCCCGAGAGCGCCTCGATCGTGGCCACCGTCGAGCGCTTGCCCGAGGGCAGGAAGACGACCTCGTCGCCGGGGTGGATGCGGCCGGTCTCGATGGTGCCGACGAAGATGCGCCGGTCGTCGCCGCTGGCCGTGAACTTGTACACGTCCTGGAGCGGCATGCGGAAGGGGCGCTCGAGGTCGTCGTCGAGGGGCTTGAAGGCCTCGACCTGCTCGAGCACGGTGGGGCCGTCGTACCAGGGTGCCTCGGTGGCCCGGGCGGCGATGTTGGCGCCGTCGCGGGCGCTCACGGGGATGAAGCGCAGCGGCAGCACGCCGAGGCGCGCGAGGAAGTCCGCGTACTCGCGCGTCACCGCGTCGAAGGCCTCCTGGTCCCAGCCCAGGAGATCCATCTTGTTGACCAGCACGGCGATCTGGCGGATGCCGAGCATCGAGAGGATGTAGCCGTGGCGCTTCGAGTTCTCGCGTACGCCCTCGTGGGCGTCGATCACGAGCAGCGCCGCCTGGGCGCGGGAGGCGCCGGTGATCATGTTCTTGAGGAACTCCACGTGGCCGGGGGCGTCGTGGATGATGTAGTGACGCTTGGGGGTGTTGAAGAAGCAGCGGGCCGTGTCGATGGTGATGCCCTGCGCCTGCTCGTTCTTGAGGGCGTCGAGCAGGAAGGCGTACTCGAAGGGCCGGGCGTTGGCGGCGCACATCGCCTTCACCTGGTCGAGCTTGCCCTCGGGCAGCGAGCCGGTGTCGGCCATGAGGCGGCCGATGACGGTGCTCTTGCCGTGGTCGACGTGGCCCACGGCCACGATGTCCATGCGCTCGAGCGTGGAGGGGCCCACGTGGGTGCCCGGCGCCGGCACGGGCGTGCTCTCGTCCTGCGGGCTCACATGTACCCCCCGCGGCGGAGCGACTCGAGGCCGCCGCCGTCATCCTTGTCCTGGGCGCGGCCGCTGCGCTCGGCGGTGTTGCTGAACTTGCCGCTGCGCAGCTCGGTGATGATCTCGCCCACGTTCCGGGCTGTGGACTGCACGGGCTCCGTACACGGCCAGCAGCCCAGGGAGCGGCAGCGGATGCCCTCGCCGTTGTCGAAGTAGAGCGACGTGACGGGGATGCTCTCGCGCTCGATGTACTCCCACACGTTGAGCTCGGTCCAGTCGAGCAGCGGATGCACGCGCACGTGCGTGCCGGGCTCGAAGTCGGTCTTGAAGTAGCGCCACAGCTCGGGTGGCTGGTCGTCGACGTTCCAGTCATTCTCGACGTCGCGCGGCGAGAAGTAGCGCTCCTTGGAGCGCGATCCCTCCTCGTCGGCGCGCACCCCGACGATCACGCCGGTGTAGGGCGAGAGGTCCTCGTCCTCGACCAGCCGGCCCAGGGTGTGGTCCATGCGCAGCCGCGGCCACTCGCCCGAGAGCGTGTGCTTGAGGGCCATCGTCTTGAGGTTGCGGCAGCAGGCGATGCGGTCGCAGTTGCCGTCAGGGAAGGTCTGCTTCCCGGCGAGCGCGGCGCGGTTCTGCCCGACGACGAGGTTCAGGTGCCACTCGAGCGCCAGCCGGTCGCGGTACTCGATCATCTCGGGCATCTTGAACGCGGTGTCGATGTGCACCAGCGGGATGGGGACGTGGCCGAAGAAGGCCTTGCGCGCCAGGTGCAGCAGGACCGTGCTGTCCTTGCCGATCGACCAGAGCATGCAGACGTTGCCGAGCGAGCGGTAGGCTTCGCGCAGGATGTGGACGCTCTTGGCTTCGAGGGTCTCGAGCTGGTTCACGAAGCGACGTCCGCCGGGTCGGGGGGTGGTGGGGCGACCGGCGAAGTGCCGTCGTCAGCCCAGTGGCCCGTCCGGTAGTGGAGGCCGCACTCGCGGTGCTCGGCGCTCTCCCACCACCAGCGCCCGGAGCGCGCGTCCTCGCCGGCGGCCACGGCGCGCGTGCAGGGCGCACAGCCGATGCTGGGGAAGCCGGCGTCGTGCAGCGGATTGTAGGGGACGTCGTGGGCCCGGACGTAGTCCCTCACGCGCTCCTCGCTCCAGGCCGCCAGGGGGTTGATCTTGACCATGTCGGCGAGGTAGTCCCACTCGGCGACCTCGACCTTCTGACGGGTCGCGCCCTGGCCGGTGCGCAGGCCGCAGACCCAGGCGTCGAGCTCGATCTGGGCGCGCCGCATGGGCAGGACCTTGCGGATCTCGCAGCAGCGCTTCCGCGCCTCGATGCTGTCGCGGAAGAGGTTGACGCCGTCGCGGTCGACCATCTTCTCCACCTCGGCGGCGGCCGGGAAGTACGTATGGATCGTCACCCCGTAGCGCTTGCTGGTCCGATCGATGAGGTCGTAGGTCTCGGGGAAGAGGCGGCCCGTGTCGAGCGTGAAGATCGGGATGTCGAGCTTGGCCTCGGCGATCATCGCCGTGAGGACCTGGTCCTCGAGGCCCAGAGAAGAGGCGAAGGCGACGCGCCCCCCGAAGCGCCGCGCCGCGTCGGCGAGGATCTCCTCCGCGGAGGCGCCCGCGAGTTCGGTGAGGATGCCCGGCACGGTGTCCGTCGTCGTCATGAAGTCACCTCGAGTCGATTGCAAATCGTGAAAGCTAAGAATAACGAGTATGCATACTACGTCGGAAACGCCGCGCCCGCAAGCCGGTCTGCGCGGCGCCTACTCCACGAACGCCGCGTCCGCGTAGCAGTACCGCCATTCCTCGCCGGGCTCGAAGGAGCGGATCACGTTGTGCCCCGCGATGTGGGCGTGCGCCGTGGCGTGCTTGCCGATCGAGCTGTCGCAGCAGCCCACGTGGCCGCACTCCAGGCACTTGCGCAGGTGGACCCACTGCTGCCCGATGGCGAGGCACTCCTCGCAGCCTTGCGTGCGTGCCTCCGGTTCGGGCACGGGGACGGTGTGCATGTGCTCGCACTCAGCCATGAAGGCTCCTCGTCACGTGTCCGCTGGCCACGACGCCGCGGGCGCTGCCGGGTCGCCGCTGGGTCGCCGGGCCCGTGGCCCGGCCCGCAAAAGGTGTTCATGCACTACGTTTCCCGGCCGCAAACGTGGCCGAGGGCCGGGGCGATGGTCAGCTCGTGACGGTAGCGCTGGCCTCAGGGTCGAGCGGGTTCGTCCGCACGGCCAGCGAGAAGAGGTAGGGGTACTGCGTCTGCAGGTGCCGCAGGTAGTCGATCCACTGCACCCCGAGCAGCGTGTAGGCGCGCTGCACGTCCCCCGCGAGGTGGCCGGCGTCGGCGGGAGGAAGGCCGCTCAGCTCGCGGCGCGCAGCCAGCTCCTCCGCGACATGAGTCACCGCCCAGAGCAGGTCGGTGAACGACTCGTGCTCGAGCAGCGCCTGATTGCCGAGGAGGCCCAGCAGGTAGGACTTCTCGCGGCCGAGGCGGCCGCGCAGCTCGACCAGGTCGCAGGCGGCGAGGTCGATGAGCGGCCGATGGTCGCGGAAGGCGTGCTTGGCGCGCTCGTAGTCCCGAGGCTCCCAGGCGGCCGAGGCCACGAGGTCCGCCCGCACCTCGCCGAGGCGCGTGTCCGCCACGGCGAGCCGCCCCAGCAGCTCGGTGCCGCACTCGCTGAAGAACGCTCCGATGATCATGTTGAGCTTGGTCAGCATCGATTCGCGCGCCCGGCGCTGCAGGAGCCCGTCGAGCAGCAGCGAGACGAGCAGCACCTGGATGAACAGAAAGGCGACGTCGTCGACGAGGTAGCGCAGCATCTCGTTGTGCAGCGCCTGCCCCGAGAACAGCCACCAGCGCAGGCCGTAGACGAGCACGGCGAGGACGAGCAGGGTGGCGGCGATCTGGACCTGCCAGCGGCGGAAGTGCACCGGGTGCCTCCTCAGACGAGCGGGGCCAGGGCGTGCTCGAGGTCGGCGATCAGGTCGGCGGGGTCCTCGAGCCCCACCGAGAGGCGGAAGACGCCGTCGCCGGCGTAGGCTCGGTAGGAGGCCTCCTGCTCCGCAGTCAGGTGGAAGGACGTGCGCAGGAGGTCGGCCGTCGGCAGGTAGCAGACCAGGCTCCGGTGGTGGCCGAGCGAGACGGCGTAGTGGATGATCTCGAGCCGGTCCGCGAGCAGGCGCGCGGCCGCCGGGCCGTCCGCCACCTGGAAAGTCAGCATGCCGGAGAAGTTGTGCAGCTGGCTCGCGGCGAGCTCGTGCTGCGGGTGCGAGGCCAGGCCGGGGTAGACGACGCGCGTGACCTTGGGGTGTGCCTCGAGGGCGCGTGCCACGGCGAGTGCGTTCTCTTCATGGGCGCGCATGCGGATCGGGAGCGTGGCCGCCCCGCGCATGATCAGCCAGGCGTTGAACGGGCTGATCACCCCGCCGGCGTGGATCGCGGTCGAGCGCAGCCGGGCGAGGTCGGGGTGGGCGCCGAGCACGGCGCCGCCGAGGGCGTCGCCGTGCCCGCAGATGTACTTCGTCAGCGAGTGGATCACGTAGTCGGCGCCGTGCTCTATGGGCCGCAGGCCGATGGGCGTCGCAAAGGTGGAATCGACCGCGACCTGCGCCCCCGCGGCATGCGCGGCCTCGGCGACCGCGGCGACGTCCGTGAGCCGCAGGAGTGGGTTGGCCGGCGTCTCGAGGTACACGAGGCGGGTGGCGGGCCGCAGGGCCTCGCGCACGGTGCGCACCTCGGAGGTGTCGACGCGCGTGACCTCGATGCCGAGCCGTGGCAGGGTGTCGTTGGCCAGCTCGGAGGCGGCGGCGTAGGCGACGTCGCTCATCACCAGATGATCCCCGGCGGACAGCGAGCGGAGCATGAGGGCGGTGATCGCCGCCATCCCGCTGGCGAAGGCGACGCACTCCTCCGCGCCCTCGAGGGCGGCGAGCCGGCGCTCGAGCTGCGCGACCGTCGGGTTGCCCCAGCGCGTGTAGACGAACGGCGTGTCCGCGGTCATCTCGTCGGCGGAGAACGAGATGCTGGGGTCGGTGACGAAGGTGGTCGACATGATGATGCCCGGGGCGGACGCCCGTGTGACGGGGTCCGGAGCCTCGCCGGCGTGGACCGCGGTGGTGCGCACGCCCACGGCCCGCGGCGCGTTCGTCGGCTCGTTCATCGCCTCTCCCTTCGGTCGTGCGGCCGCCACCTACTATAGTTGACGGCGATCGCCGAGCCGAAGGAGCCGAGCATGACGTATCCGTTCGTGATCACCGCCGCGCCCGCGGAGCCGCTGCGGCTCCCTGAGATGCGCATGGTGCGCCAGCGCCTCGACGTCCCGCCGGCCGTGGACGTAGCGGCCGAGTTCGAGCGCTCCTGGGCTGAGGTCCGCGGCCGCCTGCCCGTGCCCGTGGGCGGCCGCGTCGCGGTCTGCGTCGGCAGCCGCGGCATAACCGGGCTGGTGCCGCTGGTGGGCGCCGTGGTCGCCCGGCTGCGGGCCGCGGGTTGCCGGCCGTTCGTGACCCCGGCGATGGGCTCGCACGGCGGCGGCTCGGCCGAGGGCCAGCTC
>JBAZPK010000139.1:0-6332 GCA_041648235.1 Thermoleophilia bacterium
CTACGCGAGCAGCGACTGGAGCCTCCTCACCAGCCTCGCGCCGAGCCGCTGGGAGCCCAACCCGGACTGGAAGACGGGCGCCCCCTCGTACCTGCCTTTCATAGTCGCCTCGCGGCAGCTGCTCCTCCGGTTCAACCACTCGGCGGCCGGCGACGGCCACGAAGTGGCGCCCCGGGACCCCATCGACCGCGCTGAGGTGGCCTACATGCTCTGGCGGGGCTTCAAGCTGCAGAGCGAGTACGGTCTCTGGGGGCTGACGAACTTCAGCGACATCACGCTCCCGATCCTCAGCGACCGTCAGAAGGCGATCACACGCTTCGCGCTGCGCCTTGTCGGTTATCCCTACGTGTGGGGGGGCGAGTATCCCACGCGCAACTCACCCTATGGCTACCAGGAGGCCCCCGGTTTCGATTGTTCCGGTTTCGTCTTCTACATCATGAAGATGCATTTCGGGTACCCCATCACGGTCGACGAACGTGGCGCCAGCGCCATGGCCGCGCGGGCCAAGCCGCGCCTGACGCGCTCGCAGCTCAAGAGCGGCGACCTCATCTTCTTCGGCCCCAGCGGCCCACAGTCGAAGGTGGAGTCCATCTACCACGCGGCCCTGTACCTGGGCCGGGGCTGGTTCATCCAGTCGACAGGCTCAAGCGACGGCGTGAGCCTCGCCTCACTGAACTCCTCGAGCTACTGGAAGGGCGCCTTCGCCTGGGGCCGGCGGCTGCTCACGCCGGCCGAGCTCACCGTCACGGCCCCCGGGACCTGACTCCGCTCACGGCGGTGAGCCGGGCCGAGCTTCGCCGGCGCTCCAGGGATCAGCCGAGCTCCCGGTACTGCTGCTCGTAGTACGCGCGCCAGGCGCCGGACTTGATGGCGCGCCACCAACCCGGGTTGTCGCGGTACCAAGCCACGGTGCGTTCGAGCCCCTCGGCGAACCCCGTCGCCGGGCGCCAGCCCAGGGCCCGCAGCTTGGCGCAGTCCACGGAGTAGCGGCGGTCGTGCCCGGGGCGGTCGGTGACGAAGCGGATGAGGGCGTGCGGCTTGCCGAGCGCGTCGAGGATGCGCCCCGTCAACGTCAGGTTGTCTATCTCGTTGCCCCCGCCGATGTTGTAGGCCTGGCCGGCGACGCCGTCGCTCAGGACCAGGTCGATCGCGGCGCAGTTGTCGTCCACGTGGAGCCAGTCACGCACGTTGAGGCCGTCCCCGTAGACCGGCAGCGGCTGGCCGTCGATCGCGTTGGAGATGAATAACGGGATGATCTTCTCGGGGTACTGCCAGGGGCCGTAGTTGTTCGAGCTCCGCGTGATGAGGGCCGGGGTGCCATAGGTGCGGTGGTACGCGAGCACGAGGAGGTCCGCTGCCGCCTTGCTGGCGGAATACGGGCTCGAGGGGTCGAGGCCGGACTCTTCGGTGAACGATCCGCTCGTGGTGGAGCCGTAGACCTCGTCGGTGCTGATCTGCAGGTAGCGGGTGACGCCGAGCTCCCGCACGGCCTCGAGCAACGTGTGCGTGCCCAGCACATCGGTGCGGATGAAGTCCTGGGGCCCGCTGATGGATCGATCCACGTGTGTCTCGGCGGCGAAGTTCACCACCGCGTCGGCGTCCCGCAGGGCGGCGCGCACCGTGGCGGCGTCGCAGATGTCGCCGTGCACGAAGGTGTAGCGGCCGTCGCGCTCGACGTCGCGCAGGTTGTCAAGGTTGCCGGCGTAGGTGAGCTTGTCGAGGTTGACGATCTCGAGGTCGTCATGTCGAGCAAGCATGTAGCGCACGAAATTGGAGCCGATGAAGCCGGCGCCGCCGGTGACCACGAGTCTCACCCTGCTGCCCCCGTTCGTTCGCGCCGGCCGCTCAGCCGCGCGCGGTGAGTCGGTCGACGGCCTCGGCCACGCCCTCCGCCCAGTGGGGGAGGCGTGGCACCGGCCGCTCGCTGGCCAGAGCCGAGAAGGCCGGGCGTGGTGCCGGGCGACCCGCCTCGGCGGTGCTGATGGGCTCGACGCGCACGTCGATGCCGGCGAGCTCTACGACTTCGCGGGCGAGCTCGCACCACGAGCAGTAGCCGCTGCCGGCGAGGTGGTAGATGCCGGGGCCGACGCCCGCGCGCAGCGCCTCGTCGACGGCCGCCGCCAGGTGGGCGGCGTAGGTCGGCGAGCCTACCTGGTCGTCGACCACGCGCAGAGCCTCTCCGGCGGCCGCCCGCTCGCCGGCGGCAAGGATGGCCTTCACGAAATTGTGCCCCGTGGCGCTGAACAGCCAGGAGGTGCGGATCACCATCCCTTGCGCCCAGCCGAGCACCTCCGCCTCCCCGGCCAGCTTGGTGCGGCCGTAGACGTTCAGCGGGTGCGCCGTGTCGCTCTCCACGTACGGGTGGCGCAGCCGGCCATCGAAGACGTAGTCGGTGCTGAAGTACACGAGCCGCGTGTGCGTGCCGCGGACCGCCTCGACGACGTTGCGAGTACCCAGGACGTTGATCGCCTCGGCGATCGCCGGCTGGGCCTCGGCGCCGTCCACGTCGGTGTAGGCGGCGGTGTGGAGGACGACGTCGGGCGCGAAGCCGTGCACGGCTTCGCGGACCGCCGCCGCGTCGCGGATGTCGAGAGCGTCCTCCCGGCTGAAGAGCACTTCACCCTCGAGCAGCCCAGCGAAGGCCGTAGCCAGCTGACCGCCGGCGCCCGTGACGAACCAGCGCAGCATGGCTTCGCCGGCTGCGCCTAGCGCAGCCGCACGCCCCAGTCGTAGGGGATGGCGGGCGTGTCGTGCGGGAGCTCGCGCTGGTCTGGGGAGTCGTACTGGTAGACCTCGGTCGGAGCATTGACGATGTAGGCCTCCTCGAGGCTGGTGCACTTCCAGCCGTGCCACACGCCCGCCGGCACGCGGACCAGAAGTGGGTTGTGCTCCCCGAGGAAGAACTCGGCCAGCCGGCCTGCGGAGCCGGCCGGCTCGTGCCCAGGCGCGCCGGCTGCGCCGTCGAGGCCGCGTCCGTCGAAGAGCACGAGCTTGATCATGCCCCTGACGCAGACGATGTTGTCCCACTGCGCGTCGTGCAGGTGCCAGCCTTTGACGACTCCGGGCAGGGTGGTGGTCATGTAGAACTGACCGAACTTGAGGAACAGCTCGTCGTCACAGCGCAAACACTCCATGAGGCGCCCGCGCTCATCGGGGATCACCTTGAGTCTCTTGGTCATGACGCCGTCGATCATGCGGGGCCTCCTCAGCCGACGCTGCCCTGGCTACAGGATGCCGATCTGGCTTGAATCGCCCACCATGAACCGGTACGCCACCGGCAGCGCGTCGCTGTGGGCGATCACGCAGTCACGCCCGATGAGGCTGTCGGCAAGGCGCGCTCCGAGGCGGCTGATGCGGCTGTTCTCGAGGATGATGGAGTGCTCGATCTCCGCCTGCTCCACCACGACACCGTCGCTGATGGACGTGTAGGGGCCCACGTACGTGTCAGTGAGGCGGCAGCCGACGCCGATCACCACCGGCCCCCGCACCGTGCAGTGCTCCAGGCGGCTGCCCTCGCCGACCTGCACGGGGCCCTCGAGCGTGGACTCGACGACCTCGCCGCGCACATCGCCGGCGATGGTGCTGAGGATGAGCCGGTTGGCCTCCAGCATGTCCTCGAGCTTGCCGGTGTCCTTCCACCAGCCCGTGACCGTATGCGGCTCCACGCGCAGGCCGCGCCCAATCATGTGCTGGATCGCGTCGGTGATCTCGAGCTCACCCCGCGCGCTGGGCGCGATCGCCTTCACGCTGGCGAACACCGCCGCCGTGAAGAGGTACACGCCCACCAGGGCGAGGTCGCTGCGCGGCTCGGCAGGCTTCTCCACAAGCCGCGCCACGCGGCCGTTGTCGTCGAGCTCTGCGATGCCGTATCCACGAGGGTCCTCGACGTGCTGCAACAGGATGAGGGCGTCGGGGCGGCTCGCCTCGAAGTCGCGCACGAAGGGCGCGACGCCTTCCTTGAGCAGGTTGTCGCCCAGGTACATGACGAACGGCTCGGTGCCGAGGTACTCCTCGCTGATGAGCACCGCGTGCGCGAGGCCGAGCGGCGCCTCCTGCGGGAGGTAGGTGACGTTCAACCCGAAGCGGCTGCCGTCGCCGACGGCGGCCTCGATCTCGGCGCGCGTCTCGCCGACGACGATGCCGACGTCGTCGATGCCGGCTGCGCGCAGGGCCTCGAGGCCGTAGAAGAGCACGGGCTTGTTGGCCACGGGCACGAGCTGTTTGGCGGAGGTGTGCGTGATGGGGCGCAGGCGCGTGCCGGCGCCCCCGCTGAGGACGAGACCTTTCACCCCGGCGCTGCCCCGGCCCTAGATCGTCTCGTCGCCGTGCAGCTCGTCGTCGCTCTCGGTGGAGAGCAGGTCGAGGACGTGCGCCTCGTCGATCGCCTTGCCGACGAAGACGACGTTGGGCCCCGCCCAGAGCGTGACGCGGGCGCCGACCGGCAGAGGCAACGGGGCGCCTCCCGCCACGATGCCGGTGAGGGTCGAGCGCTCGAGGTCGCGCTGCACCTCGCAGCGCTCGATGGCGAACGGCTCGGCGTCTTCGAGCTGCAGGCGAGGCTCTCTGCTGGCGTCGATGATCACGCGGCGGAGTATAGCACCCGGGCACTGGCCTCTCCGCACCATTCGTGATTAAGTGACTAGTACGGGTGCGGTGCTCCTGCGGGGGGTGGACCGTGCCGCGGCGGCCGGGGTGGCCGCCGCCCGCGGCCCAGACCGGCGCTTCAGGCGCCGGGCACCCTCTCTCCGGCGACCGCCGCCCCCTTGGGGTGCCACAGGGCTCGACGGAAGGAGCGTACGTCATGTCCACACGGAGACCAAGCGGCCCGCGGGTGCTCGTCGTTGCACTGGTGGTGATCCTGGCGGCCGGGCTGATCTGGGGCATCGGCTCCGCCGTCGCGGCCAGCGAGAGCCCGGCCCCGGACGACGGCAAGATCGTTCTCCACATGGGGTGGACCAACGACCCGGACAACCTCAACCCGTTCATCGGCTACGAGTCCTCCTCGTACGAGGTCTGGGCGCTCAACTACGACCTGCTCGTGGGCTTCCGCGCCTCCGACATGAGCAACCAGCCGGGCATCGGGCTGGCCACGGCCTGGGAGACTTCGCCGGACGGGCTCGTCTGGACCTTCACGATCACCGACAAGGCCAAGTGGCAGGATGGGCAGCCGCTCACCGCCGCGGACGTGGCGTTCACGTACAACTACGTGCTCGAGAACGAGCTCGGCATGTTCATCGACTACTTGGCCTTCATCGAGAAGATCGAGGCCCCGGACGACACGCACGTGGTGTTCACGTGCAGCAAGCCCAAGGCCAACATGCTCGGGCTCTGGATCCCCATCCTGCCCGAGCACATCTGGAGCAAGGTCGACCCCGCGAAGGTCGAGGACACCTTCAAGAACAGCCCGCCCATCGTCGGCTCCGGGCCCTTCCAGTGCGTCGAGTGGAAGAAGGGCTCGTACGTGAGGATGGTGGCCAACAAGTCGTACTGGAAGGGCGCCCCCAAGATCGACGAGATTATCTTCCAGACCTACCAGAACCAGGACACGATCGCTCAGGATCTCCTCGCGGGGACGCTGGACGCCGCCTGGAACGTGCCCTCGGCCCAGTTCGACAAGCTCGAGGCCGACCCGAACCTCTCGGCGACCAGGGGCCAGCTGCCCGGCCTCGACGAGCTGGGGTTCAACTGCGCCGACAAGAAGGCGTACCCGAAGTCCACCGGGCACCCCGTCCTCACCGACCCGGCCTTCCGCAGTGCTCTCCAGTGGGCGGTGGACAAAGACAAGATCGTCAGCATCGCCTACAGCGGCAACGCCCGTGCCGCCGACACGCTCGTGCAGAGCGATTTCTACTCACCTGACTCTGACTACCACTGGGAACCGCCTACAGGCGACCCCGGCACGTACGTCTTCGACTTGGAGAAGGCCAAGGCGGCACTCGACGCGGCGGGCTACACAGATGGCGACGGCAACGGGATCCGCGAGTACAAGGGCAAGGACATCAGGCTGCGCCTCTACGCGCGCACCGAGTCCACCGAGAGCCAGAGCTGTGGCAAGCTCATCGCCGGGTGGTTCGGGGACATCGGCCTCGATATCGACTACCAGGTCATCGACGACGGGCGGCTCGGCGACCTCCAGTTCGCCTATGATGGCGACGACTATGCCCCCGATTTCGACATGTTCATCTGGGGGTGGGGCGGCGATATCGACCCCAACTTCATCCTGTCGGTGATGACCACCAACTCGATCGAGGCGTGGAGTGACTGCGTCTGGTCGAACCCCGAGTACGACCAGCTCTTCCTCGATCAGCAATCGCAGATCGATCTGGCGGAGC
>JBAZPK010000140.1:0-6286 GCA_041648235.1 Thermoleophilia bacterium
CACCCGCTGGGTGACGCTGAGGACCCTCTCAGTGCCCACCGGGGCGACGGGCTCCTTCATCTGGATGTACAGGCCGGGCAGGAGGGGCACGTTCCACATCAGGGCGTCGATCGCCGCCACCGCGACACACACGGCCGCCGCGACGAAGTGGATCGGTTTCCGGGTGCAGTAGCGGCGTGCTCGCCTCGGGCGCTGCCCGGACGCCCGTCACGCGTGAGCTCCAGCCGGTCAGGCGTCGCGGAGGGCCGTGTACACTGCTCCTGAGGGCCACGAACCGTCTCACCGAGGGAGCACCATCGGCGACGATCCGAACTGCGGCGGCAGCGGCTCCTCTCTGATCCGGGGCCGGGCTTCGGCTCCGGACGGTGCGGCGCGCGCCATCGACCTGCCGGCGTCGGGATTCCTGATCGCCGACTCGACGCGCTGCGCGGATTGCCGCGTCTGCGAGATGGTGTGCTCGCTCGTCCACGAAGGCCGCGTGATCCCCTCACTCGCCCGCCTGACCGTGGAGCGTGACGCGTTCATCGATGATCACGCGAACGTGCGCGTCTGCCGGCAATGCCTCGGCCCCGAGTGCCTACTGGCGTGCCCTCGGGGCGCCATCTCGGCGCACGCCGCCACGGGGGCTCGCGTCGTCGACGCCGACCTCTGCGACGGGTGCGGCGCCTGCGTCAAGGCCTGCCACTTCGGCATGATCCACGTAGCCCCGCACCCGCGTCTCGCCTTCAAGTGCGACCTCTGCGACGGTGAGCCGCACTGCGTCGCGCACTGCCCTCAGCAGGTCCTCAGCTACAGAAGACGGCGACCCCGATGAGAGCGGCCGGCGGCGGGGGGCCGCGATGAGCGGCGGCTGGGCCGGCCGGCTGCTGCGCGTCGATCTCACGACGCGCCGCATCGTCACCGAGCCGACCGACCGCTACCTCGCGTATGTGGGCGGCACCGGCATCGCGGCGCGCATCTATCTCGACGAGGTCGACCCGGGGACGGGGCCCTTCGACCCGGCGAACCTCCTCATCCTCATGACCGGGCCGCTGGCCGGGACGCCGTCCCCGACGTCCGGCCGGGCGACCTTCTACGGCAAGTCCCCCGTGGGCCACCCCGATCCGGTCTGCCGCCCTTCGTCGATCGGCGGCTCACTGGGTGCGGAGCTCAAGTACGCCGGCTTCGATGGAGTGATCATCGGCGGCGCGTCCCTGACGCCTGTCTACCTGTGGGTTCAGGATGGGGCGGCTGAGCTACGCGACGCCGCCGATCTCTGGGGCCTCGACACCTTCGAGACGCAGAGGACCCTCCTGCGGCGGCACGACCGACGCGCGGCCGTGGCCAGCATCGGGCCCTCGGGCGAGAACCTGGGGCGCCTGGCGGCGATCGTGCACGGCACCGGTTTCGCCTCCGGCCTCTCGGGCTTCGGGGCCGTCATGGGGTCCAAGAAGCTCAAGGCGCTCGGGGTGCGGGGGACGGGCGCGGTCGACGTCGCGGACCCGGCGCGGCTCCTCGCAGCCGTACGCCGCGGCACCGAGCAGGTCTACCGCGCCGACGATCCGCCGCGGATGACCGGCAGCCGGGGCTCCGGGCGGGCCTACGGTGGCGCCGAGGAGTTCGTCGCGCGCTACTCGGTGGGGGTGCTGGCCTGCCATGCCTGCCCCGTGGCTTGCCAGGGCGTGTTCCGGGTGCCGGGCTCCCCGCTGGGGGCCGACTCCTGCGCGTGGCCGCACGCTCTGGGGGTCGCGGAGTTCCCCCGGGGTGTGGAGGGCTGGAAGGCCGTCTGGGACGTCAATACGCTCGTCAACCGGCTCGGCCTCAGCAGCTACGAGGTCACGGAGGGGTACGCGTTCGTGGTGCGGCTGCGCGACGCCGGCCTCATCGACGAGCAGAGCAGCGGCCTTCCCCTGCGCGGCGACCCGCGGGAGCTGGTCAAGGCCCTGGCTCACCAGATCGCCCATCGCAGGGGGCTGGGCGACTGCCTGGCCGAGGGCTTGCCGCGAGCGGCCGAACAGATCGGCGGCGCGGCGCGCCACCTCGTCAGCTCTCGGGGTTGGCCCATCCTGCTGCCCTCCGACGATGCGCGCACCAACGGGACCATGGCGCTGCTCCCGACAGTCGGCGCCTTCGTGCCGTACAACGACGGCTGGTCCCTGTGGGGCTACTACGGCGGCTCGATCCATCTGCCGCTGAGCGACCGCCGCGAGACGCTCGCGGCGGCCGAGATCGCGCGAGTCACCGAGCGCGTGCTGGGCGACGCCAGGGCGCTGGACGCGAGCACGCTCGGCGGCAAGGCCGAGGCCGTGCGGCGAGCCCAGAGCTACCGGATGCTCGCCGACTCGATCGGCTTCTGCACCTGGGTGCTGCCGCTGGACTGCGGCTACTACGCCGGCGACCTGGCAGGTGATGAGGAGGTGCTCGCCGAGCTCTACTCGGCCGTCACGGGGGTCGAGACCGACCAGGGCGGCCTCCTCCGGCTCGGCGAGCGTATCGCCACGCTGCAGCGCCTGCAGGGAATCCGGCAGGGCTATCACTCCCGCGAGAAGGACCTGAGTGCACTCGACGCAAAGGTCTTCGGTGAGCCCCACTCCGAGAGCCCGTTCCCTGGGGGGGTGGTGGACCTGGCAGGGCTGGGCGCCGAGCTCGAACGGTACTACGAGCTGTGCGGCTGGGACGCGAGGACGGGAGTGCCGCTCGCGTCCACGCTCCACCGGCTGGGCATGGACGACGTGGCGGATCGCCTGCCGGCGTGATGCGGGGCGCTCTCCGGGCGCCCGCACCCTGGTCCTGCAGCTTCGTGGGCGCCTCCCCCGCGCGGGCCTCGCGAACCGCGTGCGGCCGGCGGGGATCACGTACCACGGCGCGTGCTAGGCGGCGGCGTCCGGTTCCGGTCCCGCCGCCACCACCTCGGGCGCGACGTGCGCCGCGTACTGCTCGAAGTTCTCGTGGAACATCCCGGCCAGCTTACGGGCCGCCGCATCGTAGGCGTCGCAGTCGACCCAGGTAGCGCGTGGGTCGAGCACACCGCCGCCGACGCTCCCACACTCGAGAGGCACGAGCACCTTGAAGACTGGGTGCGGTGTGAAGCCGCGGGTGGCGAGCGACCCGTCGAGCGCTGCCTCGAGGAGCGCCCGTGTGAGGTCGATGCTCATGCGGTGACCGGTGCCGTAGGGGCCGCCGGTCCAGCCGGTGTTCACGAGCCAGCAGTCGGTCTCGTGCCAGCTCAGGCGCTCGGCCAGCATCGTCGCATACCGCGAAGCGTGCAGCGGCATGAACGGCGCCCCGAAACAGGTGGAGAATGTGGGCCGCGGCTAGTCGACGCCGACCTCGGTGCCGGCCACCTTGCTGGTGAAGCCCGAGAGGAAGTGGTAGCTCGCCATCTCGGGTGTCAAGCGGGCGATGGGCGGCAGGACGCCGAAGGCGTCACAGGTCAGGAAGAAGACGTTGCGGGGGTGGTCGCCGACGCCCTCGAGCGCAGCGCCGGGGATGTGCTCCACGGGATACGTGGCGCGGGTGTTCTCGGTGAGGAAGTCGGAGGCGTAGTCGATGGCCCGCGTCTGAGGGTCGACGATCACGTTCTCGAGGATGGAGCCGAACTTGATGGCGCGGTAGATCTGCGGCTCCGACGTCTCGGAGAGGCGGATGGTCTTCGCGTAACAGCCGCCCTCGAAGTTGAAGACGCTGTGGTCGCTCCAGCCGTGTTCGTCGTCGCCGATGAGGCGGCGCAGGGGGTCGGCGGAGAGCGTCGTCTTGCCCGTCCCCGAGAGGCCGAAGAAGAGCGCCACGTCGCCCGCCTTGCCCATGTTCGCGGAGCAGTGCATGGGCAGGACGTTGCGCTGCGGCATCAGGTAGTTCATGACCGTGAAGATGGCCTTCTTCACCTCGCCCCCGTACATGCTGCCGAGGATGAGCACCACCTTGCGTGTGAAGCTGATGCCGACAAAGACCGACGTGCGGGTGCCGTCGAAATCGGCGCTGGCGCGCAACGCGCCGCAGTTGATGACGGTGAACCCGGGGGCGAAGTCCTCGAGCTCGATGGGCGTGGGGCGCACGAAGAGCGTGTTGGCGAACAGGGCGTGCCAGGTGGCGTCGGCCACCACGCGGATCGGCAGGCGATAGGTGCGCTCGGCGCCGGCGAAACCGTCGAACACGTACAGGTCGCGGTCGTGCAGGTAGCCGCGCGCCTTGTCGAGCAGCCGGTCGAAGAGGGCCGGCTTGCAGGGCTGGTTGACGTCGCCCCAGGAGATCTCGGCGGCGGCGGGGCCGTCCTCGACGATGACGCGGTCGTGGGGCGAGCGGCCGGAGGGCTCGCCCGTCTTGACGACCAGCGCTCCGTTGGCCGCCAGGATGCCTTCGCCCCGCGCCAGGGAGCGCGCGATGAGCTCGGCCGGCGGCAGGTTGCGGTGAATGGCGCCGTTGCCGGCGAGCCCCAGCTCGGCCAGCTGGCCGAGGATCACGTTGTCCGCAAGTAAAGTGGTCGTCATGCGAGCTCCTCTGGTCGGCGCCCGCCGCCGCGCTCCCGTGGGCGCCGAGCGCCTCGTACCGTACCAGATGCGCGGCCCTCGGTGCCTGCGTCCTGAGCCGCGCGAACTTGAGGCGCGGTGGACACGCGCACCGAGGTGCTCATCCAGCAGGCCATGGCCGAGCTGATGAAGGACCGCACGAGCTTCGTGATCGCCCACCGCCTCTCGACCATCCGCGGCGCCGACATCATCCTGGTGATGGATCGCGGGAGCATCGTCGAGCAGGGGCCACATGAGGAGTTGCTCTCCCGCCACGGCTTCTACTACGACCTCCACGCAAGCTAGTTCACGGAAGCGCTCGACGAGGTGTCGTAGAGCGCGGCGGGAGCCACGCGGGCGGTGCGGCTCTCGCCGCGCGCCGGCCGCCGAGTCTCCGGTCCACCTTCATCTGCCGGTAACGCTTCTTAATGCGGTCACGCCTGAGAGCACCCCGGGTTTGACTCCGCGCAGCGGGCTCGGGCATGGTCCCTTGCCATTGTGAGCATTCGTTTGCTCGAAACGCGCAGGCTCACCGGAGCCGACAGGAGGTCCCTGTGTCACCTCACCGTCCCGCCCCATTCTGCTCACACTGAACCTTTGGAGGTGCTGATCTGATGCGATCACGACACATCCCGACACTGATCCTCATGGGCCTGGTCGCCGCCGCCGTCCTGGCAGCGGTCGCCGCCGGCCCTGCGCTCGGCAGGCCGAGCTACACGTCCGTGTGCTCCAACTGCCACAGCGGCACGCCGTCCGGCACGGTCACGGCGACGCCGGGCACGGCGACCCCAGCGCCCGGCGCCACCTACTGGGCCGCCGTCAACATCGGCTTGACCGCGGCCGGCGACACCGGCTACCACATCGCCCAGACGGACGCCTCCGGGACGAGCGCCACCTGGACCAGCGCCTACGCCGGCGGCCCGGGCTCCACTCAGACGTCGTACACGGCAGCGATGGTCGCGCCGGCCGTGCCGGGGACCTACTACTACAAGGTGTGGACGGTCAAGGGCCCGCCTGACAACTCCGGCATGGCCAGGTCCGCGAGCTACAGCATCACCGTCCCCGGGCCACCGGCGCCCACCGCCACGCTCACCAGCCTGACTCCCGGCCACGGTCTGACCGGCGCCACGGTGACCATCGCCGGCACCGACCTCGGCGTCGCCGGCACGGTGAGCTTTGCCGGCGCTGCGGCCACGACGAGCCTCTGGACCGCGACGCAGATCACCTGCACGGTCCCCGCCGGTCTTACGGCCGGCGCCAAGAGCGTCACCGTCACTCCGACCGGCGGCACGGCCTCCAACAGTCTCGCCTTCACGGTCGACGCGCCGCCGACCGGCGACACCACCCCGCCCACGACCAAGGCGTACCGTGTCCACGCCGGCGGCTGGTACAGCCGCACCCTCGGCATCGTCCTGAAGGCCACGGACAACGAAGGCGGCGCCGGGGTCGCCTCCATCACGTATGCTATCGACGGCGCCGCTCCTGTCACCGTCGAGGGGGCGAGCGCGCTGGTGACGATCGCCGTCGACAGAGTGACACACGCGAACGACGGCCCCCACACCATCACCGACTTCGCGACCGACGCCGCCGGCAACGTGGAGCCTCCGAACACGCTGACCGTGAACATCGATACGCAGAAGCCGCGGACCAAGGCCCCACGCACCGCGAAAGTGCGTCGGTATGCGGTAGCGACGCTCAGGTATGAGGTCGCCGACGCGGCCCCGAACGGCGGCTCCGCGAAGGTGGTCCTCACCGTCCGGAACCGGCGCGGGGATGTGGTGAAGGTCCTGACTCTCCACGAC
>JBAZPK010000141.1:0-6264 GCA_041648235.1 Thermoleophilia bacterium
CCGGGGCTGCGCCTGATGATCTCGTTGAGCGGCGGCTTGAGGAGCGGTGCGAGCGCCTCGACCAGGGCCGGCACGGTGAAATCGTGGTACAGGTTGTCGTCCACGAACGAGACCTTGAAGCCCTTGCCGATGCCTTCGTCCGGGCGCAGCGTCAGACCCTGGCGCACGAGCTCGCGGTACTCAGCCATCACGATCTCGGCCACGCGAGCGTGGTCCTCGGGGGAGAGCAGGACGTCGACGCGGCTCTCGTTCATGTCGTGCTGCGCGTAGGCGTCGGCGAGGCGCACCAGCATCTGAGGGATGACCTCGGGAGTGAGGGCCGCCGCGACCTGGCCGGACAGGCTCTCGCGAAGCACCGACTCGATGCTCTGCTGAAGGCCCAGCAGGAAGTCCCGCCCGGCCTGCTCGAGCGCCTTCTCGCCACGCTGCCGGGCCACCTGGGCATCCGCCTCGGCGCGTCCGCGGATCTCGCCCGCCTCCGCCTGCGCGTCCGCGACCGTGGCCCTGGCTCGCTGGTCCGCCTCGCCGACGATGGCCGCAGCCTCGGCCTCGGCGCGCTCGACGCCCTCAGTGCGAATGCGGTCTAGGAGACCCTGAAGCTGTTCCTCCACAGCCTTCCCCCTCACGTTGCGCGGCCGGCACCCGAGGTACGCTACGTCATCATGGGGGGCCGGACAAGCCGCCGGGCGGGCGATCTTCGTGGCCGGCGGGGCGTTGCCGCCATCGTCGTGACGCAGTAAAGTTCTCAGTTCGGAGTGGAACCGCCCGCCGGGCGTACAGAGGAGGAGACACCGCATGTACTACGACAAGGACGCCGACCTTTCCCTGATCCAGGCCAAGACCGTGGCCATCATCGGCTTCGGCAGCCAAGGGCATGCCCACGCGCAGAACCTGCGCGACAGCGGCGTGACGGTGGTCGTCAGCGAGCTCGCCGGCACGCCCAACGCCGAGCGCGCCGAGAAGGCCGGCTTCGAGGTCCTGTCGGCCGCCGCGGCCACCGGGAAGGCCGACGTCGTCATGATGCTGGTGCCGGACCAGACGCAGGCCGCGGTGTACAAGAACGGCGTGGCGCCGAACCTCAAGGACGGCGCCATGCTCATGTTCGCGCACGGCTTCAACATCCACTTCGGGCAGATCGTGCCGCCCAGGAGCGTCGACGTCTCGATGGTGGCCCCCAAGGGCCCCGGCCACCTCGTGCGCCGCCAGTACGAAGAGGGCAAGGGCGTGCCGGTGCTCATCGCCGTCCATCAGGACGCCAGCGGCAAGGCGCACGACTTGGCGCTCAGCTACGCGAGCGGCATCGGCGGCCTGCGCGCCGGCGGCCTCGAGACGACGTTCGACGAGGAGACCGAGACCGACCTCTTCGGCGAGCAGGCCGTGCTCTGCGGCGGCTGCACCGAGCTGGTCACGGCCGGCTTCGACACGCTCGTCGAGGCTGGGTACCAGCCCGAGATCGCCTACTTCGAGTGCCTGCACGAGCTCAAGTTGATCGTCGACCTGATGTGGGAGAAGGGCATCGCCGGCATGCGGTACTCGATCAGCGACACGGCCGAGTACGGCGACCTCACGCGCGGCCCGCGCATCATCGACGAGAACGTGCGCGAGACCATGCGCGAGCTGCTCGCCGAGATTCAGAGCGGCGAGTTCGCGCGCGAGTGGATCCTCGAGAACCAGGCCAACCGCCCCGTGTTCAACGCCCTGCAGCGGCAGGGCAAGGAGCATCTCATCGAGACCGTGGGCAAGGAGCTCCGCGGCATGATGAGCTGGATCGACGAGGGCGGCCTCGACATCGACGTCTGAAAGCGTCCGCGGTCGCCGTCGGGCGCGGGCGGGCTCATGCCGGCCCGCGCCCGACTGCGTTCGGCGGCTGAAGCGTGTCACGGCTCGCTGAGGCGCCATGAGAGCGCTCGACATCAGCGCCGGCGTGCTCGCCGCAGGGGCGCTGGCCCTGGTGATCGCGGTCGCTGCCGACCAGGGCTCGGCCGCGCCGGCGCTGCTTCTCGCGGCGCCCGTACTCGTCGCCTGGGCGCCCTTGGTCGTGCCGCCGGCCGGCCTCCGGCCGCGGGCCTGAAGTGGACGCCGCCCCGCGCCTCCTCACGCCGGTCGCGCGCTGCGGGCTCGCGTGGGGCAAGGCAGCGGGGCTGTAGCGCCGCGGTGCCGGCCGTCTGGACACGCGCCTCCGCGGTCGGCTATCATGCCCGCCATGCGAGACTCGACTCATCGCCCGTCGTGACGGCTGGTGCGGGCGGGGCGGCTTCACCGCCCCGCCCGCACCAGCCGACTCCCGCTTCTCTTCCACAGGTACCACACTTCTTGAGGCCGGCGCGGCTGCTGCCGCGCTTTACGGCGTCGCGATCGCGATCGTCCGGGTCGGCACCCGCCCCGCCGGGCGCCTCGCCCTCCCCCTGCCGGCTCGAGCCGGCCAGCCGGACCCATACCCAGAAAGGATGTCCCGATGTTGAAGCGCTTCCTCCTCACCCCCGGCCCGACGCCGGTGCCGCCCGAGGTGCTCTCGGCCCTGAGTGAGCCGGTCGTGCACCACCGCGCGCCGCGCTTCACCGAGATCCTCAGGGAAGTGGTCGCGGGGATGAAGTACGTGTACCAGACCGAGAACGACGTGCTGATCTTCGCGGCCAGCGGTACCGGTACCATGGAGTCCGCGGTGGTCAACGTCGTGAACCCCGGCGACCACGTGCTGGTCGCCAGCATGGGCAACTTCGGCGAGCGCTGGAAGAAGCTCGCCGCGAACTGGGGCGCCGAGGTGACGGCCCTCGACTACGAGTGGGGCACCAAGGTCGACCCCGCCGACATCGAGAAGGCGCTCGCCGCCGACCCGGCGGTCAAGGCCGTGTACCTGCAGTTCAGCGAGACCTCCACCGGAGTGGTCAACGACATCAAGGCGATCGGCGAGATCGTCGCGAAGACGCCCGCGATCCTCGTCGTCGACGCCATCAGCGGCCTCGGCGCCACCGACCTCAAGACCGATGAGTGGCACGTGGACATCTGCCTCGCCGGCTCCCAGAAGGCCCTGATGGTGCCGCCCGGCCTCGCCTACGTGGCGGTCAGCGAGAAGGCCTGGAGCGTCGTCACGGCCTGTACCACGCCGCGCTTCTACTTCGACTACCTCACCTACCGCGCCAAGATGACCGGCGACAGCGCCCAGACGCCGTACACGCCGGCCGTGTCGCTGATGGTGGCTCAGAACGCCGCCATCAAGCTGATCCGCGAGGAAGGCCTCGAGAACGTGTTCGAGCGGCACCGCTGGCTGGGCAAGGCCTGCAAGGCCGGCGTGCAGGCTCTCGGTATCGGCCTCTTCGGGCCCGACGACCCTGAGGCCAACAGCGTCACCGCGTGCGTGGTGCCCGAGGGCGTCGACGGCGGCCAGATCACCAAGTTGGCGCGCGACAAGTACGGCGTGTGGCTGGCCGGCGGCCAGGGCCGCGTCAAGGGCAAGATCTTCCGCTTCGGCCACTGCGGCTATTTCGGGGCCAGCGACATCCTGGTCGGGCTCGGCGTGCTCGAGATGGTCCTCGCCGAGCTCGGGTACGACGTCAAGTTCGGCGCCGGCACCGGGGCCGCGGCGCAGGTCCTCATGCAGAGCCCTGTGCAGCTCTGACGGGAGGACGGCAGACATGACCGCGAAGAAGAAGGTCCTCGTCAAGGAGAAGCTCGCCTCCGAGGGCATCAAGTACCTCGAGGGCAAGGGCTTCCAGGTGGACGTGGGCACCGAGTGGGACGCCGCCGAGCTGCTGGCCCGCATCCCCGAGTACCACGGCCTCATCATCCGCTCGGCCACCAAGGTCACGGCCGAGGTGATCCGGGCCGGCGCCAACCTCCAGGTGGTGGGCCGCGCCGGCGTCGGCGTCGACAACGTCGACGTGGAGGAGGCCAGCAAGCGCGGCGTCATCGTCGTGAACGCGCCGCAGAGCAACGTGCTCTCGGCCGCCGAACACACCGTGGCCCTGATCATGGCCTGCGCGCGCAACATCCCGCAGGCCTACGCCGACCTCAAGCAGGGCCGCTGGGAGAAGGGCAAGTGGGGCAAGGGCGGCGTGGAGCTGCGTGGCAAGACGCTCGGGGTCCTCGGCCTCGGCCGCATCGGCTTCCTCGTCGCCGAGGACGCCCGCGGCCTGGGCATGAGGGTACTCGCCTACGACCCCTTCGTGCCGGCTGAGAAGTTCCGCGAGCTGGGGTTGGAGCGCGCCGACAGCCCCGAAGGGATCTACGCCGAGGCCGATTTCCTCACCGTGCATCTGCCCAAGAACGCCGAGACCATCGGGTTCGTGGGCGACGAGCAGTTTGCGCAGATGAAGGACGGCGTGCGCGTCGTCAATGTGGCGCGCGGCGGGATCGTCGACGAGGACGCCTGGGCGCGGGCCATCGAGAGCGGCAAGGTCGCGGCCTCGGCCGTGGACGTGTACCCCAAAGAGCCGACCACGGACAGCCCGCTGTTCAAGTACGACAGCGTCGTCTGCACGCCGCACCTCGGCGCTTCGACGGTGGAGGCCCAGCTGCGCGCCGGGACGATCATCGCCGAACAGGTGGCGGCGGTCCTCAACGGCGAGTTCGCCGCCAACGCCGTGAACCTGCCGCTGGCGCTCGGCGAGGAGGCCGACGAGCTGTTGCCGTTCGTCGGGCTCTGCGAGCAGCTCGGCACGCTCGCCGTGCAGCTCGCCGAGGGTCCCGTGGACACCTTCGAGGTGGCCTACGGCGGCACCATCGCGGCCTACGACACGCGGATCCTCACCCTGGGCGTGCTCCAGGGGGTGCTGGCCGGCAAGGTCGACGGGCCGGTCAACTTCGTCAACGTTCAGGCCATCGCCGAGGAGCGCGGCATCGCGGCCAAGGAGACCAAACAGCCGGCGGCCGTCGACTTCCTCAACCTCATCACGGTGACGACGCGGGACGCGAGGGGTGAGCTCAGCGTGAGCGGCACGACGCTCGGGCCGCTGCATCGCCCTCGGCTCGTCAAGGTGTACCGCCAGGACGTCGACATCGAGCCGGCGCCGCACATGGTGTTCCTGCGCTACGAGGACGTGCCGGGCATGATCGGCAAGATCGGCACCAAGATCGGCGAGTACGGCATCAACATCGGCCAGATGAGCGTGGGCCGCGAGGTCGTGGAGCAGAAGGCCGTGATGGGCATCACGCTGGACGACACCATCAGCGCGGAGCAGCTCGCCGAGCTCGTCACTGCCTGCGGGCTGCACGACGGCCGGCGCGTCGAGCTGTAAGCCGAGCGCCTCAGAGCCGGACGCACACGCGCCGGGGGGCTCTGCCGGCCTCCCGGCGCGTCGTCGTCCCAAGCGGGCGCGCCGCGGGCGCTCCCGCCCGCCGAGCTTCAGGCGGCCAGGCTGTGCAGACAGAGGATGTTGCCCTCGCTGTCTTTGAACCAGGCAGCCTTGTCGACGTCGCGCGAGGCGATGCCGTTCACGGTCTTGAGGCCGGGGAAGTCGTACTCCTCAAAGACGATGCCGTTCGAGCGCAGTTCCTCGACCACCGGCAGGATGTCGTCGACCTCAAAGGTCAGGGCGGTGTTGTCGGCCTTGGTGCGCTCACGCTGGTAGAGGTAGACCAGCGTCCCCTTGCCGGCGTGGACGAACAGGCCTTCAGGCATGTCGGCCCGCACCTCGGTCTCGAGTCCCAGCTTCTCTTCGTAGAAGGACCGCGCCCGGCCGAGGTCTTCGGCCGGCAGCGTCGTGGTCGCCGGCGCGGTGGATAAACGGGTGGCTACCCGTGTCATGACGGTCACCTCCGTGTTGGGAGTCATGACCGCAGCGTTCCCGCGGTGCCGACGGCGAAACCGGAGTGGCGTTGTCCTGCTTCGGGCGTCGCCGTCGCGCGACCGCGGCGGGCGGGCGCGGCGCGCTTGCGCCCTCGCGCGCGCCTGACGTAGACTCACTGGACCATGCGTCGCCGTGCGACAAGCGAGTCCGGCCGGGAGAGCCACATTGAGGTACGCGCCCGCGTCCTCACGCTCCTCGGCGGCCTCCTGCTGCTCCCCCCGCGGGGGGATGCGTAGACACCTGCGGCCGGCACGGCCATCTCTCGGATCACATCTGGATCCAGACCTTACTTTGACGACGACGCGTGCCCAGGGAGGTGTGGGTGACTCGTGAACGATGCCCGGTACATCAAGATCTTCGATACCACGCTGCGCGACGGCGAGCAGGCGCCCGGCGCCAGCATGAACAAGGCCGAGAAGCTCGAGGTGGCGAGGCAGCTCGCCAGGCTCGGCGTCGACATCATCGAGGCGGGTTTCCC
>JBAZPK010000142.1:0-6208 GCA_041648235.1 Thermoleophilia bacterium
GTGGAGGTGGTGGAGGTGGTGCTCGAGAGGCCGACGAGGTCGGCGCCGTGGACGTCGTCCCAGTCGACCGCGGCCAGTTGGGGGCTGTAGATGAGCACGTCGTGGCCGTGCTGCTTGAGAGTCGCGGCGATGATGGGCAGGCCGAGCCGCGGCAGCAGCACTTTGGCCCAGACGTGCATGCCGGGTGGCTCCGGCTCGATGAGGCGTATCTTCATGGTTCTCCTTACGGCGGCGTGCGGCGGGTCCCGGCGCTCAACGTGGCCCCTCGCCGACACCGGCGACGGTCTGCGGGCCGATAGCGGACTGCAGGCACCCGCGACGATGATGGTCAGCGAACGCATGACGGCCCTGCCGTCGTGGGTTCCCGCTCACCAGGTCAGGATAACGTAACACTTACGTTATGGTCAATCGCAGCCGGACGCGCCGCTGCCGGCGCGGCGGGCCTCCCGCCGTTCGCGCTCGAGAAGGATGTCCTCGGGGCTCCTGAGCAGGAACGCGAAGGCCGCGTGGGCGACGATGACGATGCCCCAGGCGCCCGCGGGGATGACGAACCACGGGTAGCCGCGGCCGGTGAGCAGCCAGATGACGAACAGGAAGACGCTGATCGCCGCCCACACGACGAGGTCGAGCCAGAACCACTGGCGGCGGGCGATCCGCATCGCCTCGCGCTCGCGCAGGGCGGCCCGGGCGAACTCATCCACGCCGGCCTCCTTCCACCTGATCGAGGATCGCTGAGATGTCGCGCCTGACCGCCGTGAGGCGGGCGTCGATGTCGTCGGCCTGGTCGCGCGTGAGCGCCGCACGCCGCGGCAGCCCGACCTCGAAGCGCTCGAGCAGGGCGCCCAGGGTGTGCTGCGGCCGGCGGGCGTCGGCGCGCCGCGAGTAGTCGTGCCAGTGCGGCGCGGGGTCACCTGTCTCGAGCTCGCGGCGCCCGGACTCGGTGAGCCTGTACACGCGCAGGCCGTCGCGCTCGGAGGCGCAGACCGCGCCCGACTCTTCGAGCGCCACGAGGGCGGGGTAGATCGCGCCAGGGCTCGGCCGCCACTCGCGGCCGACGCGCCGCTGAAGCTCCTGCATGACGGCGTAGCCGTGGCCATCGCCGAGCGAGTCGAGCACGCTCAGCAGCGCGTGTTTGAGCTCGCCGCGGTTGAAGATGCGTGTCATGGCCGCCGGAATCGGGGGTGGTGCGCGCCGGCACGGGCCGGCCCGGGTGAAGATAACGTAAGACTTACGTTAGCGTCAAGGCGGTGCCGCGCGGCGCGGTCACACGAAGAGGTCGAGAAGCACGTAGGCGCCGCCGGCGATGAGCGCCGCCGCCGGCAGGGTGAGCACCCAGGCGATGACGATGCTGCCCGCCACGCCCCAGCGCACGGCCGAGAGCCGCTTCGTGGCGCCGACCCCCATGATGGCCGTCGTGATCGTGTGCGTCGTGGAGACGGGCACCCCGATGAACGAAGCCACCTGGATCACCGTGGCGGCGCTCGTCTCGGCGGCGAAGCCGTGGATGGGGTCGAGCTTGATCACCTTGGAGCCCAAGGTGTGGATGATGCGCCACCCGCCGGAGTAGGTGCCCAGGGCCATGGCCACCGCGCACGAGACGACCACCCAGAGGGGGATCGAGAAGTCGGTGAGCTTGCCGCTGGCCACCAGGGCGAGGGTGATCACGCCCATGGTCTTCTGGGCGTCGTTGCGCCCGTGCGAGAGCGCCATGAATCCGGCGGAGATGGGCTGCAGAAGACGGAAAGTGCGGTTGACCGGCGTCGGCGACCACTTGCGCACGAACCACAGAAGGCCGGTCATCAGCGCGAAGGCGACGCAGAAGCCGATCAGCGGTGAGGCGATCATCGGGATGATGACCTTGTCGAAGACGCCGCCCCAGAGGACGATGTTCAGCCCGCCCTCGGCGATGGCCGCGCCCACGAGGCCGCCGATCAGGGCGTGCGAGGAGCTGGAGGGGATGCCGAAGTGCCACGTGATGAGGTTCCAGGCGACCGCTCCGATGAGGGCCGCGAGGACGAGGGTCAGGGTGACGCTCCCGGCCTCCACGATGCCCTTGCCGACGGTCTCCGCGACCTTCTTGCCCATGAACGCGCCGAGCATGTTGAGGGTCGCCGCCATGAGCACGGCGACACGGGGCGAGAGGGCGCGCGTCGACACCGAGGTGGCGATCGCGTTGGCGGTATCGTGGAAGCCGTTGGTGTAGTCGAACAGCAGGGCGATGACGATGATCGCGATGAGGAGGGGCACGGCCTGCTGCGCTCGGCTCAGTTGTGCTTGAGGACGATGCTCTCGATGACGTTGGCGACGTGCTCGCATTCGTCGATCGCCGACTCGAGGAGCTCGTAGATGTCCTTCCACTTGATGATGTCGGTGCACTTCATGTCGCCGTTGAAGAGCTCCGCGATGGCCTCGCGGAGGATGCGGTCGCCGTCGTTCTCGAGGCTGTTGATGTCGATGATGCGCTCGTCGAGCCCTTTGGGCTTCTCGAGGTTGTCCATGCACTCGCGCAGGATCGGCGTGGCTTTGGCGATCACCTCGGCCTGACGGCGCGCCTGCACCGTGGGCTCGCCGACGCGGTACAGCATGAACGCGTCGGCCGCCGCCTCGATGTTGTCGAGGATCTCGTCGGTGGTGGCGACCAGGTCGTAGATGTCTTCGCGGTCAATGGGCGTGATGAACGACTTGTTGAGCCGGCGCACGATGTCGTGGACGATCTTGTCGCCGACGTGTTCGTGCTCGAGGATCGCGGCGGCGATGGACTTCCTGTCGCCGTCGTTCATGAACTTGACGAGCATCTGCGCTGCGGCGTCGAGGTTCGCGGCGAGCTCGGAAAACAGACGGAAATAACCCTGTTCCTTCGGGATCAGGCTGAGTTTCACGAGGGCTCCTTTCCTCTACCGTGCCCTGTGCCGCGCGTAATGCTACGCCTTATGGGGGCTCGCGCAACCCCGCCGCCCAGCCGCGCCGCGGGCCGGCGGCGGCCCCTCTCCGGCGTGGGGGCCGGTGTCGTCAATCCTGGCGAGGCCGGCGCCGGCGGCGCCATAAGGTTTTGCGTCGGGAGGCCGTTAATCCGGGGGAGAGGCGCACCCCAGCGCGCCGACGAATCGACGAGGAGGTCCCCCGCATGAAGAGATGGATGGTGGCGGCACTGGTGTTCGCCCTGGCGCTGGCGGTCGTGCCGCTGGCGGCCGCCGCGAACGGCGGCTTCGCGCACGGCAAGAGCAAGTTCAACCTCGTGGGCACGACTGCTGCCGTGGACGCGGACGCTGGGACCCTGGTCGTGATGGTCAAGGCGGGAACCAGGACTGTGAAGGCGTTCCGCGGCGCCGAGCTCGGCCTCAGCGTCGACCCCCAGGCCAAGATCCGGCTCGTCACCGCCGACGGCTGCGTCGTCGCGACGCTCGCCGAGATCCCGGTCGGGGTCAAGGTCAAGGTCCGCGGCCGCATCGACCGCACGGACCCGGCGAACCTCGTGTTCGTGGCCACCTTCGTCAAGGCCAAGGGAGCACCGGCTCCCGCTCCTTCAGTGGAGCTGAGCCCCATCCCTTCGCCCGATCCCGAGCCTGCACCCGAGACGAGCGAGACCCCCACGCCCGCGTCCTGACGGGCAGAGGCGGCCGGCCCCGCTGGGGCCCCGGCCGGCCGCCGGAGTGCATGAGCCGGCCGGGGGGCGAGGCGCCGAGGCGCTCCGCCCTCCGGCCGGCTCGCTGCTTTGCACTCTGCTCTGAGGGCTCGTAGTTGCGAAGCCCTTCGGCGTTCGGATAGCCTTCGCGCACGGGGTGTGGGGCTCGCGCGTCCACCCCTGCGTGTCACCGACCTCTCGTCAGAGCGCCGTCGCGCGGCGCCGGCGTTGGAGTGTGCGCTTTCAGACGTGCGGATGTCGTTGCTGCAAGGAGGACCCCGTGTCAGCAGAGCTCTACGAACAGATGAGACAGAGCGTCATCGACGGTGAGGTCGAGGACGCTGAACGCCTCGCCCAGGAGGGCCTCGACGCCGGCCTGCCGGCCGCCGACATCCTCGACCAGGGCTTCGTCAAGGGCATCGAGGAGGTCGGCGATCTGTTCGGCAAGGGCGAGTTCTTCCTCCCCGAGCTGGTCCAGGGGGCCGAGGCGATGAAGGCTGCCGTGGCCGTTCTGCAGCCCGCCCTCGACCTCTCCGGCGGCGGCCGCCAGTCGCTCGGCGTCGCGGTCGCCGGGACGGTCGCCGGCGACATCCACGAGATCGGCAAGACGATCGTCTGCTCCATGCTCTCGGCTGCCGGCTTCACGGTCACCGACGTCGGCTGCGACGTGCCCATCGAGACCTTCATCGCCAAGGTCGAGGAGACGCACGCCGACCTGCTCCTGCTCAGCGCCCTCCTGACCACGACGATGCCCAACCAGCAGAAGACCATCGCGGCGCTCAAGGAGGCCGGCCTGCGCGAGGGCGTCAAGGTGATGATCGGCGGCGCCCCGACGACCCGCGCCTGGGCCGACGAGATCGGCGCCGACGGCTACGCCGAGGACGCCATCGAGGCCGTGGCCGTGGCCAAGGCCATCCTCGGGGTGAGCTGAGAGGCAGCCTCTCCAGAGGCAGGCTCGCACGGGCGGCGGCGCGCAGGCGTGGCCGCCCGTTCTCTTGGGTGACCGGCGCGGGTGCGGCGGGCGCCGGCCCCGGCCGCGCCGCTCGAGTGTGCCCCGCCATCGTATCCGGTAGAGTTGCCGCGATGGCGAACCGGCACGACGAGTACTTCGCGGAGGTCGAGGCGCGCTTCGACCGGGCGCTCGACTTCGACTTGGGGCTCGAGGAGGAGTTCCACATCCTCGAGCCCGGCACCCTGGCGCTCACGCCCGGGTTCGAGGCGCTGCGTGACGCGGCTCCCGAGCGGCTCCACTCCCGCATCGCCGGCGAGCTGCTGCGCTCCGAGATCGAGGTCTCGACGCCTCGCACCCTGCACTTCGGGCAGGCGGCGAAGCAGCTCCTGCTCAACCGCGCCGAGCTGTTCGCCCTCGCCGACCGCGAGGGCTATGCGCTCGGCGCCACCGGCACGCACCCCTTCTCGGCCTGGAAGGACCAGGAGATCATCGACACGCCGCACTACCGGCTGGTCGAGGAGCGCCTCAAGTACGTGGCCTGGCGGAACAACACCTGGGCGGCGCACGTGCACGTAGGGGTGCGCGGCCGTGACCGGGCGGTGGCCGTCTGCGACGCGCTGCGCACCTACCTGCCGCACCTGCTCGCCTTGTCGGCCAACTCGCCGTTCATCGAGGACGTCTGGACGCAGCTGCACTCGGTGCGCACCCAGACCTTCGTGCGCATGTTCCCGCGCTGCGGCATCCCGGACGTGTTCGGCACGTGGGCGGAGCACCGCCGCTTCTACGAGGAGCTCGTGGACACCAACTGCATCCAGGAGTTCACGCAGATCTGGTGGGCGGTGCGGCCGCACCATCGTTTCGGCACCGTCGAGGTGCGCATCTGCGACGCGCAGGCGGAGGCATGGCAGAGCCTCGCGATCTCCTCCCTCACGGTGGGCGTCGTCGCCCACCTCGCCAGGGTCTACGACGAGGGCCTGCCGCTGCCGATCCTGCCCAACCGCTATATCGAGGAGAACCTGTGGCGGGCGATCCGTTTCGGCCTCGACGGCAAGCTGGTCGACTGGTCGCTGGGGGAGGAGGTCGCCGCCGGTGACGCGGTGCGCCGCCTGCTCGAGCTCGCCCAGCCGCACGCCGCCGCTCTCGGCCTCGCCCCCCACCTCGAGGGGGTCGAGCGCATGCTGCGCGAAGGCAACGGCGCCCAGCAGCAGGTCAGGGCACACCGTGGTGGCGAGGCGCTGGCCCAGGTGTTCGCGGGGACGGTGGCCCGTGCCCGGGCGAGCGTCCTCGGAGGGAGAGCGGACGAGGAGGAGGGGCAGACGTGAGTGAGCAGCCGCCGAGGAGTGGGGCGATGACGGACGAGGAGCGCGCCCGCGCGCTGCGTGAGCAGCTCAAGGGCCTCCACGGCGCCGACCTCGCCTACGGCATGATGGTCGAGCTGGTGACCTACGGCTACCAGAAGATGGGCCTGACCGACGAGACGAGGGACCTGCGCGAGCTCGGCGACGCGCGGCTCGCCATCGAGCTTCTGCGCGCCGCCCTCGCGGTGCTCGAGCGCGAGGTCGGTGAGGCGCCGCTCCGCGACCTGCGTGGCACGCTGGCGCAGATGCAGCTGGGGTACGCCTCAGCCGTCGCCG
>JBAZPK010000143.1:0-6191 GCA_041648235.1 Thermoleophilia bacterium
CCGAGGCTCACGTAGTCGGTGATCCGGGTCCCTTGGGGAAGCTCCGCCGTCGTGCGCGCCATCGCCGCTCCTCCTGTGCTTGTTTCAGGGAGGATAGCACAGCGTGACGTTTAAGTGACCAGTATTGAGTCTAGGGGGATGCATTGATGAATCTCATTGCAGCGGCGGGTGGTGATGTGGGACGCTTCGCCGTCTGGTTCTGGGTGGCGATGATAGTCTACTTCGCAATCATCCTATGGATCGGCGCCTCGATCTACCGGCGCATGAAGCGGAAGGATGCGGCGGACCAACACAAGGACTACTGGGTCGCGAGCCGCCAGACGAACGCCCTGCTCGTCGGCATGAGCATCGCCGCCGGCTGGCTGCTGATCGGCTTCATCACCTGGGCCATCTTCAACACGTACATGTACGGGATCGGCGGCATCTGGGCGATGGTGGTGCCCTGGGCGATCCTGCTGTTCTGCATGGTGGTCCTCGTGCCCAAGGTGCGCTCGATCAAAGCCATCTCGCAGCCGCAGATGCTACGCTCCTGTTCCTGAGCTGCCCGGTCAGCCCGCTCAAGCTCATGGGCGAGTTCAGCGGCTGCATCATCGAGGCAGCCCGCGCGCATCAGGTCGCCATGCCGCTCTCCATGGCCATGTCGGGCGGCTCGGCTCCGGTCACGCTGGCCGGCACCATGGTCACCCACAACGCCGAGGTGCTCGGCGGCATCGTGCTCGCTCAGCTCGCCGAGAAGGGCGCCAAGTGCGTCTACGGCACCTCCACCACGGCCTTCGACCTGCAGCGCGCGGCCGCGACCGTGGGCACCCCGGAGCTCGGCCTCATCAGCGCGGCCGTCGCCAACTTGGGTAGGTTCTACGGCCTGCCGACCTACGGCGCCGGGTTGTAGAGCGATTCCAAGTTGGGCGGCGACGCTCAGGTAGCGCACGAGAAGACGATCACCGGCCTCTTGCCAGCGTTGGGAGGACTCAACCTGATCTACGGTGCCGGGATGATCGAATCGGGCGTCACCATCGACTACGGTACGCTGGTCATGGACAACGACATCGCACGCATCTCCAAGTTCGCGCTGCGTGGCATTCCCACGAACGACGCGACGCTGATGGTTGATGAGATCATCGAGGTGGGGTCCGAGGAGGACTTCCTTTCGAGGATGAGCACCCTGAAGCTGATGCGTGAGCACCAGTCCAAGGCCGGCAACATCGACCGTCGCGTCCGCGAGGAGTGGGAGATGGACGGCGGCAGCGATATGTACGCCCGCTGCAACCAGATGGCCAGGGACCTCGTCGAGAACCACAAGGTCCCCGAGCTCCCGAGCGACGTCAAGGACCAGATCAGCGCCATCGTCGCCAAGGCCGAGAAGGACGCGGGAGTCGCCTGAGCCATCCAGCCCTGGTACGAACGCACGACGCGGAGGACAAAGGATCCTATGGCAGACTTTGAGTCACTCAAGAAGATGATCATCGACGGCGCCGACGGCGCCCCGGCGGCCGCCCAGGCGCTGGTCGACGGCGGCACCCCCGCCCGCGAGATCCTCGACAACGCCCTGCTGCCCGGCATGGACATCGTCGGCGCGCAGATGAAGAGCGGCGAGAAGTTCATTCCCGAGGTGCTGCTTTCCGCCCGCACCATGCAGGCCTGTCTCGACCTCATCAAGCCGCACCTCGCGGCCGGTGAGTCGATCAGCCTGGGCACGGTCGTGATCGGCACCGTCGAGGGCGACATGCACGACATCGGCAAGAACCTCGTCGCCATGCTTCTGGGCGGCGCCGGCTTCGAGGTCGTGAACCTCGGCAAGGGCATCACCCCGGCCGACTTCGTCAAGGCCGTCAAGGACAATGACGCCGTCATCCTCGGGATGAGCGGCCTGCTCACGACGACCATCCCGAAGATGCCCGAGACCATGCAGGCCCTCAAAGACGCCGGCCTGCGCGACAAGGTCAAGGTCATCATCGGTGGCGCCCCCGTCTCCGCCGAGTGGGCGGCCGAGGTCGGCGCCGACGCCTACGGGGCCAACGCCTCGCTGGGCGTCGAGAAGTGCAAGGAGCTCGTCTCCTGACCTGAGGCACGGCCAAGACCACGTGAAGTACGGCATCAGGGCCCGGCGGGCGGACTCCAGGACATCGGAGGCCGCCCGCCGGGCCCGGCCTCATCAGGGGATCGGCGCGTGCGGGGTACGGCGACCTATTGTGCTGGGTGACGCCACTCTGTACAGTGCGTCCAACATGTGCGGTCCACTCTGTCTCGGCAGGAGCGGGGCTGTGGGCTTTTCAGGCTCGCTGGGTGCCCGACCACTCTGCCGTCGAGAAAGGAGGATGGACACCAGGACCGGCCCGTGGCGAGGAGCCCTGAACCGGGGCGCTGGGCGGCCTACCGCGGGAGCTACGAACGAGGGTCACGGATCAGGGGAGTGCTGATGACGGATCAAGGTGGCAAGCAGACGGAATGGCAGGGGCAAGGGTCCGAGGTCGCGGACAAATACCTGTCGGAATACGGGGAAGAGTACAAGAAGTCGCGCTTCAACACGAACATGCGCCGCGACATCAGCTGGGTCGGCGCTTTCTTCGTTGCCGCCGGTGTGCCGGCGCTCGTCCTGTTCTCGATGGGCGGCATCGCCGCCGGCACCGGGCCGGTCGCCATCCTCGTGTGGACGCTCTCGGTGCTGGTCGGCTTCGTCGACGCTTTCGTCTACGCGGAGATCGCAGGCCTGCACCCCAAGAAGTCGGGCGGCACGGCAGTGCACGGCGCAACCGCCTGGATCCGCTACATCAAGCCGGCCGCGCCGATCTCGCTCTGGTGTAACTGGCTCGCTTGGACGCCGGTGCTGGCCCTCGGCTCCGGCCTCTGTGCGTACTACGTGCTTTCGGTCTTCTTCGCCCCCGACGCCACCATCAACACGTGGACGATCGACCTCGTCAATCTTGACTTCCTGAAAGATGGACTGGAGCTGCGTATCAACGCCGTGTTCATCCTCGGCGCCCTCATCATGCTCGCTGTGTGGAACATCCAGCACTACGGCATCCTGCGCACGGCGCGCGTCCAGATGATCCTCACGATCGGTGCCATGACGCCGCTGGTCCTTCTGACGATCGTCCCGCTGATCACCGGCGACGTCGTGATGGACAACTTCTCGCCCTTCGTGCCGATCAACGGCTCGTGGAACATCGACGGCTGGACGGCGTTCCTGGGGTCGTTCTTCATCGCCGCCTGGTCGGCCTACGCCTTCGAGACGGCCATCTGCTACATGAGCGAGTTCAAGAACCCGGGGCGCGACCAAGCCAAGGCGATCATCTACTCGGGCCTGTTCTGCATCCTGTGCTATGTTCTTATCCCGTTCGTCTGGCAGGGTGTCCTCGGCACCGACTATATGCTCGGTGCGGACATCTACTCGGGAGCCGGTGTTCCCCAAGGTTTCGCGGACATGGTAGGTGCTGGCGCGACCTTCACCAAGGTCATCGCCGTCGCCATGTTCTTCACGGTGATGCTGTCCGTCATGACGGCCATGTCGGGCTCGTCGCGGACCCTCTTCCAGGGCGGGCAGGACGGCTGGCTGCCCAAGTACCTCGCGCACCTCAACGAGCACAAGGTGCCGACCTACGCCATGTGGACCGATCTCGGTTTCAACCTCTTCCTGCTGCTCATGTCCGACTACGTCTTCGTGCTCGCCGTCTCCAACTGCAACTACATGATCTTCAACTTCCTCAACCTGAACGCAGGCTGGATCCATCGCAAGGACAACCCGAAGGTCCCGCGCCCCTTCAGGGCGCCGGCGCCGCTCTTCTGGCTGGGCACCTCCTTCGCCTACCTGAACGTGTTCCTCCTGGGAGCCGGTGCGAACTTCTGGGGCAAGGGGACTCTGCTCATGGGCTGGATCTCGGCCTTGATCGCGGTCCCCGTCTTCTACTACCGGCACTACGTGACGGACAAGGGTAAGTTCCCGCAGCAGATGTTCTCCGACCTCATCCCCGAGGGGGAGACCGAGCTCGGGCCCACGACCTGCGGGCCGCTGCCCTACATTGCGGTGGCCGGTGGCCTGGCCTTCATGACGCTCGGCTACGTCATCTTCTGGGTGTGAGCGTCTGAGGGAAAAAGGAGCGCCGCGGCCGACTGAAGCTGTTCGGCGTAGTGTGAGAGAGAAGAAGGGGCGCGGCGCAGGTGAGGACCTGCGCCGCGCCTCCTGTCGTGTCGGTGTCGAAGAGCGCGATCGCCGCCGGGAGGCGCCGCGAGCGCCTTGGCGGGAAGCTCAGACCACGAGCACTGGGATGCCGCCGGCCTCGTGGAGCACCCTGCTCGTCGTGGAACCCAGGACCGACTTCTGACCTTCACGAGCGCCGGCGCCTCTGGTCCCGACCACGATCATGCGCGCCCCCAGGTCACGGGCGATCTTGATGATGCTCACGTCCGGACGGTCGGGGGTGCAGGCGGTGGCCACTTTGACGCCTTGGGTAGTGACCCGCGCCGCAGCCTCCGCGAGCTGCCGCTCGATCTCCTGCGTGACCTTGTCCCACATCTCCTCGACCCCGAACTCCAGGCCGCGAAAGCCGACCGCAGGCCCGGGGCGGTCCTGCGCGCAGGCGACCATCACCTCGCCGTCGGGCATCGTCTTGGCCAGCTCGATGGCTGCGTCCAGAGCCTTCAGCGAATGCTCTGACCCGTCGTAGCCGACGACGATCGTATTGGCCATGGCGCTACCCCCAGTCCGGTCGGTTTGCAGGGTAGATGTACCCACCGCACAGGCGCGACAATCCACGCCGACGGCGCGCCGCGACGGACGGGGCAGGGGCCTATTCCGCGTCGCGATCGGCGCGAGCGTCCGTGACGTCGTCCTCGTCGGGCTCGTCCTGCTCTTTCTCTTCCTCATCGAGCAGGCCGTGTGCCTCGAACTTCTCGAGCGCCTCCCGCGCGAGCTTGCGGACGTCGCCCTCAGGGGCGGCCGCCAGCTCGCGCAACGTGCCCGCGGCGGGCCTCCCGATCTTCTCGAGGATATCGAAGACGAGGGCGAGCATCAGGAACCTCACGTGCTCGTCCGGATCGCCGTAATCGTCGTAGAGCCGCACGGCTTCGAGCAGGGGCGCGACCGCCGGGGAGCCCACCCGCGTCAAAGCACGATTGGCCTCGCTCAGGAGCATCACGCTGCGCTTCGGCAGGCGCTTCCGGCGTCCGATGCTGTGCTCCTGGGCCCACAGGGCCGTCTCGTACAGGTACTCGACGACCGGGTACGGGTCTGCCTTGAGCACGGCTCGCGCGGCGCGCGACGACGCCGGGTCCTTGTCGTACAGGGACCAGTGGATGAGGCGCGGCCAGTCGGCCTCGCGCCTCAACTTCTCGATGTCCGGTGGGTCGAAGATACCCACGCGATCCTTCCGCTCGCTGCGTGACGCCGTGCCCGCACCGCAGTCTACCCGACCCCAGTGCGGCGACGCCAGACGACGGGGAGGCCGTCAAAGCTCTGGCGGCAGCGGGCAACGAGAGAAGATGTTGGCTCGCGTCGGGTTCGGCGCTACACTGCGGCGAACCCTGCCTTTCCCGGTCCACGAGAAGCGAGGTCCACGGTGTCGTCAGAGCCAGCCACATTGAAAGAACATCTGCGTGCGGAGGCCGAGAGCCACGGCTTCGAGCTCTTCGGCGTCGTCGACGCCGAGCGGCTGGCGGAAGTGCCCTTCCCGCCGCACCGGTGCCTGGACGTCCCGAGCGGGTTCCTGGACGACGCCAAGCGCGTGATCGTCCTCGGGATGCACATCTGGGACCCCCTGCAGAACGCGGTCGTCACGTCGGTGCTGCCGGACGGGGTCATCCCCTTCGACGATGTGCCCGGCTCGCAGTACTACAACATGTATTACGAGATCACGGAGGCCCGCGGGCATCGTTTCGCCGAGGCCGTGCGCGGCGCCGGCCACAAGGCGGCCGTCACGCACTTCGTGCACGCCAAGGCCGCCGCGACCCTGGCCGGCCTCGGCTGGATCGGAAAGCAGACGCTGTGCGTCACCCCGCAGCTCGGCCCGCACGTGCGCTGGTGCTGCGTCGTGACCGACGCCGAGCTCCCCTGCGACGAGCCCTTCACGGAGGATCTCTGCGGCGACTGCGAGCTGTGCGTCAAGGCCTGCCCGACGGGCGCCATCATCCCGGGCGCGTCTCAAGGCGTCGAGCCGGGGAAGAAGGTCGACTTCTGGAAGTGCATCGTCCCGCAGGAG
>JBAZPK010000144.1:0-6171 GCA_041648235.1 Thermoleophilia bacterium
CGATGCTGTGTGCTGCGCCTGCGGCAGCGGCCCACGCCGCCGCGGCCACCTCGCAGCGCCGATGACGTCGGGCGGGCGCGGCGCAGCCTGGGCGGGCCACGCGGGCCGTGTGGACACGTACTGTTCGGCAGTCGGGAGTAGCTATGTCGCGGGCCAAACGGATCACGGAGGACGGTAGCCAGCCCGGCTGGGCAGGAGTCGCCGAGGCGCGCGGGAGCGGGCCCGGCGACGATCTTGGTCGCGGCCCGCGCGCCGCCTCGTCCCTGCGGCTCGGGGAGACGGCGCTGCTCGGGGATGGGGGGGAGCGCCGCGGACTCTTCGCCAACATGCTCGAGGGGTTCGCCTACTGCCGCATGATCTTCGATGAGGCGGGGCGCCCCGGCGATTGGGAATACCTCGCCGTGAACCCGGCCTTCGAACGGCTCACCGGCCTGCGCGACGTGGTCGGCAAGACAGTCTCGCAGGTCCTCCCGCAAGTCCACGCCGACCACCCGGACCTGATTGCGCGCTACGGGCGCGTGGCCGCCACCGGCGAGGCCGACGACTTCGAGATCGAGTTCAAGCCTCTGGCGACCTGGTTGCACGTCTCGGCCTTCAGCCCGGCGGCCGGGCACTTCGCCGCCGTCTTCGTGGACATCGGTGAACGCAAGCGCGTCGAGATGGAGGCCACGCTGTTCTCGTCCGCCATCGAGAACGCCTCAGTCTCGCTCCTGATCGTCGACGCGGCAGCCAACATCGTCCGGGCTAACCGGCACGCCTGTGGGACGCTCGGTCGCACGGAGGATGAGGTCCTGTCGCTGACCCTGGCCGACATCGACCCCGACTTTCGCTTCGAGCGGTGGCCGGCGTATGTAGAGGGTCTGCGCCACAGCGGCGTGCACCGCATCTGCCGTACCGTGCGCAGGGGCAGCGACGCCGCCGAGGTCCCGCTCGAGCTCCACCTCAGCCTCGTCGAGGTCGGCGGGCAAGAGCTCGTGGTGGCTTTCGGTCAGGACGTCAGCGAGCGGCTCGCCACCGAGTCGGCCCTGGGCGAGCGTGAGCGCGAGCTCGGCACGTTGTTCGGCAACCTGCAGGGCATGGTCTATCGCTGCGGCGACGACGCGCACGGGATCATGGAGTTCGTCAGCGCGGGCTGCGCCGAGCTCACCGGCCACGCGCCCGAGGCTCTGCAGCGTGGAGGACCGGTGTCGTACGGGGCGGACGTGATCGCGGCGACGCACCGCGAGTCCGTCCGCCGGGCGGTTCGGGAGGGCATCGCCCGGGGCGAGTCCTGGACGGTGGACTACCCGATCGTCACCGCCGCGGGCGAGACGAGGTGGGTCTGGGAGCGCGGCGTCGCCGTGCGCGACGAGGATGGCCGGGTGCAGGCGCTCGAGGGCCTGGTCACCGACGCCACGGCGCAGCACAAGGCGGAGGCGAAGCTCTCCCTGGCGGCGGAGGAGTGGCGCCAGACCTTCGACGCCATGCACGATTCCGTGGCTCTGCTGGACGTCGAGGGCACCGTGCTGCGCTGCAACGCGGCCGCCGCGGCGCTCACCGGGCGCGGCTTCGACGAGCTCGTCGGGCAGCGCTGCTTCGGGGTCTTCCACGGCGGCACGAGCTTCCACTGCGACTGCCCTCACCGGCGCGCCATGCTCTCCGGGTGCGTCGAGACCAGCACCTTCGAGCAGGATGGCGCCTGGCTGCGCATCACGTGCCGGCCGGTCCTGGACACCGACGGGGCGGTCCAGGGCGCCGTGCACGCGGTCACCGACATCACGGAGCTCAAGCGCACCGAGCACCGTCTCACCGAGGCCGTGGCCAGCCAGCGGGCGATCACCGACGGAGTGATCGCGGCGCTCGCGCGCACCGTCGAAGTGCGCGACCCGTACACCGCCGGCCACGAGTATCGGGCCAGCGAGCTGGCCGCGGCCATCGCCGGCGAACTGGGCCTGGACGCGGACCGCGTCCAGGGCGTCCGCGTGGCCGGCATGCTCCACGACGTCGGCAAGATCACCATCCCGCCCGAGATCCTCTCCAAGCCGGGGCGCCTTTCGCCGATGGAGTTCGCGCTGATCAAGCTGCACGCGCAGGCCGGCCACGACATCCTGGAGGCGATCGAGTTCCCGTGGCGCGTGGCCGAGATGACCCTGCAGCATCACGAGCGCCTGGACGGCTCCGGCTACCCCAGGGGGCTGAGCGGGGAGCAGCTGCTCCTCGAGGCTCGCATCCTGGCGGTGGCCGACGTCGTCGAGGCGATGTCGTCGCACCGCCCGTATCGAGCGGCGCTCGGCCTCGAGGCGGCACTCGAGGAGGTCACAAGAGGCGCCGGCAGCGTCTACGACGGCCGCGTCGTCGAAGCCTGCGTGGGCCTCTTCAGCAGCGGCCGCTTCGCCTTCGGCGACCAGTCCCCGCTGCGCTGAGCCCCGAGCCGACGGTGGTTCGCGGGCGCGGCCGTTTGCCCCACGCCCCGGCGTGAAATGACTGATTCGTGAAAGGGCCGTGGCGCCGAGCCGCGTGCCTCGACGTCGAGGAGATCATCGTGAGCGACGAGCATCTGCCGAACGTGTACCTGCGGTTTCGCGAGGACTACCCGGGCGTCGCGACCGCGCTTGACGGCCTGGGTGAGGCGGCCGACGCGGCGGGGCCGCTCGACGACCGCACCGTGCGCCTCGTCAAGCTGGGCCTGGCCATCGGGGCGGCGGCCGAGGGCGCCGTGCGCTCCAACGCCCGCAAGGCTCTGGCGGCGGGGGCCAGCCCCGAGGAGCTCCGCCAGGTGGCGGTGCTGGCCTTCACCACCTGCGGGTTCCCACTCGGCATCGCCGGGATGGGCTGGATCGACGAGGTGCTGACGGCCGGGTCCTGAAGCCCTTGCCTGGCCGCGGCCGGGCGGCGGACCCGGCCGGGTCCTGAAGCCCCGGCGCGGCTGCCGCCGTACCTCACCAGCCGAGGCGCCGCCCGCCGTCGCGCTCGATCTTCTCGCGGCAGATCTGCTCCATGGCCCCGCGAACCGTGCGCGCGACGAGCCATCCGGCGGTCGTGGCGGGGCCGGCGTAGCTCAGCCCCGGCCCCCGCCCGGTACAGGCGATCACCACCGCATCCGTCGAGGTGCCGCTGGCCGGCTCCCCCTGTGGCGCCCGCACATCCCAGGCCGCCAGAGCGAGGGCCTTCGCCTCCGTGGCGCAGATGACGGCGTTCACCATGGCCGCCTCGCTCAGGCGGCCGTCGATGAGGAGGATCGCGTTGATGGTCCCGGGGCTCGGGCCGGCGCCGAGAGGTGGCGTCACGCCGGCGCAGGTCGTGTTGCTCAGGCCCATCGAGACCACAGCGGCCACGGCGAGGCCGTCACGCGCCTCCGTGGCCACGCGTGAGTGGTCGGTGCAAGCCGCGGTCATCAGGCCGACGAAGGGGGCCTCCACGCCGTGCCGCGCGGCGAAGGCGGCGAGGTCGTCCTCCGGGCAGTGGCCGTCGTAGTCCTTGTCGACGTGCAGGTTGACGATGGCCCGCGCCCGGCAGAGCCCGCCGCCGACCACGGCCGAGCTCAGCAGGGCGAGCGGCTCGGCGCTGCGGACGAGAACGGCGTGCTCGTCGGCCGCGGCGGTGACGCCTGGGATGGTGATGTCGAAGGGGTCGGCCACGGGCGCCTTCCAGCTCGCTTGCCGGGTCTGGGCGCCCGGGCGCCCGGCGGGCGCGCCGACAATCCTAGCGTAGAGTCGGGCGGCCACGGATATAGAGGAGTAAGAGTATCCTGTATTCTCCGAAGCGAGGTGGACCATGGCCGGCAGCTCTGGTACCGAGCTCGCGCAGGCGTCTCCGCTGGCACGTCTGCTGGCCGAGCCGCGGTATGAGGTGATCCCGGTGCAGGGCATCGAGGAGAAGGTGGCCGCCCTGCCCGCCGGGGCGACCGTGACGGTCACCGCTTCGCCGCGCCAAGGGGTGGAGCGCACGATCGACGTCAGCGCGCTCCTGGTGGGGAGGGGGTATCGCGTCGTCCCCCATCTGGCCGCGCGCATGATCGCCGATCGCGGCCAGCTCGAGCGCATCGTGGACCGCCTCAACCTCGCCGGGATCCACGAGGCCTTCGTCGTCGGCGGCGACGCGTCCCCGCCCGCGGGCGCCTACGCCGACGCCGGCGACCTGCTCGAGGCTCTGGGCTCCCTGCCGCACCCGCTGGCGCGCATCGGGATCGGCGGCTACCCGGAAGGGCATCCGCTGATCTCCGACGGCGAGCTGCTCGCGGCCCTTCGCCGCAAGGCGCCGGACGCCGACTACATCGCGACGCAGATCTGCTTCGATGTCGAGGCGCTCACGGGCTGGATCACGTCGGTGCGCGCCGCCGGCATCGACCTGCCGGTGTTCGTGGGCCTGGCCGGCGTCGTGGAACGGCGCAAGCTCGCCGAGATCTCGCTCAAGACGGGCGTCGGCGCCTCGTTGCGCTACCTCATCCGGCACGGCCGCCAGCTCGCGACGCTGGCCCGGGCGCGCCGCTACGACCCCACGCCGTTGGCGCGGGCCGTGGCCGCCCATCTCGACGACCCGCGGGTGGGCATCGCCGGCGTGCACCTCTTCACCTTCAACCAGGTGGAGGCCACGCGGGACTGGGTGCGGCGCGCGGCCGAGCCCTGAGCCGAACGCAGGGGCGCGGCCGGGCGGGCAGGAAGACGGCGGCCGCCGGCGAACTGCCGATGGGGGTCGCCGGGCCAGGTCCGTGCTCGCGCGGCGCAGAGACTGGCCTTCTCAGCTGCCGGCGGCCTTCTCGCACAGGGAGCGGTCCGGCAGGCGGCGTGAGACGCTGCGCCGCCACACCGCCTAACGCGGCCGATCCCGCCGAAGGAGCGAATGAGAGTATGCGTGGACGAAGAACGCTGCATCGCCTGCGGCGCCTGTGAGGATATCTGCCCCGAGGTCTTCGAGCTCGGCTCGCACGACGTCGCCCAGGTGCTCGTCGGCGACGCGGAGCCGTGGCGGGACTGCGTGCTCGAGGCCGAGGCCGCCTGTCCGACCGAGGCCATCTCGGTGTGCGGCGGCGAAGAGGGCGCGGGTTGAGTCGGCCTTGGCGGCCCCGCATAATCAGCTCTTGGCCTTTTGATGGCTGACAGGGGAGCACCCATCCCATGATCGTCTTCGAAGACGTCACCAAAGTCTACGACCCCGACGTAGTCGGCCTCCGGGACTTCACCTGCCACATCGGCAAGGGCGAGTTCGTGTTCCTCGTGGGCCCGTCCGGCTCGGGCAAGTCGACCCTGATCAAGCTCGTCCTCAAGGAGCTCGTGCCCGACAAGGGCCGCATCCTCGTGGCCGGCCGCAACCTCGGCACCCTGCGCAACAGCAAGGTGCCGCTCCTGCGGCGCAACATCGGCTGCGTGTTCCAGGACTTCAAGCTGCTGCCCAACAAGACGGTGCACGACAACGTGGCCTACGCGCTCGAGGTCGTGGGCGAGCCCCGGCGTTCCATCCGCCGCAAGGTGCCGGAGATCCTGAGCCTCGTCGGCCTGGCCGACAAGACCAGCAGCTACCCACACGAGATCTCGGGCGGGGAGCAGCAGCGGGTCAGCGTGGCGCGAGCCTTCGTCAACCATCCGCCCCTGCTCCTCGCCGACGAGCCCACCGGCAACATCGACCCGGAGACGGCCGTCGGGCTCATGCAGCTGCTGGTGCGCATCAACCGCACCGGCACCACCGTCCTGGTCGCCACCCACGACCGCGAGATGGTCAACCGGATGCGACGGCGGGTGCTGCAGCTCGAGTCCGGCCGCCTCGTGCGTGACGAGCGTCGCGGCGGCTACGACCAGGTCTTCGACGACGCCGAGGAGGTCTGAGATGCGCTTCAGCTTCTTCCTCGCCGAGGCCTTCGGCTCCATGCGCCGCAACTGGGTGATGGCCATGGCGGCCGTGATCACGGTGTTCATCAGCACGGCCATCCTCGGTGCCGTCCTCGTGACCCGCGACAACCTCAACCAGGGCGCCACCAGCCTCAAGAACCGCGTCATGATCGAGGTCTTCATCAGGGATGAAGCCGCTCCTGAGGATGTCCAGGAGCTGGAGCGCAAGGTCCAGGGCCTGCCGGAGGTCAAGAGCTACACGTACATCAGCAAGGAGGAGGCGCTGGCGCGCTTCCGCAAGCGCTTCGGCGAGCGCATCGTCGACAACCTGCCCATCAACCCGCTGCCGGCCAGCTACGAGATCCAGGTC
>JBAZPK010000145.1:0-6151 GCA_041648235.1 Thermoleophilia bacterium
CACCACGGTCATCGCCGAGGCGTAGGCCATGCCGTTGAGGAAACCCATGCGCAGGACGAGCAGGCCGAGCAGCGCGATGCAGACCGTGCCGCCGGCGAAGAGCACCGCCCGGCCGGAGGTGTTCAGGGCGCGCACCGCCGCCTCTTCCGCGGGAAGCCCGGCCCGGAGGCCGTCGCGGTACCGGGTGACGATGAACAGCGCGTAGTCGATGCCGACGCCGAGGCCGATGACGGTAGCGAGCGTCGGCGCCATGGAGGGGATGCTGATCGCGTGAGAGAGAAGCCCGATGGCCACGGTGCTGCTGGTCAGCGCCATGACGGCGGTCACCATCGGCAGAGCCATGCCGAACAGCGACCCGAAGGCGATGAGGATGATGATGGCCGCCGCGGCGATGCCGAAGATCTCGCTGTTGGCCGGCGGCGTGTGGCTCACCTCGGCGATGGCGTTGCCGCCGAGCTCGACCTGCAGGCCGGGTGCCCGGGCGGCCTGCGCCAGGCTCATGACGTGCTTGATGTCCTCGGGCGGCAGGCTCTGCGCCAGCTTGGTGAAGTCGACGGTGGCGAAGGCGGTCCGGCCGTCGCCACTGATCTGGGCCGCGCCGGCGGCGGCGTAGGGGCCGCGCACGGCCGCCACCGCCGGGGCCTTGGCGACCGTGGCCAGCATCTTCTCGACGCGTGCTTTGGTTGCCACATCGCCGACCGTGCCGCGGTCCACGTGCCAGACGATCGTGGCCGTGTCACCGGCCCGCTTGGGCAGGGCCGACGTCAGCAGATCCAGGGCCCGGGTCGATTCGGTGCCCGGCAGCGAGAACGAGGTCGAGTAGGCGCTGCCCACCGACCGCTCGACGGCGACCAACGTGACGAGGCCGGCGATCCAGACGAGCACGACGATCGCGCGGTGGCGGAAGCACCAGCGAGCGAGGGCGGCCACAGAGAGCTCCTAACCTTGAGCTATCGAAGAGTCCGAGCGAGGTGCCCGAGGCGCGAGCTCAGTACTTGCTCGCGTAGTAGTGGTAGCGCTCGTCTTTGCCGGTGCTGTCCATCACCGTGACCACCCCGAGCTTGGCGGCCGGCAGCGGCAGGAGGAAGTCGCGCGTCTCCTCCAGCAGCGGCTTGCGAGCCATCTTCATGTTCACCAGCACGATGATCGCGTCGGCGACGCCCGCCAGGGCGGTGGCGTCGCCGACGGCCATGAACGCCGGCGAGTCGATCAGCACGTAATCGAAGGGCATCGCGGCGAGCTCCTTGATGATCTCCGCGAAGCGCCGCGAGGCCACCATCTCGCCGGGGTTCGGCGGGATGGGCCCCGAAGTGAGCAGCCAGAGGCGCGTGCCCGAGGCCGAGGCCGGCTCGTCCTTGGGCGGCCGGTCGCCGTTGCCGCCGACGTGCACCAGCACCTTGCCCAGCGGGTCGACGCTCTGCATCGCGTCCTCGAGGCCGACTTGCCCGGCGATGATCGTCGAGACGCCGTAGGCGTTGCGCACCCGGAAGAGCGCGTGGATGCGCGGCCGCCGCAGGTCCGCATCCACGAGCACCACCCGCTTGCCGGCCAGGGCCAGCGACGCCGCCAGGTTGGCCGTGATCAGGCTCTTGCCCTCGCCCTTCTGGGCGCTGACCATCATGAGCACGCGGTTCTCCTCGCCCAGCGAGGCGAACTCGAGGTTGCTGCGCAGGACGCGCAGCGACTCGGCGGCGCGGCCCTCGGCCTCGCTGACCACCACGATGGGACCCTTGGCCAGGGCCTCCGGCGGGATGCTCGCGATGCGGCCGATCACCGGGAGCTGCATGATCTCGCGCACCTCGCGGTAGTTGTGCAAGCTGGTGTCGAGCTTCTCGCGCAAGAAGGCGATGCCGACCCCCAGGAGGAGCCCGAGCACGGCGCCCATCATCGCCGAGCGGCGCGGCTGCGGCGCGTACGGCCCGCCCGGCGTCGTCGCCGGCACGGCCAGGGCGAAGTTACCCGTGCTCGTCGCGGAGAGGATCTCGAGGTCGCGGAGGCGCTCGCTGAGCATGATGAAATCCGAGGACGCCTTCTGCTCCGGCGTCGTGAACTTCTTGAGCTCCTGCTCGATGACCGCGCGGCCGCGGGCGATGCGCGCCTGCTCGACCTCGATCCGGTAGTCGACGAACTGCTGCGCGTGGGCGTTGGCCGCCTTGGCCGCCCACGCGGCATCAGAGGAATCGACCGTGACCGTGACCCCGTTGCCGCTGGTGCCGGCCGCCACATCGGAGGAGGAGATCGCCGCCGACACCGCGGTCGTGGGCCAGGCCGAACGGTTGCCGAGCTGCGACGTCACCCGCTTGGCGATCTCGGGCCCCGTGAGGATCGTGACCGCGCTCTGCATCTGGAGGTCCTGGGCCGCGATGCTGTTGTAGCCCTGGCCGAGAGGGTCGGTGACGTCGAGTGCCGGCTCGTACAGCAGCAAGGCCGAGGCCGAGTACATCGGCGTCTGCGCGGCCGCGTACGCGTAGGCGGCGAGCCCCAGCGCCACGATGAGCACCGCGATGATGATCGCGTGCCGCCGCATGATCGTGACGAACTGCCGCAGATCGATTCCGACTGAGTCTTGAGTTGCCACTCGCCCCTCCGTTGCCGCTGTCCATACTACTTCGGCACGCTGCGGCCAGCAATGAAGCCCCGTCGTGCGGCGGCCGCCAACGCCCGCCCTGCGGCCCGTACGGCGGCCGCCAACGTCCGCCGCCAACGTCCGCCCTGCGGCCCGCGCGGCGGCCGCCAACGCCCGCCGCACGGCCTCCTGATGTACACTTCCGAGAACCAGTCAGGGGGTGCGAGTGCGTTCTCCGGCGTGGTCGAGAGCACGAGCGACGTTGAGCACCATCGCTGTGGCGGCGCTCGCCGCCGGCCTCCTCTTCACCGCGGCGCCCGCCGCCGGCGCCGGTACCGTTCAGCGCGCCATCTGCGACCCTGGGCTCATCGAGTCGTGGGGCACGCGCGGCCCTGCCGTCGTGCGCGAGTTCGCCGAGCACCTGGGGGCCGACGCGGTGCGCATCAACCTCCGCTGGAGCGAGTCGGAGCCGCGTTCCGGCGTCTACGACGAGGATTACCTGGGCCGGGCCGCGGCGGCCGTGCGCGCGATCCGCGCCAAGGGCATGCAGGCCGTGGTCCTCGTCTACGAACCGCCGCGCTGGGCCTCGGACCGGCGGTTCTGGGCGAACCCGGTGAGCGGCGACCGGGCGGGCATCTACCAGACGTACTACCCGCCGAGCCCGGAGAGCCTCCCCGCCTTCGAGGCGTTCGCCCGGCACCTGGCCGTCAAGCTCCAGGGCCAGGTGCTCGGCTACTCCTGCTGGGTGGAACCCAACCTCTGGACCTACCTGTATCCACAGAAGACTTCATCGGACTCGGCATTCGGGGCGCACCGCTACACGGCGATGCTCGCCGCCTTCTCGCGGGGCGTGCGCGCCGGCGACCCTGCCGCTCTGGTGATCGCCGGCGAAACGAGCCCCACGGGCGACAACACGAGGCTGCGCACGAGCCCACAGCGCTTCGCCCGGCAGATCCGGGACGCCGGGGCGGCCGAGCACTTCGACGTCTTTGCCCACCACCCCTACCCGGTGGCCGGCAACAAGCGCATCGCCCCCGACGCCCTGCCGCGGGACCCGAGCCACACGGTGTGGCTCGCCAACCTCGGCACGCTGCTCACGGTCTTCCCCGACAAGCCGTACTACCTCTCGGAGTTCGCCTACGCCACCGCCTACAGCGGCCTCTTCGGCGTCTGGGTGAGCCCGGTGCGCCAGGCCTCGTACCTCACGCAGGCCTATCGGATCGCGGCGACGTACCCGCAGGTCCAGATGCTCACCTGGTTCCCGCGCCGCGACCAAGCCGACAACGGCACCTACTCGGACCGCTTCGGCATGTACGGCGGCCTGCGCACCCTCAGCGGGCTCCGCAAACGCGCCTACTACGCCTTCGCCGGGGGCAACCACCTCACGCTCCTCACGGCCTCCGAGGTGCCCAAGGGGGCCGCGCTCACGCTACGCGGCCGGCTGACCAGCGAGCGGATGGGCGCCCTGGCCGGCAAGTCGCTGCTCGTCCTGGCGCGCCGCCCGGGGCGCGCCTGGGTAGAGGTCGCGCGCGCGACCACGCGCAGCGACGGCACCTACAGCGTCAGGCTGCGCACCTACGCGAGCGCCACCTGGAAGGTGCGCTGGGCGGGCGTCGTGACGAGCCCCAGCGTCTGGGTGCGCGTGCGCTGACCCGCCACCGCCCCACGTCCGACACGCCGGGCAGCCGGCCCGGAGCCACCACCACCGCGACCGCCTCCGAGACCACCACCGCGACCGCCACCGAGACTACCACCGCAACCGCCGCCACCAGCCGGAACCGCGCCGTTCGTCACCCGCCATTCACGCGTGCGGCGACCGCGAGGGTTGTCTTCGCCCACTGACTCATGTGACGTACATCTTGTACACAAGGTACACAACGCCCACTGTGTACCCTAAGTGAGGCGCCGGCGACCGACTCCCCCCACCGCCCCGCGCCGCCAACCGCCGCACCTCCCGGAACCGCGCTGCCCGCGCCGCTCCAGCCGACGCCGCGCCGTCCCTTGCATCAGGGCAACGTCCACCAGGACGCCGATCAACGTCATCGCCAGGAGACTGCGTCACCGCAGACGGCGCCGCTCCGGTGCGCTACGGTCCCGCACAGGGATGGCCTTCCTCAGCCGTCGCGGCGGCTGCGGGACGGCGCGTCTGAGGCGGCGGGCGGGGGCGACGGGCGTGAGACGGAGGCGACGGGTGCCTGTGTGGCCCTCCTCACTTTGCGTACACGTTGGGCGAACTGTACAAAGGGCAGCTTGTGTACTCTGATCGAGGAGGCGTGACATGACTCCCGGCTGGCTCCCCCCGGAACTTCATCGGCGAGTCGAGGAGCGGGACTTCGGCAGCGCACGCCGGATCAGCGTCAAGGAGCTTCGTGCCCGGCTGAGCGAGGTCCTCAGCCGGGTGGCCTACGGCGACCAGCAGGTCGTCGTGTGCCGGCACCGCAGCCCCCTGGCCGCCATCGTCCCCCTCCACGACCTCCAGGCCTGCCAGGCCGTGGAGGACCACTCTTACGCTGAGGAGATGCAGCGGCTGATGACCGACGACGACGAAGAACCGTACGTGCCCCTCGACGACGTCACGGCGAAGTACGGGGCGTGGTGAGCGCGGCCGCGCGGGCGTGCGCCACCTCGCAGAAGTACTCCACCCACCTGTCCATGGCGCCCGTCTCGAGGGCCGCGTGCGCGGGGCACCACAGGCACAGGTTGGCGAGGCTGCAGGCGCGGCACTTCTCGAGGTAGCCGGGGTCGGTGCCGCGCAGGCCCAGCACGCGCGGCGCCCACTCCTCCCAAGCCTCGCGCAGGGTGCCGCCGCGCAGGTCGTAGAGCGTGTCGGGGTGCCACAGCGAGCTGCAGAGGCGGAAGGTGCCATCGGAGCTCACCGTGAAGCTGCTGCTGCCGGCGCCGCAGCGGAACAGGTGGTCGCCCTCCGCCAGCTCGAAGGCGGGGTCGATGAGCTTGCCGGCCTCGCAGCCCCGCTGGAGCACGCCGAAGCGCGCCTCGTCAGCGCGCTCCACGGCCACCACCTGCGCGGGCGTGAGGCGCTCGGCGCGGATCTCCGCGTTGCGCACGGGGTCGCCGTCGTAGCGCAGGTGGAGTTGCGGGTCGAAGCGGAAGTAATCCTTCGTGCGCTCGCGGCAGAAGCGTGAGATCTCCTCGAGCTCGTGTGCGGTGCTGCGCAAGGCCATCGCCTTGAGGCGCACCTTGACGCCGCTTTCGAGGAGCAGGTCCAGGCCGCGCACGAAGGCGTCGAAGGAGCCGGGGCGACGCGAGACGGCCTCATACGTCTCTCGCGTCGCCCCGTACACGCTCACCTCGATGTCGCGCGGTGGGTAGGCGCGGAAGAGGTCAACGTGCGCCCGCGTGACGAGGCAGGCATTGGTGAACACGCCGACCAGAAGGCCGAGCCGCTTGAGCCCGAGGTAGACCTCTTCGAAGTCCTCGCGCAGCAGCGGCTCGCCGCCCGTGAGCAGGCACCAGACGGCGCCCATGCCGGCGGCCTCCCCGGCGATGCCGAGGATCTCGGCGGCGCTCAACTCCGCCGCTTTGGCGGCGCGGTCACCGGCCGGCAGGTTGATGTAGCAGTGCCGG
>JBAZPK010000146.1:0-6036 GCA_041648235.1 Thermoleophilia bacterium
CCCTGCTCGTGGCCGACGGCCCGGGCGCTCGCGAGGCGGCCGCGCGCGTCGCGGCGGCGCGCGGCTCGTCGTGCGTCAGCATGTGCGACGCCGTGGAGCGCGCCGCCGACGGCTCGCTGGCGGCCAGGCGGCCGATCTACGGCGGCGTTGCGGACGGCACCGTCTCTCTCCCGGTACGGCCGGCCGTGTGCCTCTTCGCGGCGGGCAGGTTCGAGGGCGCCGCGAGCGGCGGCCCCGTGCCCGTCGAGCGCCGCCGCGTGGAGCTGCCCGCCTACCAGATGGCCCTGGTGGCCGAGGAGCCCGTGGTCAAGACGGTCGACCTGGCGGGGGCCTCGATCGTGGTCTCGGTGGGCCGCGGCTTCTCCAAGGCCGAGGACATCGAGCTCGTCAAGCCGCTCGTCGCCGCTCTGGGCGCGGAGCTCGGCTGCTCGCGGCCGATCGCCGAGGACTTCAAGTGGCTGCCCAAGGAGCGCCTCGTCGGCCTCACCGGTACGTCGGTCAACCCGGGGCTCTACCTCGCGCTCGGCATCTCCGGTCAGGTGCAGCACCTCGCCGGCATCAAGGGCGCGCGCGTCGTGGTGGCGGTCAACAGCGATGCCAAGGCACCGATCGCGCGCAACGCCGACTACGTCATCGTCGACGACCTCTACAAGGTGATCCCCGAGCTCGTGGCCGCTCTCGGCGGCTCCTGAGGGAGGGCGGCGCCGTGGGCATCGAGTACGTCAGGGAGTACCTGCCGTTCCTGTCGCACGCGGCGACGCTGATCGTCATGTACACGTGCGTGGCGGTGGTCGTCGCCCTGTTCGCCTGGGGCTTCGCGCACCGCTTCGGCCGCTACCGGCGCGCCGGCGCGTGCCTTTGGGCGGCCGCCCGTAGCGAGGGCCTGCCGTGGGGGCCGCGCCTCTCGCGCGCGGCCCGCGATGTCGTGCTGCAGGCCAAGGTCGTGGAGCGCCGCCTGCCGGCCGCCCTGCACCTCCCGATCTTCTACGGCACGGCCCTGCTGTTCGTCGGCACCTGCATCGTGGTGGTCTACGAGGACGTCCTGCGCTGGTTCGGCGAGTTCGAGCTCGGCGGCCTCTTCTACGTGCTCTTCGAGGGCGTGCTCGACCTTGCGGGGCTCGCCCTCGTCGCCGGCGTCGGCATCGCCCTGTGGCGGCGGCTCGTGCAGCGCCCGGAGCACCTGACGCGGAAGGCTTCGACGACCCTCGTCCTCTCCGGCCTCCTGTTCATGGGCCTCTCGGGATTCGGGCTCGAGGCGTACCGGATCGCCGCGCAGCCCGCCAACGAGTGGGCCGCCGCGGCCTTCGTGGGCTCGTTGCTCGCAGGTCTGCTGGAGGGCTGGGCGCGTGCCGACGGCGACCCGGTCACGGCCTACCAGGCGCTCTGGTGGCTGCATGCCGCCGGCGCCTTCAGCCTCATGGTCGGGCTGGCGTGGACTGGCCTCTCGCACGTCCTCGTGCTGCCGGCGAACGTGGCCACGCACGACCCGGCGCGCCCGCGGACGCGGCTCACCACCCCGTTCGACCTCGTCGCCGTGATGGAGAGCGAGGAGGACGTCGAGCTGGTCGCTGGAACGGCGACCACGGCCGACATCGCCCCGATGGAGCGCTTGGCCGCGGACGCCTGCGTCGCCTGCGGACGCTGCCACCAGGAGTGCCCGGCCCACGCTGCGGGGCGGGCGCTCTCGCCGCGCGACCTCGTGCAGGACATCCGGCGCTCGCTGGGCAGCGATCTCGGCGGGGCCGCCGCCGAGAGGCCCGCCGCGGACTTCGAGCAGGCCGTCTGGTCGTGCACCAACTGCTACGCCTGCGAGCAGGCATGCCCGGCGCGGATCCGCCACGTCGACTACGTCCTCGATTTCCGCCGCGCCCTCGTCGACCAGAACCGCCTCGACGAGCAGAAGCAGAGCGTGCTGCAGGCGCTCGACCGCAACCAGAACCCGTACAAGCTGCCCTCGCACGAGCGCGCCGCCTGGGTCGCCGAGCTGCCCTACGCCGACGAGGTCGTCTACGGAGTGGCCGAGCTCGGGGAGCCGCCGGAGTATCTCTACTGGATCGGCTGCGCCGCGGCCTACGACGAGCGCACCGGCGCGGTGGCGCGGGCCACGATGGACCTTCTCCGCGCAGCCGGCGTGAGCTTCCTCACCCTCGGGCCCTCGGAGCCCTGCTGCGGCGAGCCGGCCAAGCGCCTCGGCGAGGAGGGCCGCTTCCAGATGATCGCCATGGCGGCCATCGAGATGATCAAGGAGACGGGGGCGCGCCGGATCGTCACGGCGTGCCCGCACGGCCTCAACACCTTCCTGCACGAGTACCCGGGGCTCGGGTTCACGATCCCGGCGGTGCACCACTCGGAGCTGCTCGCCGAGCTGGTCGCCGCGGGGCGGCTGAAGCCCGGCGCAGGCGACGGCGACGGCAAGCTCGTCTACCACGAGCCCTGCAACCTGGCCCGAGCCGGTCGGCCTGCGGCCGCGGCGCTCGGGCTCCTCGGCGGCTCCGCCGCTCTGCCGCCGCGCTCCGGCGGGCGCACCTTCTGCTGCGGCGGCGGCGGCGGCAACAGTTTCTACCAGGTGGAGCAGGAGGAGAGGCGCATCAGCGCCCTCCGCTATGAGGAGCTCGCGGCGACCGGCGCCGAGAGGCTCGCCGTGAGCTGCCCGTTCTGCCTCACGATGCTGCGCGACGCGGCCGCGGCGCAGGGCGAGCGCGCCCTGCCGGTGTTCGACGTCGCCGAGCTCCTCCGGGCGCGCCTCGAGGAGGCCGCCACGGCCGCGGACTCGGCGGGGAGCACCCGCTGAAGGCGACGGGACCTGCACGCCGCGCTCGTGCCTGACGTAGCGCGCCGGCGCGGCCCTGCGACCGCCCCCCGGCCAAGGCGAAGCACCAAGAGGCGTCCACCAGGCCGGACGGGCACGCCGGCCGCGTTGCCTGCCTGCTCCGCGCCGGTCTAGGATTGTGCATCAGCGCGCGCCACGTCCCGCGAACGCGTGCCATCACCGCACCACACAAGGGGGGTATGCACCTTGAGCGCCAAGGAGCGCGAGACGGCCAACGTCGGCGCCGGGCTGTGGAAGGGCCTCGGCATGTGGGCCTGGATCCTGTTCCGCGTCAGCGGCCTGATCCTGGCCCTCTACCTCTTCGTCCACATCTGGGTGATCTCGCAGGGGCGCGTCAACGGGGCGGCGTCGCTGAACGACCTGTTCACGACCTTCGACCACCCCTTCCTCGTGCTCCTCGACTTCATGCTGGTGGCGGCGGTGCTCTACCACGCGCTCAACGGGGTGCGCATCGTGCTCATGGACCTGGGCGTCGGCATCCGGCAGCACAAGGTCGTGTTCTGGGCCTGCATGATCGTGGCCGCGGCGGCGCTCTGGCTGTTCGCGTACAAAACCACCCCCTTCATTCTCTAGAGGCTTGATGCGGGTTCAGCGCCCGTCGTACGCGGCAAGGGCGCGCGGTGGGCGGCCGAGGAGGCGGTTGAGGAACATGCCGAGGGTCAGTGCCAGCAGTCGCTGCACGATGCGCTGGGCGAGACCGGGAAGCGTCTTGGCGAGATGGTCTTCCATGCGCATCTGGCGCTTGAGGGTCGCGAACACCGACTCGATCACGAGGCGGATACGCGCCTTGCTGATCTCGCTGGGAGGACGCTCCCCGAGCCTGTGCCTCGCGGGTACGATCAGCTCGACGCCCACGAGCCTGAGGCTCTCGCAGTGCTCACGGCCGCGATGACCGGCGTCGGCGAAGAGCAGGCTGCCGGGATGCGCGCTGGCCAGCTGGAACACGCCCTCGCGCTCGTTCTCATTGGCCGGCCGCAGGTCGTAGCCGAGCGGCGTCCCGTGGCGATCGCTGACGAGCAGCAGGCGCACGCCCCAGTACCAGCGGCTCTTGGCGGCGCAGTAGCCGTAGGCGGCGTGGCCGGCGAACTCGCTCTTGCTCGCGCAGCCGGCGTAGTTGGCGCAGGAGAGCAGGGTGCCGTCGACGAGGCGCACGCTCCCGCGGGCGATGAGCTCGGCGAGGCCCAGCTGCACGCGCGTGATCTGCGGCGTGAGGCGGCGCAGGCGGCGGTTGAACTGCGACTGCCCGGGGAGCTGCGGGAAGCAGCCCGGCAGGAGCCGCCCGACGGTGCCCAGGAACTGGCGGTCCGAGACCAGACCGGTGACCGCCTGGGCGACCGCCAGGGCGATCAGCTCCCCGTCGGTGGCCTTGCCTTCGGGTCCCGAACGAGGGATAGACAGCGAGCAGGCGAACACGTAGGCTGCGGTGACGAGGGTCTCCAGCGAAGCGTCCATCTCGTGCTCCAATCACGAGGTTGCCGTGCTGGAGACCCTCTTCGTACGTCCATGTCCGCCTCCTGCCTGGGCTGACAACCCGCATCAAGCCTCTAGGCGCGGAGGCCGAATCGTGAGAACAGAGATCCTCGATCGGAGCCGCGGGGGGATGTGGCCCTGGCTGGGCCAGCGGCTCACCGCCGTGCTCGTCCTGGTCACCATCATGGTGCACCTCGTGCTCACCCACTTCGTCGCCATCGGCGAGCTGAGCTTCGCCGACATCGGCGAGCGGCTCGCCGGCGGAGCGGTGCTCGTCAACGACGTCGTCCTGCTCCTGGCGGTCGTCTACCATGCCCTGAACGGCGTGCGCATGGTCGTCCTCGACTGGGGGCTCGCCGATGCGGCGGCGCGCCGCGTCTTCGACGCGGCGCTGTGGCTTCTCGGTAGCGCCGCGGGCGTCTACGGCATCTGGGCCCTCTGGGTCTGGGTGAGCTGAGGGAGGGACGACCATGCCTCATCATCAGCTCATCGTCGTCGGCGGCGGCCTGGCCGGTCTGCGCGCCGCGGTGGAGGCCAAAGCGGCCGGCATCGACACCGCCATCCTGAGCCAGGTGCACCCCGGCCGCAGCCACTCCGGCGCGGCGCAGGGCGGCATCAACGCCGCGCTCGCCAACCACCCCGAGAGCCACGACGACACGCCCGAGAAGCATGCCTTCGACACCGTCAAGGGCTCCGACTACCTGGCCGACCAGGACGCCGCCATCCAGATGACCAAGGATGCCCCCCGGGTCATCTTCGAGATGGAGCACTGGGGCTGCCCGTTCAGCCGCTTCGACGACGGGCGCATCGCCCAGCGGCCCTTCGGCGGCGCCGGCTACCCCCGGACCTGCTACGGCGCCGACAAGACCGGCCACTACCTGCTGCACTGCCTCGTCGAGCGCGCCTACGAGCGCCAGATCAGGATGTACGTCGAGGTGTTCGTCACCGGCCTCATCGTCGAGGACGGGCGCTGCCGCGGGGTGGTGGCCTACGACATGATCCGGGGCGGCTTCGAGGCCTTCACCGCCGACGCCGTGGTCGTCGCCACGGGAGGCGCCGGGCGCGTGTACGGCAACTCGACCAACGCGATCATCTCCACCGGCGGCGGCGCGGCCATGGCCTACCAGGCCGGCGTGCCGCTTAAGGACATGGAGTTCATCCAGTTCCACCCCACGGGCCTGCTCACCACCAACATCCTCATGACCGAGGGTGCCCGCGGAGAGGGCGGCTACCTCGTCAACGGCCTCGGCGAGCGCTTTATGAGCAGGTACGCGCCCAAGGCCATGGAGCTGGCGCCGCGCGACATCACGTCCCGCTCGATCATGACCGAGATCCTCGAGGGCCGGGGCGTCGGCGGCAAGGGCTACGTGTACCTCGACCTGCGTCATCTGGGGGCCGCCAAGATCATGGAGAAGCTCCCCGGCATCCGCGATCTCGCGATCCACTTCGAAGGCGTGGATCCCATCGAGGAGCCGGTGCCGATCGTGCCCAGCCAGCACTACACGATGGGCGGCATCGACACGGATGTCGACGGGCGCACCGTGATGCCGGGCCTCTACGCGGCCGGCGAGTGCGCCTGTGTGAGCGTGCACGGCGCCAACCGCCTGGGCGGCAACTCGCTGCTCGAGACGATCGTCTTCGGCCGCCGCTCGGGCGCGGCCGCGGTGGCCGACCTGCAGGGCGCGGCCGGCGGGGGCGCAGCCTCCGCCGCCGGCCGCCAGGCAGTGGCCGACATG
>JBAZPK010000147.1:0-6023 GCA_041648235.1 Thermoleophilia bacterium
CGCGCCCCCGACGCGCTCGTACTTGATGCCGTCCACGAGCAGGCGGTGCAGCTCGTGCTTGAGGATGCCGGCCACGGCATCGAGGAAGTGCTGGGGGTTGTTGAACAGCTCGCCCAGGCGGCCCGACTCGCGCAGGATGCGCACGAGGGTCGAGCGCGTGAGCTCGGTCTCGTTCTGCAGGTAGGCGAGCACGTCGGGGATCGGCTGGCCGACGTGCTCGACGCGCTCCTCCGCGGCGCTCGAGGGCGCCGTCGCAACTCCGCCCTTCTCGACGCTCAGCCGGCCGGCGGTGACGCGGATGCGCGGCTTCTCGACGGCCGGCATGCGCTTCACTCCGTCGACGGCGCGCCGCACCAGGACCTCGGTCTCGAACTCGACGCGGTAGGTGGTTTTGGGCTTGATGCGGTCCCATAGTGCTTTGAACTCCGGCGTCAGCGTGACCTCCCGCTTCAGCCGGTTCGGCCGCTCGTCGCGGTCGCGGCGGATGTGGCGCTCGATCTGGTACGCGGAGAGCAGGTCGATGACCGCCGGGGCCAGCTCCTGGTGGGCCGGCGGCAGCGCGAGCGCGAAGCCGGCGCGCCGGGGGTCGAACGCCAGCTGGATGCGGCCGTCCGGGTCGAGCAGCTCCTGCTCGACGAGGGCCGCACGCACCTCCTCGGCGGCGGCGCGGCCGAGAGGCTGCTCGCCGCCGTCCACCACCCGGGTGAGCTTGGCGAACGCCGTGAGCGGCACCTTGCCGAAGGTCACGCCGCACTCGTCTTCGTACTCGGTCTGCAGGGCACGGGCGAAGTCCTCGTAGCTCTCGTTGGCCATCACGTAGAGCCGGTTGATCGACTCGTCGAACACCCGCTTGCCGTCCTGGTCGACCGGCAGGCGCAGGCCGCGGCCGATCTCCTGGCGCTTCTTCATCGCGCTGCGCGTCTCGTTCAGCGTGCAGATCTGGAAGACGTTGGGGTTGTCCCAGCCTTCGCGCAGCGCCGAGTGGCTGAAGATGAAGCGTAGCGGCTCGTCGATCGAGAGCAACCGCTCCTTGTCCTGCATGATCAGGGCGTACACGTCGTCGTCGGCCTGGGTATCGCGGCCCTCGCGCGAGTCCTTGGCGACGCCCTTCCTATCCTGGGCGAAGTAGCCGTTGTGGAGGCGCTCGGCCGGCTCCTTGAGCCACTCGAGCGCCGCGTACCGTGAGTCGCGCGCCAGCGCTGCGAGCTCGGCCTCGAACACCTCGGCGAACTTGCCCTTGGCCGGCCGGCCCGCCTCGTCGTAGTCGCGGTAGTTGGCCACGCGGTCGACGAAGAAGAGCGACAGCACCTTGACGCCGCGCTCGCGCACGTCGAGCTCCTTGTCCAGGTGCCGCCGGATCGTGTGCTTGATCTGCGCCCGCCAGACGTCGTCGCGCAGGCCGCCCACCTCCTCGCCGAGGCGCAGCGTGCGGCCGCTGCTGAAGCGCACGAACTCGGCCCCGGGCTCGGCGTTGATCTCGGCGACCTCGAAGCCGTCCCGGTAGGCGGCGCGCTCGTTGGAGAGCGCGTACAGGTCGGCGCCGCTCTTCACGGTGACCGACTTCTCCTTGGGGCCGCCGGCCGACTGCACGTGGAGGCGCAGCCTGGCCTTGATGCCGTTCTGGTAGTCGATGCGCTCGACGCGCACGAAGGCGTCGTTGGCGGCGCCCTCGGCCACCGCGCTGGCGACGACGATCTGCTTGACGAGCTTGAGCTCGAAGGCGCGCACGGGGTCGAGCCGGTAGACGAGGTTGTACGGGTTGCGGTGCGTGGCCGAGTAGCGCAGCGTGCAGAGCGGGTTGAGCGCCCGGATCGCCTCCTGCGCCTTGTCGGTCGAGTCGACGCTCTGCGGCTCGTCGATGATGACGATGGGCCGGGCCGCCTGCACGAACTCAATGGGCTGGCGGCCCGAGAGCCGGTCGCTCTCCTTGTAGATCACGTTGCTCTTGCGCTCGTCGTCGGTGCCGACGAAGTTCTTGCGAAAGGCGTCGATGTTGATGATGAGGATCTGCAGCGTGGTGCTGGTCGCGAACTGGCGCAGGCGGTTGACGCGCCTGGCGTCGTAGACGAAGTGCTCGAACGGCAGGTTGTTGTACAGGGCGCGGAAGTGCTCGGCGGTGATCTGGATGTTCTTGAGCACGCCCTCGCGGATCGCCACGCTGGGCACCACGATGACGAACTTCTGAAAGCCGTAGCGCTGCGAGAGCTCGAAGATGGTGCGCAGGTAGACGTAGGTCTTGCCGGTGCCGGTCTCCATCTCGACGGAGAAGTGCGGGCAGGCGCGGGGCACGTCGGCCGGGACGTCGAAAAGGTCCCAGGCTTCAAGCGGCCTCTCTGCGTCGGCGACCTCGATGTCGTTCTGCAGCTGGATCGCCCGCGCGTTGGCCAGCAGCTTGCCGTCGGCGAGCAGCAGGCGGTTGCCGGCGCCGAGCTCGGTGCGATCCTGGCCGGCGAGGAGGCCGCCGTAGTCGCCGGCGTTGATGACCGCGAACTCCGGCGCGCCCTGCGGCTGGCCGTCGAAGAGGCCGGTGATCGCCGCCACAGCGTCGAGCTGGAACTGCTGGTTGGCGTCGAACTGGAGCTTCATGGGCTGCCGTAGATCCCTTCCAGGTCGACGAGCACGACGTCGTCCCGCCGATGCGCCAGTCCGGCGAGCTCCGCATCAAACCCGGATGCGGAGAAGAGGGCCAGCCGGGCGGAGGTGGCATCGACGTCGCGGCGGGCGGCAACCAGTCCGCGGATGCGCTCGAGCCGCCTGACGTCGTCGAGCGTGCATCGGCGCTGCGAGTACTTGGCCTCCCCGAGCACGACGACCCGGGCCTGCCGGCGCCGCGCGCTCGTATCAATGGCCACGACGTCGACCTCGTGGGTGGCGCGCGCGCCGGCATCGTTCACGACCGCGCGCCCGACCCGGGACGCAACGCCCCCGAGCAGAGCGGCCGACGCATACCGCGCCGTGAAGTCGCGCGCCACCTGCTCGAACTGGGGGCCGAGCACCTGCGAGCGGAAGCGCTCGTCGGCGTCGGCCCACGCCTCGTCGGTGCGGTGGTCTTCGAAGCGCGCCAGGTCGGGGCGGGTGACGGCGTGATGAAAGCGCAGGATCGGGTCGGCCAGACGGTAAGTCGGGCGGCGCTGCCGCAGCAGGTCGTCGTCGCGAAGGACAAAGCCCGCCTCCGCCAGCGCGGCCAGCGGGTACTGCACCGACCTCTGCTCACGCCCCAGCGCAGCGGCGATCGCGCCCTGGGTCGTCTTGCCCTGGGCGATCGCCGTCAGGACCGCGTGATACAGGGCCCGACCGCTCAGAGCAGGCTCCCCGGTCAGGAGGTAGTCGTCTTCGCGGAACAGCGCGCTGGAGGGGTTCAGCGGTCCCTTCGCGAGCCAGCGCCCGAAGCCGGAGAGTGACTTGGGCGCAGGTGCGGTGAGCAGATCACGGTAGCCCGGCGTGCCGCCGAACACGACATAGGCGGGGAATGCGACTCGCGGGTCGGCGATCTCCCAGAAGAGCGCGGCAGTGCGGTAGTCGAACGCATTGATAACGAGGTCGAGCGTCGCCCGGCCGCGAAGCGCCTGGCTGCCGGCCAGCAGGCTCGACATGGTGGCCAGTGCGGAGCCGCAGAGGATCAGGCGTGAGGGCGAGCTTGGGCTCTCGCGACGCTCGTCGACGGCGAGCTGGATGACTGACTGTAGCTCGGGAGAGTGAGCCAGCAGATACGGGAGCTCGTCGATGACCGCCAGCGCCGGCCGGCCACCAGCCCCGCGCAGATCGGCAAGCGCCTCCACGGCCTCCGTCCACGACGCGAACGCCAGACGGCCGCCGGGAACCCCGAGATGGCGGCCGAGCGCGGCGCCGAAGCTCTCGAGGGCCTGCGTCCTCTCCTCTTCGAGTGCCTGGTAGTAGAAGCCGTTGCAGGCCCGCGCCAGGCGCCTGAGCAGAAAGGACTTGCCCTGACGCCGGCGACCGCGGACGATCGCCAGCCGCAAACCGGGGTCGGGGGACGTGACGAAGTCCACGAGGGCCGACCATTCCTGGTCACGGGCGAAGACGTCGTGTGGCTTGGTGAGCGAGCGCGCAGGCATGGTCACATAGTACAAGACGCAGTTTGTATATGTCCAGTTGGTAATTGGCCGGCCGATCGCTTGCCCGCGTCGAACTGGAGCTTCATGCGTCGCTGCCCTTACCTATGGAGTCGGCGGCCTTACCTACCGAGTTCCTCCGCGGCAAGTGTCCGGAGTCCCTGCACAAGTGTCCGGAGTCTCCGGCCAAGTGACCGGAGCAGCGACGCAAATGTGAGGAGTAGGCGGGCAAATGTGAGTAGTCGGCAAGCAAATGAAAGCAGTCAGCGGCCAAGTGTGTGCAGTCCCGTGCCTCGTTCATCGATGTCGTCGTGGCGCTCACGTTTCCCCGGCTGCTCCGAGCTCCGTTCGCTTGGACAGCCGCTTGGCCTCGCGCTCGAAGTCACCTTCGTAGTCGCGGTCCTGGTCCACGCGGAACTTCCCGTACTCGCCCTCGGCTAGCTCCTTGGCCACTGCGGCCGAGACCTCACCGGCGTTCGTCAGGACCTGGCGCTCGTTGAAGCGCAGGAAGCGGTCGAGCTTCTCGACCCAATCGGCCATCCGCATCGGGATGTGTCGGGCCGCCTGGTCCTCAGCGAAGTCAAGGTACATGCTGACGATGCGCTCCAGCGCCTTGATCTCGTCTTCGGCAAGGTAGTTCTTCGCCACAGCGACGTCGGATTTGAGCACTTTGCCGTGCGGGGCCTTCTTCCACGTTGTCAGTCCCATGTGCGGCTTGCCGGCGTCCGCCCGCGCGGCGATGATCTCCGCTGCCGTCTGGCCAGTGATCGCCCAGTGCAGCTTGTTCTGCACCGTCTTGAAGAAAGTCTGGGTGATGTCGGCATCCTTCTGGTAGTCGATGCTGCATTGCTCGTAGATGTCGGTGATCTTGAGGTAGAAGCGGCGCTCGCTGGCGCGGATCTCGCGGACACGCTCGAGCAGCTCGTCGAAGTAGTCCTTGCCGAAACGAGCGCCCTGCTTCAGGCGCTCGTCGTCGAGCACGAATCCCTTGACGACGAACTCCTTGAGGGTCTGCGTCGCCCAGATGCGAAACGTGGTGGCTTGGAGGCTGTTGACCCGATAGCCGACCGAGATGACCGCGTCGAGGTTGTAGAAGGTGATCGTGCGACGGACGTCACGAGAGCCCTCTCGGCGAACTCTCCGGAATTTCCGGAGAGTTGCCGCCTCAACCAGCTCTCCGCTGTCGTAGATGTTCTTCAGATGCTCGCTGACCGTCCGCAGGTCAACGCCGAACAGCTCGGTGATCCTCTGCTGATCAAGCCAGAATGTCTCGCCGCCGTAGAGCACCTCGACTCGGGCCGCCCCTTGCGGCGTCTGGTAGAGGACGATGTCGCCTTCGATGAGCTCGGGGTGGTCGCTCATGAGCCTCTCACACCGTCTTGAAGCTCGTGACGCCCTTGGTCTTGAAGATCTGCACGGCGTTGGCCTTGAGCTGGTCGTTGCCGGCGAAGCCCTCGTCCAGGCAGACCACGCGCTCGGGCCGGCTGCCCGCCATGGTGCGGATCACGTCAAGCGTCAGCTCGCGCTCGAGGCAGATGAACAGCGCGCCGCCGGCGACCGCGTACACCGTCTTGCCGGCCATGGGTGCGGCGTCCACCGGCGTGGTGAGCGGGAAGCCGCTCTTGAGGAGGATCTCGTAGAGCAGATCCTCGTTGGAGCGGCCCTCGCGCACGTGGTCGACGTGCATGTCGAGCTGCTCCTCGAGCGCCTGCGCGTCGTGCGCGACCTGGGCGTTCCACGGCTTGAAGTTGGACTCCGCCAGCTTGAACACGCGGAAGCCGCGGTCCGGCGCCGTGCCGCCGTCCAGATCGAGCTTGCCCGCGTCCTCGTCGCTCAGCTTGGCGATGACGCGCCGCACGCGCTCCTTGGTGATGTCGGCGATGGTCGGGTAGTCGTCACGACCGGTCGGCTCGGGGAGCTGGACCAGGATGAACTTGCGGTTGCCGCCGT
>JBAZPK010000148.1:0-6016 GCA_041648235.1 Thermoleophilia bacterium
CGGCATCGGCATATCGGGGAAGTCGCTCAGCCTTCGCCGCGCCGGCGCGTGCTGCAAGATGACGGCGTCGGGCTGGCCGCCTCGCAGGATGAAGCTGGACGTCAAGTAGGCGGGGTGGCTCAGGGCGCCCTGCCCCTCGATGACGATCACATCCGGGTGCTCGCCCTCGAAGGCCTCCACCACGGTGGCTTCCATCTCGCCCGAGCAGAACTGGCACGGGATGGCGTCGAGCGCGACACCGTACCGGGCGCCCTGGATGAGGCCGGTCTGCCCGGTGCCCACGAGGACCGCCTTGATGCCGCGGTCGTTGAGCGCCCGTGTGAGGATCGTCGCGGTGGTGCGCTTGCCGATCGCGCCGTCGGTGCCGAGCACGGCGACGCGTGGGCAGGTGACCGTGGAGATGCGCCCGCTGAACAACCGGAGGTCCTTCTTCTCGCGCGGGCGGCGCACGTCCAGGATCGTCACATTGTGCGCCGCTTTGGCGGCGACGAACTCCGGGTCGTCGTTCAGGAATTCGTGGAGGCCGTTGACGATGTGCATCCCACGGCCGATCGCCTCGAGCACGACGCCACGTTCGAGAGGAGAAAGCATGCCGCTGGCGGGCGCCACCCCGAAGATGAAGAAGTCGGGAACCCGGCCCGCCAGCGCGATCGCCTCCGCCAGATCGGCACAGATGGGGATCCCGTTCGGCGGGTCGCCGAGCACCGCCCCGGCATCGAGGCCCGACTTCTCGCTGTCGATCACCGAGAGGATCTCGTACTTCTCGGAATGACGGACCAAACCATTGGCGGTCTTGCCGTCGATGGCGCCGAAGTTCGCTTCGCAGTACACGACCGCCGTCGGGCGAGCGTTGAGCGAGTCTGTGGGTGACGCTGGAGGCATGGAGCTCCTCGAGGTGTGCTCGGCTGAGACGACCGACTGGCTCCGGTCAGCTCCGACCGGGCATTGGAGAAGTCCCCGCCGAGGCGGGTTCAGTGGTTCGCGGCCGGCTGGCGCACGCCGGTGCGGGCGATCATGCCGATCCCCCTTGCTGCGGCCGTCTGCCGCCATCGAAGTTGGGCGTGAGATGCAGGAGCCGGGATGCGTCGAGGCCGTCGTAGACGGCCCCGCCGCCCGCGCGCTGGAACAGGCGAGCCCGGCCGGTGACCGCGGCCGTCTCGCCGGAGACCCGCAGCCAGGAGCCCTCATACAGAGCCAGCACCGGGCAGTCGTTCTCCTCAAGAAACTCCGCGATCCGCTCGTCGCGGGTCTCGCCCATGAAGGTCGAAGCCGGGTCGGGGTCGACGTAGTGAAGGTTGATCTGGAAGGGCACCAAGCCGAGCGCCGCATAACTCGGCGGCCGGCAGATGGGCATGTCGTTGGTGGTGCGGATGGTGGGGCAGGCGACATTCGTACCGGCGGAGGCGCCCACGTAGCGGGTCGCGCCCTTGCGTACGCGCTCGCCCAGCTTCTCGGTCACGCCGAGGGCAGAGAGGGAGTCAAGCAGCCGAAACGTGTTGCCGCCGCCCATCATCAGCACGTCGGCTTCGAGGATAGCTCGGTCGGGCGCTCCCGACCGGTGGGCCGAGACGACGTCGATGCCGAAGGCTCCGAGGGCAGCCGTGGCTCGCTCGGCGTAGCTGTCCCAGTCCGCCAAGGCATAGGGGACGAACGTCACCGTGTCGCCCTCGGCCACCTCGGCGAAGGCCTCGGCCGCGTGGGAGAACATGGTGCCACCGTAGTTGGTGGAGTTCGACAGCAAGAGAAGCTCCATGCCCGCCTTTCAGCTCGCTCGGCGCGTCAGCGGCGAGCGCGGCCGGGCGTGCCGGCGGCAGCGTGCACAGAGCAGTAGAGCGCGGGGTTGTACGTCGACAGCAGGGTGTCGCAACCCGACTCCCTGCAGACGCGCCCGCGCCCGTAGGCCGGGATACGGTCGCTGAGCTTGCCGACGCTCGGGGAGAGAAAGGCGCCTGCCACGCGGGACTTCATGGGCAGGGCCAGGTGCGACGAGGATAGTCCATGGATGGACCCTTCCGTTGACGGGTCGATTCTACGCTGGTTTTCGTACGAAATCCAGCTTTGGGACCGCCCACGAAGAGCCGGGCCCGTAGCCGCGGGCGACGGGCCCGGCCTCTACGTCGGGCGGCCGGCCGCCAGCTCCTCGGCGAGCCGTTCCAGCATCTCCGTCCACCCCTGCTGAGCGCCCTCGCGCTCCTCGGAAGACTCGGGGATGCCGTGCCGCACGGTGAGCTGGGTTCTGCCCTCAAGCTCGGCAAGCGTAACGGTCATCAGCGCTTCGGCCGGGTGACTGTCGCTCATGCCGTAGTGCGACGGCGACACCGGCTCGCCCTCGGCGTCGGCGAAGCTGTCAGTGTAGACGATGCGCTCGGGCACGACGATCTCGCGATAGACGCCGAGACCCCAGTACTCCTGACCCTCGGGCGAGCGCATGCAGTAGTGGAAGGCGCCGCCGACGCGCAAATCGACGCTGGCGGCGGGCGTCGTGAAACCCTTCGGACCCCACCAGCGCAGGAGGCGCTCGGGTTCAGTCCAGGCCTTGAAGACAAGGTCTCGCGGCGCCTCGAGGACGCGCGTGACCACGAGCTCTCGCGCCGTGGATCCCGTCTCGGAATCAGTCTGAGTGTCCATGTGACTCCTCCTGATCGTGAAGCTCGGCGAGGCAGCCGGCGGGAGATCGTGGATCCGGCATCGCTGCGGATCCGCTATCGCGTTGAATTCGCCGGATGTCAGCCGGTGAGCGTGACATACCCCGGTACGGCCCCGGACCCTACTTCCGCGCCAGCCTTCTCTTCGCGAACCGCGACAGCCGGTCGGCGTAAGGGACCTTCACGCCGAGAAGCGTGAGGCCGACGAAGATCAGCAGCCAACCCGGCAGGAACGGCAGGAGCAGGCCGGCGAGGCCGATGAGCAGCAGGATCGACCCTGCCGCCATACGAAGGCCCCGTGCTCCCCTGGTCGTCCGTGTCTGCGGCTCGGCTACCTTCATGTGATCCCGGAGTCGGAAGGGCGGTGGCTCGTGGCCATCATCTCTCTGGCCGGGCGACACGCCTGGCGCAGTCGTTCAGGCCGGGCTGAGGCCAAGCCTCACGGCCATGCCCCGGCCCAGGGCTCGCGCCTCAGCCATGAGCTGCGGGTCGGCGCCGGCCTCGCCGGGCTTGTCGGCGAGGCCGCCCAGACTGAGGGTGGGCACCTCCTCGGGACTCGACAACGCCAGGAAGCGGCGCATGGCCGCCAGGGTGTCGTCGAGGCCGGATTCCATCGCGACAGCGATGAGGCCGGTGACCTTCGGCGCCAGCCACTCGTCGTGGGAGTAACGGATCATGGTGCGGTCCATGAACGCTTTCATCTGGGCCGAGACGTTCTCGTAGTAGACCGGCGAGGCCAGGATGAGCCCGTCGGCGGCGTACACCTTCTCGAGGACCTCGGACGCGTCGTCGTCGAGGGGGCACTCAGCCAGCTCGCCGCAGTCCTCGTGCGCTTCACAGGCGCCGACCTGAAGTTCGGCGAGCATGATCTTCGTACAGCGGCAGCCGCAAAGCTCAAGCTCCTCGAGGGCAGCGTCGACGAGGGCGACGGTGTTGCCGTGCCGACGAGGGCTGCCGATGACGGCGACGACGTGAGGCGGGTCGCTGGGACCGGGCATGAAAGGACCTCCAGGTTGCGTCCGATCCAGTGTACAACGCGGCCCCAGGCCGGCCCAGGCAGCCGCTCGCTTGCGGGCTCACCGGGACCGGGCATCGCGCGGCCTCTCGTTCCCGCGCGGTACAATCGTGGCCCCAAGCAGAGGAGGCACGCCGTGAAGCCTTCGGCGCCGTTCGTCACCGTCGTGTCGGGCTCTCCGCGCAACGGCACGGCCTTGATGATGCACATGCTGCTGTCAGGCGGGCTGGAGGTGCTGGTCGATGGAGCCCACAGACCCGGCGAGCCAGACCCGCACGGCTACTTTGACTACGCACCTTCGCTGATGCTCGACGTCGAAAGCAGCACGTCAGACTGGGTAGCGAGTGCGCAGGGGATGGCGGTGAAGGTCATGCCGTACCAGCTCCAGTACCTCTCTCCGGCCTTCGACTACCGCGTCGTGTTCGTCTGCCGCGAGGTCGGCGACGTCCTCGACTCCTGGGAGGCGATGGGCCTCGTGCGCGCGGCCTTCACGCCCCGTGAGGGAGAGGCGGACCAAGCCGCCGGGATCGACTCCGTTGCGTTCGAGGCGAAGCTTCTCCGGCAGCCCCGCCTGCGCACGCTGTTCGTACGGTACCTCGACCTGACCGCCGACCCGGCGGAGCAGGCCGCACGAGTCGCGGCGTTCCTCGGTCTGCCGCTCGATGCGGGTGCCATGGCAGCGGCCGCCGACGCCACGCGCCGCTGAAGGCGCGGACCTCCAGGCTGCCCCTGGGCGCTGAGGTCGAGGCTTCCGGCGCCGAGTCGAACGACGCCCTCGAGGACGGCGCGGTCGAGGATCATGGGGGCGCCAGGGGGGAGTCTGCCCGCGGCGCCGAATCCCACGGTAGCCCGTGCATGGTCCGAGATCCCGTCGCCGACAGCAGGTGTGAGCAGTGATTGGAGACTCCTCGAGCGGCAGGCGAAGCCCCAGATCGCTGGATACGGACGAGCTCGCCTACCGTTCACTCTTCGAGCACATGCTCGATGGCACCGCCCTCTGCCGCATGATCTACGACGAGAGCGGCTCGCCCGTGGACTTCGTGTACCTCGACGTCAACCCGGCTTTCGGGCAGCTGACCGGCCTCGCCGACGTGGTCGGCAAACGCGTCAGCGAAGTCATCCCCGGCATCCGGACCGCCAACCCCGAGCTCTTCGAGGTGTACGGCAAAGCCGCCCTCACGGGGGAGCAAGGGCACCTCGAGACGTACGTCGCGGGCGTCGGCCTGTGGCTCTCGCTCGTCGTCTACAGCCCTCGCAAGGACCACTTCATCGCCGTCTTCGAGGACGTCTCCGAGCGTAAGCGGGCCGAGTGGGAGGCTGACCGCGTGATGGATTTTCTCGGCCTGCTGAACGACAGCCAGGGCGCCGACGACCTGGCCAATCGCGCGGTCACCTTCCTGTTCGAGCACAGCGGCTGCGACGCGATCGGCGTGCGTCTTCGCGATGGGCACGACTACCCCTACTTCGAGACACAAGGCTTCTCCTCGGCGTTCCTCGAAGCCGAGAACTCGCTTTGCGGGCGCGACAAGGGTGACGACTGCCTCGCCGCCGGGGCGTGCGAGCCCGTGCTCGACTGCATGTGCGGCAACGTCATCCGCGGGCGCTTCGACCCCGCCCAGCCGTTCTTCACGGCCACCGGCTCGTTCTGGAGCAACGCCACCACGAAGCTGCTGGCCGCGACGACACCTGCTGACCGCCTGGCGCACACGCGCAACCGCTGCAACGGGGACGGCTACGAGTCGGTGCTGCTCGTGCCGCTTCGCACCCGCGAGCAGCCCATCGGCCTCTTGCAGCTGAACGCCAGGCGTGAGGACGCCTTCAGCGCCGCTGCCGTCGCCCTTTGGGAGCGTCTGGCCGGCCACCTCGCCGTCGCCCTCGCCAAGGTCAGGGCGGAGGAGGGGCTGCGCGACCTGACGGGCCGGCTGGGACGATCACTCACGGGCATGGTCGCCGCGCTGGGGGCCACGGTCGAGATGCGCGACCCGTACACCGCCGGTCATCAGCAACGGGTCGGGGAGCTCTCGCAGGCCATCGCGACCGCGTTGGGCTGGTCGGACGAGCGCATCGAGACCGTGCACGTCGCGGCGCTCCTGCACGACGTCGGCAAGGTCGTCGTTCCTGCCGAGATCCTCGCCAAGCCTTTGCGCCTTTCGGATACCGAGCTCAGCATCATCCGGGTGCACGCCGGCGCCGCCCGGGAGATCCTCGGACCGATCGAGTTCACCGCTCCGATCACCGAGATCGTGGTCCAGCATCACGAACGCCTCGACGGCTCCGGCTACCCTGAAGGGCTCCGTGGTGAGGCGATCCTGCCGGAAGCTCGCGTGCTGGCGGTAGCCGACGTCTACGAGGCCAT
>JBAZPK010000149.1:0-6003 GCA_041648235.1 Thermoleophilia bacterium
ACGCGCGTGTTCAGACCTGGGGCATCTCACCTTCGCTGCGCTGCTCCTCGGCATGAGCCGAGTCTTGCAGCTGCCTCGGATGGATTAGCCCAACGGTATGCGAGGGCTGTTCGGCAGCAGAGGGAGGGCTTCGGCTCCGCAGACGCGACCGCCGCGTCGTGCACGCCTTGGACGCCACGTCACTGTGGATCGGACGCGGCCAGACTCTCGGGGTCGTGGGCGAGAGCGGCAGCGGCAAGACGACCTTGGCACGCACGATCATCGGCCTCGCGCCGGCGACCTCCGGCACTGTGAGCCTCGACGGTCAGGTCCTTCCTCCGAACGTGAACAAGCGAGACCGGGCGCTCCTCAAGAGGATGCAGATGGTGTTTCAGAACCCTGACGCGACGCTGAACCCCCACCGCTCCGTCGGCGCCGCGATCGCTCGTCCGATGCGCTTGTTGAAAGGCGTGCGCGGGGCGGAGTTGCGGCGGCAGTCGATCGAGCTCCTCAAGGCGGTGCAGCTCCCGGCAAGTTACTTCGGTCGTAAGCCCGGCGAGCTCAGCCAGGGTGAACGGCAGCGGGTCGCGATCGCTCGCGCGTTCGCTGCCGACCCCGAGCTCGTCCTCTGCGACGAACCCATCTCGTCGCTGGACGTCTCCGTCCAGGGCGCCCTGATGAACCTGCTGCTGGGTCTTCAGGCCGAGCGGGGCACGTCCTACCTGTTCATCTCTCACGACCTTTCGGCGGTCCAGCATCTGTCGGATGTGATCGCGGTCGTGTACCTCGGCCACATGGTGGAGTGGGGAGCGGCCACGAGGGTCCTGACCCCGCCGTTCCACCCGTACACTGAGGCGCTCCTGTCGGCCATCCCGGTGGCTGACCCGGATGTGCTCCAGGCGAACATCCGGCTCGAAGGGAGCGTCCCGACCCCGATCGACGTGCCGTCAGGCTGCAGGTTCCATCCCCGCTGTCCGCGCTGCCTCGGCGAGATCTGCTCGACACAGGAACCACCGTGGCAAGATGGCGGCGGCGGCCACTGGATCTACTGCCACATCCCGCTCGACACTCTTCGCGAGTTCGAAGCTCAGACCATCAGCACCAGCCGACCGAGGGGGGAGTAGGTGGGCCGTTTCATCCTGAGGCGACTGGGCTTTGTGCTCGTCTCGATGCTCGCGGCGTCGGTGATCCTGTTTCTGATCCTGCGCGTCCTGCCTGGGGATATCACGGCGGTCATCCTCGGCATGTTCGCGACGAAAGAGGCGATGGCCAATCTGCGCGTCGAGCTGGGCCTCGACCATCCTTTGATCGTGCAGTACTTCTCCTGGCTCGCCGGCTTCGTCACGGGTGACTGGGGCACGTCGGTCGTCATGAGTGCGCCCATTCTCGACCTCGTGATGGAGCGGCTCGGGCGGTCGCTGGTGCTCGCCGGCATAGCTCTGGCGCTGTACGCGCCTATCGGCATCCTCCTCGGAACGATCGCCGCGACCCGACGCAACACCTGGGTCGACCACTCCATCTCGATCGGGGCGCTGTCGTTTGTCGGCCTCCCTGAGTTCGTCACGGGCCTCGTCCTCATCTACGTCTTCGCCCTGCAGCTCCAATGGCTGCCGGCGCAGTCCGGCGGGGACTTCGCCTCGGGATTCTCGCTCGACGTCCGGATGCTGATCCTGCCGGCGATCACGGTGTCTTTGACGATGATCGCCTACATCACGCGCATGACCAGGTCGAGCACCGTCGAGGTGCTCCAGGCCGACTACGTGCGTACCGCCTATCTCAAGGGGCTGCCGCGGGGGAAGGTCATGCGCACCCACGTGCTCAGGAACTCCCTGCTGCCGACGGTGACGGTCATCGGGAACTCGATGGGGTGGCTCGTTGGCGGGCTGGTCGTGACCGAGACGGTGTTCGGCTATCCCGGGCTTGGGCGCCTGCTGGTGTTCGCCATCCAGCGACGTGATCTGCCCCTTGTCATGGACGTGGTCATGCTGATCGTGGTCGTCGTCGGTATCGCCAATCTGATGGCCGATGTCATCTACGCCTGGCTGAATCCCAGGATCGCCTACAAGTGAGCGCAATGCCTGGCAGCGATCGTTCGGGGTCTCGGCAGGTCGTACGGAGCTCCGTCCTGGAGGTGCTGATGGTCGCGGTGTGAAGCGGATGAGACAGGGGCGGCACGCCGAGTCCAGCGGTCCGGACGTCCGGCGTACGTAGAGTTCTCGCGGCAGTAGAGGGGCCCGGGTGCCCGCGTCGACGCATCGACCGAGCGCGCCGGAACTCGAAGGCTCATCGAGCCACGACAAGGGGGACAGAAGGCATGCAGTACACGACAGAGCTCGAGCGCGGACGTTGGCGGAAGGCGACGATGCTGATCGTGAGCGGTCTGGCGCTCGTCGCGATCGCGATCGCCGTGAGCGCGTGCGGTGGCTCTTCCGACACCACCGCCACTCCGGCGGCGTCCGGGAGCGCCGGGGCGGGGGAGCCGGTCGTTGGCGGTACCCTGAACGTCGGGATCCAGCCTACCGGCGAGATGGACCCGCATTTCACCAACACCATGTCCCAGCTCAAGGTCAACCAGCAGGTCTATAGCTGGTTGGTCAGGCTGAGCGCGAAGTGGGAGGTCGCTCCGGATATCGCGACGGCATGGGAGGGTTCCGCCGACGCCAAGACATGGACCTTCACGATCCGCACGGACGCCAAGTTCAACAACGGCGATCCGGTCACGGCGGACGACATCGTCTACACGTACGACCGCGCCCGCGACCCGAAGCTCGGTACGGCCATGGTGAGCATCTTCCAGAACATCACCAGCGTGACGGCGCCCGATGCGACGCACGTGGTCTTTGAGATGAAGGCGCCCAACCCTGAGTTTCCGAAGGATGCCGCCGACTTCCATGCGGCGATCCTCTCCGCGTCGGTGAAGGATCCAGGGGCTGAGTTCGTCAGCAGCGGCCCCTACTTCATCAAGGAGTACAAGGCCGAGGACAGGATCGTCCTCGAACGCAATCCGTACTACTACGCCAAGGACGCGAACGGTACGCAGCTGCCCTACCTCGACAGTATCGTCTACCACATCGTGCCCGACACGGGAAGCCTGATCGACGGGCTGGTCGGCGGGCAGCTGGACGTGGTCCAGGATCTCACGGTGCCCCAGGCAGATCGCGTCAAGGCCGATCCCAACCTGCAGCTCTTTGTCAGCCTCGCGAACACGGCCTACACCCTGCACCTGCGCAGCGACGCGGGCCATCCGGCCGCCGACCCCAAGGTGAGGCTGGCACTGCGAATGGGCACGGACTACCAGGGATTGGCCGACCTGGTGCGCCCCGGGCTGACCACCGTGGGGAACGGAACCATCGTCGGGCCGCTCTACGGCGCCTACTATTGGGACCAAACCCCGGTCTACGACCCCGAGGGCGCGAAGAAGCTGCTCGCGGAGGCCGGCAAGAGCGACCTCAAGATGAAGGTCTACGTCGCGGACGACGCCGACATGCCCGAGTTCGCCGTGGCGTGGCAGGAGCAGATGAAGAAGATCGGCGTCACCGTCGATATCCAGAAGAGCCCGCCCGATGTCTACTACGGCACGGGGCCCGAGTCGTGGCTGGAAAACGACTTCGGTGTCACCACCTGGGTGACGCGCGCGACGCCACTCGTGTTCTGGCAGTTCTCCTACGTCACGGACGCGATCTGGAACGAGGGCCACTGGAGCGACCCCGAGTTCGATTCGATCGTCAAGAAGATCGGCAGCGAGGTCGATGAAGCCAAGCGCGCCGAGCTCTACCAGCAGGCGCAGCAGATCCTCTGGGATCGCGGCCCGTTCGTCATCCTGGCGATGCCCATGGGCGCGACCGGCGCAACGAAGAAGCTCATGAACTTCGTGCCGTGGCCGGACGGCAACCTGTCCCTCCTCGAACAGGTGTGGCTCGCCAACTAGCAGCCGCGTCGCCGGCCGAGGCGCTACGCGCTCCGCCTCCGTCCCGCCGCTCCGGCGGGACGGAGGCGGGGGCCGGCCGCGCCGATCGTCATCCCGCCGGGATCGATCGCGCAGACAAAGGAGCGTGCCATGTCACAATCGCCGCCCCCTGTGAAGCGGACCGTCGCCCTGCCGGAGGGGGTTCTGCCGTCCCATGCCTCCTACTCGCAGGCCGTCGTGTGCGGCCAGATGCTGTTCACCTCCGGCCAGGGAGCCTTCGACCCTCAGACCGGGGCGCTCGTGGGCGACGACTTCCGCACCCAGGCCAGCCGGACCCTGGAGAACCTGCTCCTGGTCGCCGCGGCTGCCGGCGCCCACGCCGAGGACGCCGTGCGCATCGGCGTCCACCTGGCCGACCTCGGCGGCTTCGCCGCCTTCGACGAGGTGTACCGCCAGTACTTCCACGAGCCGTACCCGACTCGAGTAACGGTCGGGGCTCCGCTCCTCGCCGGCATGCTCCTCGAGGTCGACGGCGTCTTCGCCCTGCCCGCGCCCCTCGCGGCCGACGGCGCGCCGGCCCTGTAGCCGGCGGCCGGCACCTGCCATGCATCTTCCGGGACTGCGGACCGTGACGCTGCCCGGCCAGCTCCGCGCCGTGGTCGCGCGCATCGCCGAAGAGGCGGGCCTGTAGAGCTTCGCCGCAGGCACGATCGCCCCGATGACGGATGCGCGAGGCGGTGACCCCGCGAGGAGGACCCGAGATGCAACGCGACCGCAGAGAGATCCCGCTCTTCAAAGATGTGACCGACGCCCAGTGGAACGACTGGCGCTGGCAGGTGCGGCACCGCCTGACCACGACCGACGAGTTCGCCCAGGCGCTCGACCTCGACGGCCGGCAGCGCGCCGACCTGGACGCCTGCATGGGCAGGTTCCGTGTCGCGGCGACGCCGTACTACGTGTCGCTCATGGACCCCACCGACGAGGCCTGCCCCGTGCGCGTGCAGGGGGTCCCTTCGCCCCTGGAGCTGACGGTCGGCAAGGCTGAGATGAAGGATGCCATCGCCGAGACCATCGACTCGCCGACGGCGCTCATCACGCACCGCTACCCGGACCGGGTGCTGTTCATCACCACCGAGATGTGCTCGATGTACTGCCGGCACTGCACCCGGCGGCGCATCGTCGGCGAAAGCGAGGGAGCCACCTCCGAGCAGGACTACGAGGACGCCTTCACGTACATCAGGCGCAACCCCGACGTGCGCGACGTCCTCCTGAGCGGGGGCGACCCGCTGACCCTCTCGGACGAGAGGCTCGAGTGGCTGCTGCAGCGCGTGACCGAGATCGGCCACGTGGAGATCGTCCGCCTCGGCACGCGCATGCCAGTGGTGTGCCCGCAGCGCATCACGCCCGAGCTGGTGGCGATGCTCAAGAAGTACCACCCGCTCTACGTGAACACGCACTTCAACCACCCCAAGGAGGTCACGCCGGAGGCGGCCAGGGCCTGCGCCCTGCTGGCCGACGCCGGCATCCCGCTGGGCAACCAGACGGTGCTGATGCGGGGCGTGAACGACTGCGCGAAGGTGATGACGAAGCTGGTCCGCCGCCTGGTGCAGATCCGCGTCAAGCCCTACTACTTCTACCAGTGCGACCTGGCCGAGGGCACGGGGCACTTCCGCACCTCGGTGAGCAAGGGCCTGGAGATCTACGAGAGCCTGCGTGGCCACACCACCGGGTTCGCCGTCCCCACGTACATCATCGACGCCATCGGCGGCGGCGGGAAGACGCCGGTGATCCCGCAGTACGTGATCTCCGCGGCGCACCACCAGGTGATCCTCCGCAACTACGAGGGCGTCATCAGCAGGTACGTGGAGCCGGACGACTACCGCTTCGAGTGCCACTGCGAGGACTGCGAAGCGGAACGCGGCCGCATCGGCGTGGCCGGCCTCTTCGACGCCTCCACCCCCGTGCTCGAAGGTGTGTGGGACGCGCGCTGGGAGAAGGTGGAGGATCGCAAGGCGCTGATGGCGGCCGCGCCGGCAGAGCCGGCCCCGGTCACCCGGTAGCGCCGGCTCCGCCCGCCTGCGCCCGGCGCCGCGCGTGCCGGGCGCGGCGCAGCTCCA
>JBAZPK010000150.1:0-5997 GCA_041648235.1 Thermoleophilia bacterium
CGGCCCGGCGAGCGCCCGGCGGGCGCCCGGGCGCTGGGGTTCGCCGGCCTTGGCGGCGCTGCGGCTGTCGAGGATGATGGTCGGCACGTCGCCGCGATTGTAGGCCACGAGCAGCGGCGGCGTGAGCCCGGGCGCGGCGCCGTCACCAGCGAGATCGGCGCGGCGCCCGAGAGTCGGGCCCACGCCGGCCCACGCGCTTCGCCAGGGCCGGCGCTCAAGTGCCGCGCCGGCGCCCTCAACTACGCGCCGTCAGGCCCCCGTCGACGTAGAGCACCTGCCCGGTGACGAAGCCGGCCGCCGGGGAGGCGAGGAAGAGCACAGGCCCGACGATATCGGCCGCGTCGGCCCAGCGGCCCAGCGGGATGCTCGCGCGCAGCGTCGCGACGAAAGCCTCGTCGGCGAGCACCGCCCGCGTGAGGTCGGTCTCGACGAAGGTGGGCGCGACGGCGTTGACGCGGACGCCGGACGGCGCCCACTGGGCGGCGAGCGAGCGCGTAAGCGCGTCGACGGCGCCCTTGCTGGCCGAGTACTCGGTCTGCCCGGCCGGCGATCCGAACCGCCCGCGCACCGACGACAGGTTGACGATGGCGCCGCTCCCTTGGCGGGCCATCTCGGCGCCGAACGCCTGGCAGCAGAGGAAGGTGCCGGTGACGTTGACGTCGAGCACCCGCCGCCACTCCTCGGCGGCGAGGTCCTCGGCCCGCTTGCGGTAGGTGATGCCCGCGGCGTTCACGAGGATGTCGAGGCGCGGCCACGCCGCGGCCAGCTCCGCCGCCGCGGCCCGCACCGAGGCCTCGTCGGTCACATCGATGGCCAGGCTGCACGCCGTCGGGTCGAGCCGCCGCAGCTCGGCGGCGACGGCGACGGCGCGCTCTGCGTCGAGATCGGCCACGGCCACGCGGGCGCCATGCTCCGCGAACCCGATGGCGAGTGCGCGGCCGAGGCCGCCGGCCCCCACCACGAGGACGTACCGGCCGGCGATGTCGAAGACGTTCATCCGGCGCCCCCTCCCGCGCCGCCCCCACCCCTCAGGGTCTGCTGGATCTCGTCGCGCAGACTGAGCAGCGCCTCTGCCACCCGGAGCTGACTGTCCTCGAACCGCGAGGCCGGCATCGGCACCGCGATCGACGCCGCGGCGCCGTCGACGTCGGTGACGGCGACCGCCACGGCGCAGATGCCGTGCCGAAGCTCCTCACGCTCGTAGCCGAGCCCCGTGGCGCGGATCTCGTCGAGCTCGGCCAGCAAGGCCGCCCGAGGCTTCGCGCCGCCGGTCGGCGACGGCTCAGGCCCGCGCGGCAGCCGCCGGCGCAGCTCGTCACCGGGCAGCCGCGCCAGCAGGACCTTGCCGCTGGCCATGCTGGAGGCGGGGAAGTGCTCCCCGACCCTGGCGATGGCCATGAGCTCCCGGTGCGGGGCGGGGTGCTGGGCGAGGAAGAGCACCCGCCCGCCGTCGAGCACCGCGAGGTCCACGGTCTCGTTGAGAGCGTCGGAGAGACCCGCCAGATACGGCTCGAGCACCGTGGGGAAGTCGCGCCGTCCGATGACCGCCAGCCGCAGCAGGCCGCGTCCGAGTTCACGGCGGCCGCTCGCCTTGTCGACGGCCACGTAGCCCACCGCCTCGAGAGCCCGGCAGAGCCGGTGCACGGTGGTCTTTGGCAGGCCCGTGCCGGCCGTGAGCTGCGCCAGGTTCAGAGCGCCGCCGGCTTCGGCCAGCGCCCCCAGCACGGCCGCGGCCCGCGTGATCACCTGCATGCTCCCGGCGTCGCCCCGCTCGCCGCCCTCGGCCACGGCCATCAGCCTTCCCCCCCGGCCTGACCCGACCCCTGCGAGGTCACGCCTTCTCAAGCACGACGGCGCCGAGGTTGACGCTCGCGGCGCCCGGAGTGACGGTCAAGACGGCCGGCCGGTAGCCGGTCGCGGCGACCGTCACGGCGTACTCCGTGCCGGGCTCCAGCTTGTCGACCAGGACCTGGCCGAAGTTGTCGCTCGCGGCCTCACCGACCGGGCGCCCGCCGAGCGCCACGGTCATCGTGGCGCCCTCGGCACACTCGTCGCTGTCACCATACACGACCGCCCCGGCGATGAATGCCTTCGTCCAGCGGTGCAGGTTCCGGTAGTACACGCGCGGCTTGGTCCCGAGGCCGTCACGGTAGCGCTCGAGGCCTTCATCCGCCACGCGGCCGGCCATCTCGGGCTCCTCGGCGAGCACCAGCTTGATGGCCTCCGTGGGGCAGACCTGCGAGCAGCGCGTCTCCGTCCAGCCGCCGTCGAGCAGGTGGGCGCAGCCGGTGCACTTCTGGGCGAGCTGCTTCTCCTCGTTCCAGTAGATGGCGTTGTAGGGGCAGCTGGTGGCGATCTCCCGGCGGCCGGCGGCCTTCACCGGGTCGATGATCACCAGCCCGTCCTCGCGCTTGTACACGGCGCCGTCGGAGGTGAGGCACGGCGCCTCGTCACAGTGCATGCACGGCATCGGCAGGTGCGCCGCCTGCACGATCGGGTACTGGCCGCGCTCCTTGCGTTTGATGTCCATCCAGCGCTGGCCATGCCAGGGCTGGGCGGCCGAGTACGGCGGGAACTCGTTGTCGACGAACTCATCCTTGTCGGCCAGGAAGCAATCGTTGCAGTCGTGGCAGCGGGCGACGTCGATGATCAGGTGCCACTTCTTCATTGGGCCTCGCCCTCCCACTTCTCGACCTGGATCAGACACGAGTTGTTGGACATCGCCGTGGAGGTCGGCGTGATGAACCGCTTGCTGGTGAGGAGGTTGACGCACCCGGCGATGTCGGGTGATTCACCCGGCTTGCCGAGCGGCAGATAGTCCGCGCAGGATTCGTAAGCGTGCACCGTGCCGGGAGCCAGGCGCTCGGTGACCTGGGCGCAGAGGATCACCTCGCCGCGATCGTTGAAGGCGCGGATGAGGTCGCCCTCGGCGATGCTCCGCGCCGCCGCGTCCGCGGCATTCAGGCGCATCACGTAGTAGTAGTGGCCGTCGTCTTTGAGGACGCGGTGGTCCTTGACCTCGTTGAGCCAGCTCCCCTTGGAGTCGCCCATGGTATGGAAGCTGAAGCGCGGGTGGGGGCTCACCATCTGCAGCGGGTAGGTGCCGTACAGCTCCTCGGTCCGGTGGCCCTCCCAGCTGGGGATGTACTGCGGCCCGAGCGGCGGGCGCTCCGGGTCCACCACGTCCCGCTCGAGACGTTTGAGCGCCGAGCTGACGAACTCGATCTTGCCGGACGCCGTCTGCAGGCCCTTCAAGCCGATCGTGTCGCCGGGCCTCGGCCCCCAGTCCGGGGTGTCGCGTTTGCGGCCCTCCGCGAACCAGCGCATCGCCGGGGTCGACACGTGGTCCTCGGGGAAGGGCACGACGAAGTAGCCCTTCTTCTCGAACTCCTCCCAGGTGATGTGCTTGGGCAGGTCGGTGGCGGCGAAGTACAGCTTGCACCAGTCGTACTCGTCGCGGCCGCCGTCGGTGTAGAGGTCGCCGATGCCCATGCGTTCACTGACCGCGGCGAAGATGTCGTAGTCCGACTTGCTCTCGCCGAGCGGCTCGATGCACTTCTTCTGGAAGACGATCACGCGGTGGTTGGTCTGGATGAAGTTGTCCGGGATGTACCCCGAGCAGTTGGCGAACTCGCTCATGTCCCAGCGCTCGAAGTTAGTGCAGGCCGGCAGGATGAGGTCGGCGTACTTGGCCTCGCCTTCCATCCAGATGCTCTGGTTGACGACGAAGCTGACCTTGCCCTCCTGGTAAGCCTTCACGTAACGGTTGGTCTGCTGCATGGTGCCGAAGAAGGAACCGCCGTAGCGCCAGTACATCTCGATGAACGGGTAGCCAGGGGCCGGGTACTGGTACTTCTGCATCTGGCTCTCGATGGACGAGCCGCAGAAGCCTTTGCCGCGCCACTCGAAGGGCTCGTGCATCATCGCCTCGGGGATGCGCAGGCGCGGGATGGCCTGGCCCTCGGGGGAGTCGTGCGTATTGACGGTCGGGTGCGAGCCTGTGCCCTCCGCGAACATGCGGTACGTCCAGCGATACGCGGACGCCGACTTCTCGGGGTCGCCGGAGATGCCGCCCTCGGCATAGCCCGGGAACAGGAACTGCTCGTTGCTCGGCGCGCCCTGGGAGGTGCCCCAGATGTTGCTCCCCGGCTTGCCGTAGCCCTGCATGGCGGCCAGGGCGACCATGGTGCGCGCCCACTCGTTGCCCGTGGCCGAGCGGCAGGCGCCGCCCCAGCCGCCGAGGCCGCCGGCGGCGAGCATCGTCTTCTTGGCGCCCCACTCGCGGGCCAGGGCGCGGATCTCACGGGCCGGGATGCCGCACTCGCCCTCGGCCCACTCGGGCGTCTTGGGCACGTTGTCGCTGGTGCCGAGCACGTAGCCCTTCCACTCGTCGAACCCTGTGGTCCGTTCGGCGACGTACTCCTTGTCGTACAGGTCCTCGGCGAACCAGGTGTGCGCGATGCCCAGGCCGAAGGCCACATCGGTGCCGAGGCGCGGCGCGAACCACTTGTCCGAGAACAGCTCGGCGGTGTGGTTGAAGTAGGGGTCGACGAACACCATCTTGAGGCCGAGCTCCTTCATCCAGAAGCGGCGGCAGGTGCTCTCGAAAGCGGAGTAGATGCCGCCGCCCGTGGTCTCGGGGTCGGCGGACCAGAAGACGACCATCTCGCTGTGCTTGAGGGCGTCTTCGAGCAGGTCCCACTGCTCCGGGATGCCGAGGCGGTGGCTGTTGCCCCACATCGGCATGGCGCCCCAGTGCCAGCCCTCCCAGCTGTCGGGGTTGTGAGCGCAGTGCGCGAACCCCATGAGGTTGAGGAAGCGGTTGTAGGCGCTGTGGCGGTAGCCGATGTTACCCCACAGATGATGGGAGCTCTCGGTCGTCATGACGGAGCCGGGCCCGACCTCGCGGTGGCAGCGCTCGACCTCGTCGGCGACGATGTCGAGCGCCGTCTCCCAGCTGACGGGCTCGTAGCCCGAGACGCCGCGGTTGCGGGTGTTGCGGGCGCCCTTATGGTCGAAATCCACACGCTTGAGCGGCGTCAGGATACGCTTCGGCGAGTACACCATGGAGCGTTGCGCCTGCGCGTGTGGCGAGAGTGTGGTGCGCCGCGGCGGCGTGAACCGGCGGCCGCGCGCCTCGATCACCCAGTCGCCCTTGTCGTCGTCGTCCAGGTCGATGGGGAACATGCGCACGATCCTGCCGTCCTCGACGTCGACGAAGAGAGGGCCGCCGGTCGTACTGTTGGTCAGTCTCTTGACCTCACCCATGCTTGTCAGACCTCCGATCTTCGCTCGCCCGGCGGCGGCGGCGCGCCGCCGCCGGGCGCGGGATGCATTCCGCCATGCGGATAGGGTCGCCCACTGTACGGGCATGTTATCGCCGGCCCCGGCAGAGTCAAGGACATGCGCTACACTGCGGCATCGTGACACATCCTGACGTGGACGAGGCGGGTGCGGTGGTCATCGGCGCGGTGCTGGCCGGCGGCGAGGCGCGGCGCATGGGGCGCGACAAACGCCGGCTGCGCCTCGGCGGCGCGACGCTGCTCGAGCGCAACCTCCTCTTCCTGCACGACCTCTTCCCGACCGTCGCGCTGTCGCTGCGCGGCCCCGGCCAGATCCCCGAGCCCCTTCCGCCGCGCATCCAGATCGTGCCCGACGTCGTCACGGGCTCACCCCTGGCCGGCATCGGCTCGCTGCTCAGGCACTTCGACCGACCGGTCTTCGTGCTCGCCGCCGACGTGGCCTTCCCTGACCCGGCGGCGGTGCGGCGCGTGCTCGCGGCGTTCGCCGGAGCCGATATCGCCCTCCCGATCGTCGACGACCACCTCGAGCCCCTGCACGCCGTCTACGGCCCGGGCTGCCTGCCCCACATCGAGCGTCTCCTCGCGCGCGGGACACACAGTATCCTCGACCTTCTGCCGGAGGTACGGGTGGCCACGGTCCCGTTCACGACGGCCGACCCGTTCTTCAACGTCAACACTCCGGACGACTGGCGCG